>NZ_JBBNAD010000004.1:0-300000 GCF_037996765.1 Bdellovibrio sp. GT3 | reverse complement strand
GAAGAAAAATCTAAGTTCCTTCAACAGGAAGTTCTTCACCGGATCCGTCACCATAGGATTGATCAGTGCAAGCTTGTCCACCAAATGAGGGTGTTGCGTTGCCAGCGCCCAACTCAAGGCACCACCGTAGCTTAATCCGGCCAGATGAACGCGCTGTTGAGGGAAGTTGTCGTGAATAAACTTTGCCAGTACTTCCACCTGAACTGTGAAGAAAAGCTTATCGGAGCTCAAATACAAATGCGTCAGATTGGGTACGATCACTCGATACTGGGACTCCAGCTGGGTGGCCACCGCATCCCAATGATGAATACTTCCTCCGTAACCGTGAAGAAGAATCAAAATGGGTCCTTGGCCGCGTTCGCGGAAAGTGATCTTGTGAGACATGCTCCACTCTTATCGGCATCCCACTAATGTCATTGCACTGGACTTAAATCCAATAAGTTAACAATTGATGAGGAAGAGGAGCTTTAAAAAAACAAGCCCAGCTATTGCTTGGGCTTGTTTTGATTTTGCTGCGGGTTTTGTTGGCGTGGCTGTCCTTGATTTGGATTCTGCGCCTTGGCCTGCTGCTGATTTTGGTTCTGATTCTGCTTTGGCTGATTGTGCTGGCGATTTTGATTTTGTCCGCCACCACCTTTTGGCTTTTGCTGCTGTCTTTGTTGGTTCTGACCTTGTTGCTGCTTAGCCTGCTGTTGCTGCTTCTGCTGACCGCCCTGTTTTTGACGGTTTTGATTCTGATTTTGTTGCTGTTTTTGCTTTTGCTGATTCTGCTGACGTTGCTGCTGAGGTGGACGTTCCCCCGGAGCTTGTACCGTCTCACCCACAGATTCAGATCCAGCACTTACGACTGCGGAGGCCGATTCATCAACCTTCGCATCCAGAAGCATGGTATCGTTCACAGCTTTGGATTCCATTTGCTTGTTAGTACGGAAGCCTCTGATTTTCTTAGTTTGATTTTCCGCGCGTTCCACTTGCTCAGTCAGATCCACAGTCACATCACCGAAGCAACGCACCTGACAGCTTAAACGACGGCCATCAATAAAGTAACTTGTACCAATGAGACTCAACTCCGCTTTGCCTGGAGGCAGGACATTGCTGTCCCCTTCCTTAATGCGCACGCGGCATTCAGCACAACTTGGAACACCCTTGCAAATTGAACGGATCTCAAGCTGATTTTCCGTGGCGATTTGCAATAGCGATTTATCCGGAGTTGCTTCAACCTCAATGTTTTGCGGAAGAAATTTTATTTTCATACCAGTTTCACTTTCGCGAATTTGGTTTTACTGCCTTTAACGACCTTTCCGTCGATATCGGCTACGGACAACTTCATTTTAGCATCCGCAATCTTCTTGCCATCAATTTGCACGGCACCACCCTGAACCATGCGACCGCCTTCACTATTTGAAGCCGCAAAGCCAAGTTTTACCAACAACTGAGCCACGCCCAAGCCATCAGCCGGGATAAATACGTTCTCAATTTCTACGGTTGGAATATCGTCAGGCAAACCTTTGTCGACGAAAATACGATTGAACTCATCTTCAGCTGCCTGAGCAGCCTCAGCCGAGTGGAATCGTTTAATGATGAATTTCGCCAGCTCAACTTTCACAGTACGTGGATGTTTCTTTTTATCCGCTACGTCCTGTCTTAATTGCGCCAACTCACCGGCTGTGATGTCCGTCAGTAATTCGTACCAACGATACATCAGATCATCCGAGATCTTCATAGTCTTACCGAACATATCTTTGGGTGTATCAACAACGGAAATATAATTGTCCAAAGATTTGGACATTTTATTAACGCCATCGATACCTTCCAGAATCGGCATCGTCAAAATACACTGCGGTTCCTGACCATATGCCGACTGCATGGCACGTCCAACCAGAAGGTTAAACTTCTGATCCGTTCCACCCAACTCAACGTCCGCCTTCAAAGCCACAGAGTCATAACCCTGAGTCAATGGATATAGGAACTCATGAATCGCAATCGGCGTTCCTGCACGATAACGCTTCGTGAAATCATCACGCTCAAGCATTTGCGCCACAGTATATTGTGCCGCCATCTTGATGAACTCACCCGGAGTCATTTTACCAATCCATGAGGAGTTGTAGACGATCTCGGTTTTGTTCGGATCCAGGATTTTAAAAATTTGTTTGGCGTAAGTGCGACCGTTTTCCTCGATCTCTTCACGGGAAAGGACCGGACGAGTCGTGCTCTTACCAGTTGGATCACCGATAGTTGCGGTGAAATCCCCGATCAAAAAGATCACATGGTGACCCAGATCCTGGAACGTCTTTAATTTATTGATGACTACGGTGTGTCCGATATGAATATCAGGACGAGTCGGGTCTGCTCCCAGCTTAATACGAAGCGGAGTCCCTGTTTCCTTGGAGCGCTTTAATTTCTTAAGCATCTCCTCGTCGTTAATAAACTCAGCAACGCCGAATTTAATTCTTTCTAACTGTTCTTTAGGATCTAAAAAGCTCATTAGCGTGCATGCTCCACACTGCGAGTCTCACGAACCACAGTGACTTTAATCTGGCCAGCTTGAGGAACTTCACGTTCGATCTTACGAGCGATATCACGAGAAAGCATCACTGCTTGATCATCTGTCACTTTTGCAGATTCAACCAGAACGCGAACGTCCTTACCTGCCTGAAGTGCCAATGTTTTCAAAACGCCGTCGAAGCTGTTACCGATGGACTCAAGATCTTCCAAACGGTGGATGAAGGAATCCATTTGTGGACGACGAGCGCCTGGACGAGCACTGGACAGGATGTAAGCGGCATGAACAATCCAAGCCAGGATGGAATGAGGTTTTTCCTCTTCATCATGGGAACGGATCGCGTGGCAGACATCTTCAGATTCATTGTATTTTTTAGCGGCTTCAGCACCCACCAACGCATAGCTGCCTTCAGCTGTGTGGTCGATCGCTTTACCGATATTGTGAAGAAGGCCCGCACGACGAGCCAATTTCACGCTCACGCCCAACTCACCCGCAAGAAGACCGGCAATGTTCGCCACTTCAAGGGATTGGTTCAAGGCATTTTGCCCCTGATAGTTACGGTATTTCAAGCCACCGATGATTTTGATCAACTCAGGGTGCATGTTTGCAATACCCAATTCCATCACGTGGCGTTCGCCTTCTTCTTTGATGGATTTCATAAGTTCATTACGTTGTTTCTCTACCACTTCTTCGATGCGCGCAGGATGCACACGACCGTCTTCCATCAATTTCTCGATAGTACGACGAGCCAGTTCACGACGAACCGGATCGAAGCCAGAGATCACCACCGCTTCCGGAGTGTCATCCACGATCAAGTCAACGCCGCAATGAGCTTCCAGTGTTCTGATGTTACGACCCTCACGACCGATGATTTTACCTTTCATCTCGTCGTTCGGAAGTGCCAAAACGCTGACAGTTCTTTCAGAAGTGAACTCAGACGCGAAACGAGACAATGCTGTCGCCAAGATGCGCTTTGCTTTAACTTCTGATTCTTTTTGAGCTTGTTCTTCGATTTGCGTGATTTTTTTGGAAGCTTCGACTTTTGCTTCGTCCTCGATCGCAGATAGCAACTGACGTTTTGCTTCGTCTTGCGACATACCGGCCACAGATTCCAATTTAAGCTTCAAATCACCAATTTGTGATTCGCCTTTTTTCTCAAGCTCTTTCACACGGTTTTCAGAGATCGCGATTTTTTCCTCGCGGTCTTTCAGCGTGTTCAAGTAACGCTCGTTTTCTTCCATCTTTTGTTTGAACTGCTGCTCGATCTCTTTCAAGCGGCGATCCAACTGAGACTCTTTGTTTTTCAAAGTGGAGTTTTGCTTATGAATGTCAGCTTCCACGTTTTTGCGGGCGCGACCTTCAAAATCCTTAGAACGAGTTTCAGCATCTTTTTTAAGTTTTGCTGCTTCGGATTTAGCCTTATTAACAATACGCTCGGCTTCAATGCGTGCAGACTTTTTGCTGTTGTTGTCCTGGATACGCTTCACCATGAAAACAGCGACACCGCCCAAAATTAAACAGATAATGGCTGTGATTAAAATTTCCATCTTTTCCTTTTCTCCTAGAAGTTCCTAATGAACTTCAAACTGCTGGCAAACGATCAAACCCGACTCTGTGAGGATGTAATCCATCTTCTCGTCATGGGCTTCCATCGGTAGCGTCTGTTCTGAAATTTGAAAATCAAAACAAACCCCCACCTTGACTCCTTTAAAATGAGCGAGGGTTTTGTCATAAAATCCCTTACCCTTGCCAAGGCGGTTGCCATTCTTATTAAAAACTAATCCGGGAATCAGCAGGCCGTGAATGCCTTTAAGATCAATGATAGCGGAGTTGGGATCAGGCTCCAAAACGCCAAATGCGCCTTGGCTAAAACCTGATGCAAAACAAAACTCAAGCTCGGTGCCCTTGATACGGGGGAACACCCAATCAATGTGTTCGATCTTGAAGACCTGATCCACACTGACTTCTTGAGAAAGAGAGCGATAAGCCCCCCAACATCCGTTCTGCTTGGACATAAAGTCCTGCAGAAATACATTCAACTGCTGCTGGTTTTGAACAAGACCTTGCGCAAACTCTTGGGCGCAAAGAGATTTATAAAAGGAACGACATTCCTGTTTAGAGCTCCAAGAGGGCATGGGCACTCCAAGAGAGTTACATCAAAGTTAGTTGTTCAAAACCTTGTTGTTCTTGGAGTTTTCGAGTTCCAAAGAAAGCTGCATCGTTTTTTCCTCGAGCTTATCGAGTTCACGCTGCGCTTTTCTTTTCAAAAGGATGAGTTCTTCCGCGACATTCATTGCTGTCAACACAGCGGCATTTTGGAAAGAACCGTTTTTAGTAACGGCCATAGCTTGATTCATTTTGTTATTAACAAAGTCGACGAGTTCCTGAACTGTGGCATCGTCATGAGAGGATCTAAGTTTATACGGGACTCCTGCAATGAGGAAATTGAA
Organism: Bdellovibrio sp. GT3; assembly: GCF_037996765.1. Taxonomy (NCBI): domain Bacteria; kingdom Pseudomonadati; phylum Bdellovibrionota; class Bdellovibrionia; order Bdellovibrionales; family Pseudobdellovibrionaceae; genus Bdellovibrio; species Bdellovibrio sp. GT3. The sequence continues at coordinate 295,047 of NZ_JBBNAD010000004.1, read as the reverse complement.
GTTCTTTTTCTCAGCAGTCACCGTGTCTCCTCTTTCAATCGCTAATGGGGCTAAACCTTTTAAAACTCTAGATAAAAACCTAGAACAACACTACGAAAATTATAGCTATAACGATCAGCGCTATTCAACAGTTTATTTCTTGGTGCAAGTGCAAATAATGCCCAGTTGAGGCTCGCTACTGCAAGACAGACTGCGCTTTCGTGACGGTCCCTCTAAATTGAATTCCACGACCTCGCGGAAGTTGCGCTTGTAGGTCGCTGTGATTCCATTCAGCTTCGTGTCAAGATAGGAGTACTCATCACTCTTGATCGTCCCATTCAGCAGAAAATTATTAATGATCTCTTGTTTGGGATTGGTGCGTTGATTTTTAGTAAGTGCTATATCCGTAAGCACCCCGTCCGCCGCAACCTTCTGCAACGACAGCTCGGTTTTCTGCTTTTTCCCTGCGCCGCTCGACTTCAGGGTCAAAATCATTTGATCCTGATCTGCATCCAAATATCCAATCTTTCTTTGACGCAGTTGCGAGCGAATAGTCACCAGCTTTTCATCCGCCAAATCCTTCAACTTTGTCAGATCGACCTTGAACGTCAGGGAATCATCCTTCAACTCCGGGAAACACTTGATCAGATTTTCGTAGGAAACCGAAACCGGCTTGGCTGAAACCGCTGGCGAAGGCGTTGGTGATGAGACCTGCGCCATCGTCACAAGGGGTATTGAAAAAATAAAAGGGATGATTCTCTTCATCCCTTTATCGAAACATAGATTTTGATTTTCGCCAATTTTATTTCAAAAGAAGTCGCTTTAGAAGTCGCCGTTGTTTTTGGGATCCAAAAGCGCCGCTTTGATTTTTTCATCCTGGCCGTATACGTCGTCAGCAAAGCGCACTTCACCTTTCGGGCCCACTTCGGTCGTCAGATACTGAATATAAACCGTCATCGGGCGCTTCAATGTCTCAGAAAAAGTTTTCCCCGGAGGCATCTCTGCATTTTGTGGAACCAGGCCGTTGATTTTGGCCAAAGTATATCCCTTATCAGCCAGAAGGTACTCGGCAAACTCTTTGGGCTTTTCCAGGCGAATGCAACCCGAGCTGCCATGACGGTTGGTCGTCTTAAACAGATTTCTCTCGTTGGTGTCGTGCATGAAAATAGCCTTGTTGTTTTTAACGAGAGGAAACTTAACAACACCCAGGGCATTGTTATAGTCCGGCATCTGTACAATGGTATATGTGCTTGCGAAAACATCCTCTGCGATATTTTTAAAATCCACTGTCATCGGATCTACGACCGTCTGACCTCGCATAAGTTTCATACCGTGCTTACCCAGATATCCCGCGTCCGCTCTTAGTTGCGGCAACTTGTCTTTGATGGCGATGGAGCTTGGCACAGTCCACGTCGGATTGAAATTCACATAGCGAATTTCATCAATCATCAATGGCGTCTGACGGACATCCTTACCGTTGATGGTTTTGAATTTCATTTTTTCAAGTTCTGCCGCAGAAAGCTTCTCGTCATGCAGACGGAACTCTGTCATTGCCAGATTCACGAATACATAGCGATCACCCAATTTCCTCGGCAACCAGCGCAGACGCTCCATATTTACCGACAGTTGCTCGATGCGCCCCTCTACCGGCACATTCAAATAGCGCAAAACTTTTGAAACGTTGGCACCAATCACACCGTCATTTTCCAGATCACTCAACTCTTGAAATCGGCGCAGGGCTCTACCAAAACCCTCATCATAGACTTGATTATTGAGATCACCCATTTCATACCCAAAAAGCTTCAAACGACTTCTGATCTGCGGAATAATCTGATGACTGATGCCCGGCTCGATCTGTACGCCCGGTGACGGAATAGCCTGCCAACCACCCGCCAACTTCACGCGGCGATAGTAGTTCAATAAAGTCATCAGACCTTTATAGTTCGCTGACTCCGGAGCAAAACGATCCATCAACTCCTGCAAGCGCCCCGGATTACTGACAGCATGGTTCAGGGCATTGTAAGTTTTGTCGTTGATCACGCGAGGGCCCAGAATGATTTTTTCATCAATTTTTCTTGGATCAAAACGGCCGACAAAAATGTGCTGCGTATAACGCAAAAAAGCCTCTGTTGCCAAAAGCTCAAACCAGATGACGTCTTTCGGGGAAACCGTCGCTGTGCGCAGGTAGTCTTCTAATCTTCTGTCCCAGTATCCACGGGAAACATAGGTCCACTTTTGAACTGTGGCGCCGTTTTCTTTAACTGCAACCTGCTCCATATCTGCTGGCAAGCCATGACGGTAAGCCACTAAAAGCAAGCGACGAAGCTCTGTGGCGATCGGCGCAGGACGACCTTGGAAGTTAATCCAGATCGGCTCGTAACCACGCAAAGAATAAAGCTTCTTCATCATATCTGTATGCATAAAGTATTGAAACTGAGCCATGCTGCCCAACTGGGAAGTCGGATCCGTCACTGCGGTTTTAATTGCTGTAGAGTAGTTGGGATATGTGACATCCTGAGCATTACCCAGCAATGGGAACAAAAGAATGATCCCAATTGCGATTAAAAGGACTTCGTTGAAATTGATATAGTCTTTCATTTTCATAGGGTGTGCCTCACTCACCCTTTTACTTCCAACATTTATGCCGCTTCGGCTGGAATCTGTTGGATTTCATCTCTTAAATAGAAGGAGGTAACATTCCTCGGCAACGATTGGCGCAGAATCTACAGTCTCAAAATGAGACACCGCAGATCAGCGAAGATACTGCGGTGTCTTGAATAATACTTTGTTTCAGAAAAACTAACGGCGAGCTCCCGTTTGCAGAAAGCGCACGATATCCACATCCGGCGGATTCGCCACTCCCACTCCTGGTTTAGGACCGGTCAGCTCACCCAGAGTGTAATCCATTCTCGCATCATAGGTGCGATCCGCTTGATATCGCAACCAGCGTTCCGCTGCATACCAAGCGCGTTTGTTTTGGTTGTCCCGGCAAGATGCCAGTTCCTGGGAAGTTTTCGCTCCCCATCGCAGTTCCGCACAATGGTAAGGATCAAAGCTCATGTCAAAAACACGTTGTCTTGCCTGATCCAAATTCAACGGAACACCGACGCCATTGCTATTCTTGTAGGCGAACTGACAGCTTGCAGATTCTCTTTGATAAATCGCCATCAGGTCACCGCGCAGATTGCTTCCATGGTACACAATCGTAGGATCCCCCACCTGATGACGCTGAACCATGCTGCGGACTTGAATCAGCAGGTTTGCAAAGGAAACCTTCAGGCGCGCATCCCGCGACGGAGAAGCCCATTGTTCCCACTCTCCAGTGGTACCATAAATATTTACAGGCAAACGCTCAGGATGAGGTTTGTTTTGCACACCGGACTGCAGTGCCACATCCACCGCTTGCACACGATCTCTCACGTTCACACATAGATCACGCAACATCACTTGCATATCCACCAAGGGGTCGATGCGCAGCTCGCCGTTGGCCATCATGATACGCAGATACTCATAGTAATCCACGTCGCGACCGTTATAGACAAACTTGCCTTTGCTCCACTTACCGTCGGGATCAGGATTTGTGCCAAAGAATTGTTCCAATGAATAATAAGGCAGTGTCGTGTTTTTGGCGCCGACAACTCTTCCCCCGACATAGGCTCCCGACGAATCCTGTCTTGCATCAACCAACGTCAATGGACGGAAGTTTTTAAAACCCGCGCCTTGATAAGGATTGCTGCGCTCGAATTTTGGGTTGTACATCCCTGACGTCAAAGTATTGTCAGGGTGAGAGTCAATATAGTAAACTTGTCCATCTGCTGTGATTTTGTAAACCACCGCCACATGTCCGTTTGGATCATAAATCACAGTTCCCGGTCGGACACTGAATCTGGTCAGTTTGACCGGGTAGAAATCCGCATACATTTTTCCGTCTTCGGTTCCCATCATTCTGAACGTCGCGGAAAGCGTTGAATTCGTGATCGTGCCATTCAACAGCGCCACTGCATTTGGATAACGAGTGGCCAACATCAAGTTACCGATATCGTAGTCCTCGATATTATCAATAAAGGCAAAGCGTTTGCGACCATTGCCGGCGATCACATCAAAGCGGCCGGTCACGTAATTTCCTTGTGGCGTATACCGAATGTCACCGGTATTTCCAGCCACGGGCCGAGCACTGACCCGGCTTGCCACCGACATAGGCAGTCCATTTTTCCAGGCGAAATAGGCTCTTAAAAAGTACGGCAGATCCGCACAGTCAGCATAGTAAACCAATCCTGCGGGGTCTGAAGAATAATACGGGTTGGCATCGCTCTTCAGGCAGTCTTTTACCGTATCACACTGGCGATTCTCGACGGCAGCACCTAAGCGCGCCACAAATCTGCTAAAGTTTTCCTCGTCCTGAGTAGACCATTGCGTTTTCATTACACGCCAGTCTGTCCTGGCTAAAGAGTTAAATTGCGCCTGAGACAATGCAGGCACTATCAGGCAACAAAGGCCCAAAATCCATTTCATGAATCCTCCAGCTGTGCCTTGGGGCACTTATTACAATTGAACAAATTTCAGACGCCCACATCCCTAGTTTGTGATATGACGACGCCAGTTTGTAATTAATGCAGGTCACACGGGGGAGAACAATCCATGAATAACATTCTTGGTAAAAATCGCGGCAAATTTGCATTCAGCTTGCTAGTTGCCACAATGACACTCAACGCATTTGCAATTTCTCAGGCATCAGCTCAGGTGCAAATTGCTGCTGTTGAAAAAAATCAGCTTACAGTTGGAAAAACATATTACATCGCAGCTGATAACTTGAATCTTCGCAGTTCAAATTCAACTGCTGCAGGAAACATTGTCGGTCAACTTTCCATGAACGACGAAGTGACTGTGATCAGCACTTTGGATGGCAGCACTCCATTGGTTCAAATCCGATTGATTAAATCCAAATCTGTTCCAACGAACATCGCTCCGCAATTGTTTGTTTCCAAAGACTATTTGTCTGAGAAACCTTTCACTGCGCCTGTTTTGAAATACTTTGTCATTCAAAACGTAGCGACAGAAAAAACCCGTGTTTATGAACGTTGCACGACCTACCCTGGTTGCCCACACAAACTTGTGATGGAATCTGACATGGTTGTGGGCCGTAACGAAGAAGGCACTAAATCTGATCGTTATGCTTACATGACCTGGTTGGGTCACTCGCGCATTGCCACTTGGGTGAAGTTTTACTCTGATGGTATGCAAACCTACCCAAGCTGGTACACAGCTGGTCAGGATCTTAAGACAATTCCAAAACCAATCTCCAAAAACTCTTCCCGCGTAATTGGCTCCCGCAAATGGTTGACCGAGAAAAACGGCAAAGACACTGTTTACGGTGCTTTCGGTTGGTACGCGGCAAAGCTTTCCCCTGCTGATGACGTCAATGGCGTTAATAGCCAGTGGATGCACGGAACAATTGGCTGGGGTGTTGATGGCTCTGATGCTATCGACATCACTCGTGGCTTCTTCATGAACATGTTCTCAAACCCAGGTTCCCATGGTTGCACACGCCTTGAAAATCGCGCGATCGCGTTCTTGCGCGAAAATCTGCCAGTAGGCACTGACATCTACCGTGTTTATGCGCGTGAATCGACTCGCGAACGTCAGGTCATTTTGTCTGACGACAGCGTGATTCCACTGACTCGCTACCGCGACAACTACAACAACCCAATGCGCTGGGACTACATCCTATTGACGGATGGAGCACAGAAATCCGGCGGTTTGAGTGCGGATGCAACGAACATCATCAACAAAGCGATCCCTGTGATTCAAGGTCAAAACTTCCTTGAACAAGGCAGCTACATGGTTGATCAATACCCAACAGCTTACCAATTGAACTACAAAAACTCTGCAAGTTCTGGCAAATCCGGCGACCGTTACCGTATTGACGCCGGTAAATCCAAAGAACCAACGAACTTCCGTGGTTACTTCCTGGTGGATGAAGGTCGCTTCATTGACTATCAACATCCGGATGCACGCATTGTTAAGGGCAAAGTTAAAATCAGCGGACTTATTGATTTCAGAACAACTGTTCCTGAACACCTAAAAGCCACTGGCTATCACTACCCGCCTAATGTAATCTACTAGGGATGAATTTCCCGACTGACATTTGCATGACTGGCGCAACGGGGCTCGTGGGTAACGAGCTCCTTTTGCTTTTGGCGAACATAGAACACGTGGGTCACGTGACTGTCGTATCCCGCAAACCCGTGGGCCGCTTTCCCGCAAAAGTGGAAACCGTCCTCTTGGACTTCGACAAACTCGCAAGTCAGGGTTCTTCATTAAAAGCTCACACCTTTGTTTGCTGCCTGGGTACGACCATCAAGGTTGCCGGCAGCCAGGAAGCCTTCCGCAAGGTTGATTATGACTATGTGATGGAGTTTGCGAAAGTCGCTGAAAAGGCCCAAGCCCAGAAATTCATCGTGATCTCAGCGATGGGCGCTGATGCTGGTTCATCGATCTTCTATAACCGCGTAAAAGGCGAAATGGAGCGCGATCTTAGAAAGCTATCCATCCCTCAGATCGAGATCTTCAGACCGTCCCTCTTGCTGGGTGATCGCAAAGAAAAGCGCGCTGGCGAAGGGCTGATGCAAAAACTGAGTCCCGTCATGAATGCTTTGATGATCGGGCCTCTTAAAAAGTACAAAGCCATTGCTGCGACCGATGTGGCAAAAGCAATGGCTCTGTCGATTTTAAATTTCAATGCAGGACAGTTCATCTACGAGTCTGACGAAATTCAAAGAATGTCAGACTCGATCAAAGCAGATATTTAAATATGTGCCTGGAATAAGGAATCCACAAATTCCTGCGCCGAGAACGTGCGAAGATCCTGGATACGCTCCCCAACACCGATCAACTTAATTGGAATTTGCAGCTCTTGAGCAAGGCCCACGGCCACGCCACCTTTGGCAGTCCCATCCATTTTTGTCAGGACTGCTCCAGTTAATTCCAGTGTGCTGTGGAATTCCTTGGCTTGCATCAGGGCGTTTTGACCGGAATTGGCATCCAATACAATCAAGGTTTCATGTGGTGCCTCGGGAATAACCTTGGTCATCACACGCTTCATTTTTTTGATCTCTTCCATCAAATTTGCCTGGGTATGCAAGCGACCTGCAGTATCCACGATCACCACATCGTAGTTTTGTGCTTTGCCTTTCGCCACAGCATCAAACGCCACCGCACTTGGATCTGTCACACCCTCCGGCGAAAAGATCTCCACTTGTGCGCGATCTGTCCAAACCTTCAATTGACCACCGGCTGCCGCACGGAATGTATCCCCGGCTGCAACCAGAACCTTCTTACCTTCGGCCGCCAGTTGGGCTGAAATTTTACCTATGGAAGTCGTTTTACCCGCACCGTTCACGCCAACGATCATCAGAACTGTTGGACCGGATTCTGCGAAGTTAATTTTGGATAGAATTCCTGCGGTCGGTGCTGAGGAATGAGAACCCGCGAAGATGTTTTTTATTTCCTCTTTCAAGGCATCGCGAACAGTGTCGTAATCTGCGCGCTCTTTGCGGGAAAGCTTCTCCTGCAATGCGCCCATTAGGCGTTGCACCGTCGCTGGCCCCAGATCACTGGTATAAAGAATCTCTTCGATATCATCCAAATGCTGTTTGTTAGCGTCAGATTTGAACAGGCTGCGGATACGGCCGAAAAGATTTTCTTCGGTCTTTCTAAGTGCAGCCGCGAGATCCACAGCTTCCATATCAGACACAACATGGCCGGTGGAATCAATGTGCGCCAGAACTGGTTCTTCCGCCGCCATTGTTGGCATTTCCATTTTTGGTTCATGAGTCAGCTCAGGCTGTGCTTCTTCAAGTTGCTTGTTCTCGGCACGGGATTTTTTTACGACACTAAGAATGATCGCTCCGAAGATCACAAAGAACAGTAAAGCCACCAAGCCCAATAGAATTTCAATTTGTGATGCATGCCCTGCTGACATAGGTCCTCCTCGGAATACAGGGCGCGTTTTAACTTATATTTGCCAGACTGGGAAACCCTCTGACCATTGACCAGCAGCATTACTGAATTTACACAACGCGCAAAACCTATGTCTAGTGTTGTTAAGCACCTGTTAAAAACCGGTCATGTTTTATTAACTATCGTTAGGACCTTCCGAAAAGTTAATCAATCGGAGTTCACCATGTTTAGAAAGTTTTGGTCTGGTATTCGTGGCAAATTACTGTTCTTAGCACTGCTGCCTCCGTAAATCCCGCAATGCCTCAAGACAGTGGTTTTGGTCCGCCGTCGTTCACTCGCAAAATCAAGAGTTGCGCCTGGCCAACGTGGATAAAGCCATCAGCGAATACAAGAATCTGGTAGCCAATATTGAAACCTATTCCACCATTCCTTTTGTCGGATTTGAAAAAGAGGAATTCCCTAAAATAAAATCCCTGATGCCCGAATATGATCAGGTCTTTTACAAGATCGCAAACAACATCAAAACAGGAACTCCGGAGTCCCTGGCTGCGGCAACCTACGACATGGATCACCGTTATCTGGAAATCGGCGTGGCCCTTTCCACATATTCTGACAAAGTCGTGAATTACTACAAAACCTACGGCAAAGAGCAAAGTGCGAAAACCAAAGCCGACTATGCCGAACTTAAAAGCGCCAATATATGGACCAGCGTCATTTCAACTCTGATACTTTTTGTTATTACATTCCTGATGTCTGAATACATCGTCAAAAAAGTTTCCGGTGTTTCGGCAGAACTGGCGAAAACAGGACAGCAGGTTCGCGAATCCATCGAACAGCTTTCAAAGGCCGGCACACAGCTTTCACACTCCTCCACTTCAGCAGCAGCATCCCTGGAGGAAACTGTGGCGTCCCTGGAAGAGATGAACTCGATGGTTCAAATGAATTCCAACAATGCCAAAGAAGCAGCCCGCCTGTCCCAGGCTTCTTATCAGTCGGCGGAGCGTGGTGAAAAAGAAATCAAGCATTTGATTGGATCAATGAAAGACATCTCGCAATCCTCAAAACGCATCGAAGAAATCACTTCAGTCATTGATGATATTGCCTTTCAAACAAATCTGCTGGCCCTGAATGCTGCGGTCGAAGCCGCGCGCGCTGGTGAACAAGGCAAAGGCTTTGCCGTTGTGGCGGATGCCGTCCGCGGACTTGCGCAAAGATCTGCGTCGGCTGCCAAAGACATCTCTGATTTGATCCACGAAAGCGTCAGTAAAATTGATAACGGCACGCAAATGGCCGACAAATCAGGATCCGTACTTGCCGAAATCGTAAGTTCAGTAAAAAAAGTGACAGACATCAACTTCGAGATCGCCGAAGCCAGCTCCCAGCAGGCCACAGGACTGCAACAAATCAACAAGGCCATGACCGACCTCGATCAGTCTTCGCAAACCAACGCAGCCTCTGCTGAACAGATCGCCACGACCTCAACAGAAATCCAATCCCAAGCCACTGATGTCGAAAACGACGTAGCTCACCTCAACATCATAGTCCTAGGCAAAAGAGCAAAGGCCGCCTAAAGCAGCCTTTTCGTCTATTTTCAATTTTCCATTATCGATTCTCGATCGTTCAGCTAATGCTGAACGATTTTCCGGTCGACTTCTTCTTTATAGAAGTTCTTTTCGAAACGTCTGAAGGACTCAAGACGGACTTCTGAACCCAGAATGTCTTTCATGCGGTTCATGTTCTCTTTTTCCAGGGTATGCATTTTTTCGATGCCGTCTTTTACAAAATCCGGATGAATTTTATTACGACGATCCTGAAGCTCCTTAACCAAGGCGTTGGCAGCGGCCAATACCTGCAAGGATTTATCCTCATCAATACGCCATGTTTTTAGCAGATATTGGGAAGCACTCTTATACAGTCTTTGCTGAAAATCATTATCCAGATAAATTTGGCTGAAGTTGCTCGTATAGATCACAGCATCTGTATAGGTGTCTTTGATCTCTTCCGTTTGTTGAGGATTAAAGCGACGGCGCTCCAGATCCTGGGCGCGCGCAACGGCTTCCTGTTGGGCACGGGTCTGCAAAGGATTTGAATCCTTGCGAACAATGTCGTAACCGATCTGCGCGACAAACAGCCCCAAGGCGCCTGCAGTCAGGCCCGTCGTGATCCAGCGCACTTTTTCGTTTTTACGTTTCTTTACGATGTCTGCGGGTTTTGACACAGTGACAGAGTTTTGCGAAATCGAAGACACGCGGCCTTCGACAGCCTCTGTGACTTGCTGCTGAACTTTGTCGTTGATTTTATTCCACTCGCTCACATCCAGCACTTGCACGACTTCTTTTTCGATAGCCATGTGGATGTCTCTGATCATGCCCGCTTTTTTGGTCATGATATCTTCAACCAGATCCTGCTCCATTTTGGAAAGGCGGTTTGCCATCTCCAAACGCATTTCCTCCAGTCGCTCCTCTTCACTGCGGGCGATCTGGGATTTTTCCTTTTCCAATTTCTCGTTCAGGAAAATCTTCTGGGCGTCAAATTCTTTGAACAGATGATTCTTTTTGTTTTCGATATCGCTGACTTCAAATTCCAGGTTCGCCTGTTTGCCCTGAAGCTTCTTAAGACTGTCCTCTGTGGACTGACTTTTCTTGGAGCTTTCGTCGATGGACTTTTGCAAGGCCTCAAGAGCTGTATTCTGAGCCGCCACCTTTTCAGTGATCGCGCGCAGTTCCGCCTGGGACTTTGCCTGCAGGTCACTGTACTGTTTCTCAGAAGTCTCTTTAAGCTCTGTTGTGTCAGCCAGGGTCTTAGCCAAAGCCGAACGTGCGGTTTCCAGATCTTCCTTGATAACCGCCAGTGCACTTGAGTTTTTAAGCAGGTCATCTTTCACACCGACCAGCTGCTCATGCGTCTGCTGGGCCTGCATGCGTGCGAATTCAATAATTCGAACCGCTTCTTCTTTCGCATCGCGAATGGAAGCCGCGTTTTCGTTTTGCGCAGTCACACGGGCGTGCTCCAGCGCATCGGTTTTCAGTTTTTCAGAATTCAAAGTCGCTTCTGAGACAATTTCCTCGACATCGGCTTTGGCCTTTTGACGAAGGCTTTGCACATAGACATCGACTTCCTCACGGAGTTCCTGCGCCATATTACGCGCATCATGAAGCAGTTGATGCCCTTGACGTTGATAGTCCGCAAGAATTGCATCCGCCTCTTTATGCGCTTCCGCGATGCGAGTTTGATAGAAGATTTCCGCCTGTGCCTGGGAATCACGGGCCTTTTGATAAATAGCCTGTGTGCGTTTCTCGGCCTGCTTCTCCCCTTCAAGCACGATCTGAGCTGCTGCTCTTTTCGCATCATGGAGAATCTTTTCGGCCTGAAATGGCGCCATTGCCGGGGCTGGCATTGCAACGGTGTCTTCGTGTCCGGTTTTTTCACCAGATGCTTCAGCTGAGGTCCGAGGTGCTGTCATCACCTGAGCGGGAACTTCAGGAACAGCTTCTGGTTCCAATTCCGGCATCGGCGGGTGAACATCATCGGTCTCCAGGTCAATCACCAGGATAAAGTCAGAACGACCCAGCTGAATGCGATCGTTGCTGGTCACATTCACCGGGGTTCCTTGAACCATTTTGTTGCTGTTTAAGAAGGTGCCGTTGGAGGAGTTCTTATCTTCGATCCAGATCTGGTTCCAACGGCGGTTCACGACTAGATGCACGCGGCTGACGTGCGTATCATTTAGAGACAGGTCACAATCCAAGGAACGACCAATGGTAAAGGAATCCTTCATCACCTCTTTGGTGATCGATTGATCCTTCCTGTGGATGGTTACCGTAAACTTTGTCAAATCTAACTAGCTCCTGACTGAGCCCTCACTCGAGGACTAAGCCCCCCGTTGCACCGTCGGAGCTTTGCCGATCTCTTTGTTCAGAGCATCTTCGGCCAAAGCCTCAACAGCATCGCGGTGTTCATCAAATGGTTTTTCGTGATCCGGATAATCATTGTTATCGGCACGGTACCACAATTGATCAAGGGCACTTTCGAAACGATCCACCATAGCCACATAAGAGCGGTCCGGGCTGAACATCGTATTTGTAATATGAGATAAAAGCGAGAACACGATACCAGCAATGGATGTTCCCATTGCGAAGGAAATCTCATGAAGGAAGCGGTCCATGATGTTTTTCGTGCCTTCAAGGTCCTGCATGTTCATCGTACCCAGCTCCTGAAGACCGCCGGCGATACCGACGAAGGTCCCGAGGATCCCCCCGATAACGAATAAACCCGGAAGCAAGCTGATCAGGTCATTCAAACCTGACATAGGGAAGATACCAAACACACGGTTGAAGCACGGATTGTGCTGGAACGTCGCTTTTGTGATATTGATCAACTTAGGCGTGCCTTCCGTCCACTTCAAGAACTTCAATTGCTTCAGAATATCTTTTACCAGCCAAGCACAGCCCTGACGGATCAAAAAGATACGATCACTGCCCGCCATCACAGAGTCCGGCTTACGGCGCTTCATACGATCGCGAACTTCAAAAATTTCGTAGTATGTTCTTTCCAGCATACGCTTGGACAGGACATAGAAAGACACGTCTTTCACTTTGCCCGGCACTTCGGCGTGCATGTAGCGATTCACGCGTTTTTCAAACTCGATCGCAAACCATTCATGACGACGAACCGTGAAGTAAATAACTCCGCGGAAAAACAATCCCAGCAAGAACACCACACCCATTGCATATGGCAGTCCCAGGATAAAATATTGAGCTAAAGCAGCCTTATTCACGTCCCACCCCTTTTATTTCTTTTGATCCATGCTGAAGCGGATAATTACCCGCTGAGCTTTTTTACAGTCATTTTGCTTACAGAACTCGGCAGCTGTCGCCACGCCTCGATTCTGAACTTTCATGACCTCCAGGAAGCTTCGTCCTGAGACTTTCATCAATCCCATCAATTGTTTTTGATGTTCAAAGCGCACGTTGTCTTCGTCCAACATATAGTTGAAGATCGACTTCGCACGACGATATGAAAGATCCATGTTGTATTTCAATGCTTCTTTATCACCTGGCTTACTGCTGTTCGGGTCGATGAAACGACCTTGATACGTAGGAGAAGCGAAACCCACGATCTCAACTGCTGAAACCTTGTCAGAGATTTTCGGATTGCCGAATAGCGAGCGCGAGTAAATCGGCATGGCTTTTTCGATCACACCCTTCATTTCACGTTTCAATCTGTCCGAGTCAGAATCAAAGTATTGCTGACCGAAATCCAAAACGACATCGCCCGTCTGACCGTCGATTTCAGCTTTGATACCGGCTTTTGCAAAACCCTTGCTGATTTCATTCGCCACAGCTTTACGCGCTTCAATTTCGGCACGAGCTGTTGCCAGTTGTCCCTCCGTCGCATTCAGTTGGCCTTTCAAGTTACCAACCTGACCTTGCAGATTGCCCACTTGGCCTTTCAGGTTACCCAACTGACCCTTTGCCTGCCCAAGTTCTCCTTGTGCAGCGGCCAATTGTCCTTTTGCGGAACCCAATGCCCCTTTGGTAGCTCCCAGCTCCCCTTCAAGTTCGCCAACTTTGCCTTTCAAGTGACCCAGTTGACCTTTCGTTTGTCCAAGTTCGCCTTGGGTGGCTGCCAATTGACCGGAAGTCTGTGACAAAGCACCGCGAGTGCTGGCCAATTCGCTTTGCGTTTTACCCAGCTGTCCTTTGGCTTCACCCAACTGACCTTGCAAGCCACGGGCTTCGCCCTCTTTCTGTGCCAGCATTCCTTTGGTTTTGCTCAGGTCAGATTGAGTTTGTCCCAACTGATCGTTGGCTTCCTGCAACTGCGCTTGATACTGAGCATTGGCATTGCTAAGTCCATTGATCTTGGAATTCGCATCCGCTTTTGCCGCAGCCATCTGCTGTTCAAATTTCGTTTTATTCAGTTTGTTTTGCTTATAAGCGTAGCGGAGTTCATTCATCCGACGCTGCAACGACTGTTCAGTGTCAGCAATCTGCTTTTCGCCCTGGGCGATCAACTGTTGTTTGTGCTGAATATCCTGATTCAAATCCTTGATCTCAACTTCCTGGTCAGCAATTTCAACGTCCTGATCCTTGATCAAATCGTCACGATTGATGATCTTGGATTTCGCCATCTTGTTGGCATTCATCACGTTGCGCACCATCTGCTGATACTTATTAAGTGCTTTGGCCTTTTTGTCGTTTTCCAAAGCCTGTTGCACCAGCTTGTCTTTTTCCGATTTCGCATCCTCTTGCAAAAGAGTCAGCTTATCCATCAACTCCTGGTATTCCTGAGCCTCGTCTTTTGACGCTTGATTCGCCAAATAGTCATTCTTCACCGACTCATACATTTTGAGCTGATGTTGTAATTCTTCGACTTGCATCGATAGCTTTTGATTCTCGATTTGGCCTCTGAGCGCATCAGTTCCCGTTCTCAGACTCGCCACTACATATAATAGTAGAAAGATCGTACTGAGTCCCAGGAACAAGTCTGAATATGATGTCCAGAAGCTGTCTTCGGAATGGCTACTTTTGTGTTTTTCATAATTGAACGCCATAACAAACACACCCCACCTTGCAGATAAAAGCTTAGCAGGGAGTAAATACGAGTGGGTGTATCAATTCGAGAAATCACGACCTTTATTGAGTCGAAAATGTCTATTTGTATTCCACCAGTGGTGGTCTAGGGCACTATTGTTCGAATTTTCGGTTAATGATTATGCACATTCGTCCAGTTACGTGAGACTGCCAACAGTTCACTCGTTTCAACAGTTTATGCACGTTTCCCCGGCAAATTCATCTCACGAGTGAAAGTTTGTGGAGCGATTTGTATCTTATGCTGTGATTGCGAAAGGGCAGAAAATCTAATTTTCTGCCTGCTTATTTTCTCTGTAAGGGCAATGGCGGCAACCGGAGTTGCAACAGTGTCCTCTTTTTAGATGATTGAGTTTTGTAAAAACCTGATAGCCCGTTTTGGGGTCAATATAAAAAAGCTTCCCTTGATTACAGGCTTCGTTGTGAAGTCTTTCAATTTCCTGCTTCTCTTGTTCAGTCATCACGCGGTTATACTTTTTGCGTCAGGTCAGCAAGTTTGATTTTGCTTAGGTAAGACATCGAATGATTCTCAAGGCCCGATGAGATATCGCACATGATTTTTTTCATCGCGCACGATACAGCACATTGTTTTAAAGGTTCTTTATCCGGAGTATTTAAAAGAGGTTTTCCTGAAACTGCCATGTAGATATCTTTAAGCGTGATCTCTTTACACTTGTCGTTCAGGCGCACTCCCCCGGCTTTCCCTTTGAAGCTTTCAACCAAGCCGGCTTCCACCAACTTTGCCAATAGGCGACGAATCACTGTGGGGTTGGTGCGAATGCTTGAGGCCAGGACTTCAGAGGTCATCAGCTCACCTTTGTGGTAGCTAAGAACCGTCATAATATGTACTGATACTGAAAATCTTTGATCAAGCATGCGTCCATTATAGCTGATGCTGCAAAAAGAAACAATGGGCAGCAACAAGACCCTTTAAAACAGATTTAATCGTCTCTTTGAGGATTATTCGCTTTAAATGTGCGTTTTATTGTTGCAATTAAATTCCGTCAGGTTCATATTGTATCTATGTTGGATACATTTAAAAGGAGTCCAATCCATGGCTAATAAACAGATCCAAGAGGCCCTCGAGTGGCGCTATGCAGTTAAAAGATTCGACCCGAACAAAAAAATCTCAGACAAAGACCTAAACACCCTGCTTGAGTCTTTAAAACTGGCTCCGTCCTCTTACGGCATTCAACCGTGGAAGTTTCTCGTGGTGGAAAATCCTCAGGTTCGCGAAGAGTTAAAACCCGTTTCCTGGAATCAATCGCAAATCACAGATGCAAGCCATCAAATTGTTCTGCTCTATCGCGACACTATCGATGAAGCCTTTGTGCAAAAATACATAAATCGCGTTGCCGAAGTTAGGGGTGCCCCTCTTGAATCCTTGAACGGATATAAAGAGATGTTGATCAATAATGTGGTAAAGGCTCCGGAAGAAAAAATCAGAACCTGGTCACAACGACAGGCCTATATCGCCATGGGCTTCTTGCTTGAGACTGCCGCCTTGTTAAAAATTGACACAACACCCATGGAAGGCTTCAGTCCTTCAGATTACGACCGTATTCTTAAACTGGAAGGCAGCGGTTGGAAGTCGATTGCCACCGTTACATTAGGATATCGTCACGCAGAAGACTCTTTTCAAAATCTTAAAAAGGTCCGTTTCTCTGACGATGCTCTCATCGAATATGTGAAATAAACCTGTTAAGACAGGCAAAGCCCCGCAGGAAGTCGGACGCCGCGTGGGGCTTTGCTTGTTTTTCCTGCTCAATCACATATTGAACTGCCGCTACCTTTAAGGGGAAATATTCAGACAAACCAAAGGATTGTCATGAAGCGGTTCAAACACTATGTCCCAGTTCTTTTCCTGCCACTTCTGTTTCTTTATTCCTCACAAAGTCATGCACTGCCCTCTCAAGGAGATGAGGAATTCGTTTTTAAGCTGGGCTACTTTTTACCATCCTTCGACACCACACTGCGGGTGAATAACGAACGACTGGGTCGCGGGGATGAAGTGAATCTGGAAAGGGATCTCGGCATCGATGTCGAGGAAACCACGATCCGAGGCTCCGTTATGTGGCGCATGTCTGAGCGTAATAAACTCACTCTGGATGTTTTCAACTTTAGTCGCACCGGAAATAAAACAATCGATCGACAGATTCAAATTGGTGATCAGATCTATCCCGTGGGAGCGGATCTCTCGAGCAAGTTTACTTTCACGATTATTCCGATTGCGTGGTCTTATGCATTCATTAAAACCCCAGATTGGGAAGTTTCTGCCGGGGCCGGCGTGCAATGGTCGCAAATTAATTTGAAACTGAACGGGAGCGTCTCCTTAAGTCCGATCAGCACCTCGCGGGAGGCCACGGCCGCGGCCAATGCTCCCCTTCCTCTTCTGGGTCTCGATTTAAAATATATGATCACACCCAATTGGTCGGTGGGAACCAATGTTGGAGCCTTCGCTTACAAGATCGCGGCTTCGGGAATGGACATGCAGGGCAATATCCTCAGCGCCGCAGCCAATACGGAGTGGTGGTTCTCAACATACGTGGGTGTCGGAGCTGCGCTGAACTGGTTTTACATTGGGGTTGAAGTGGACGGAAAGAAATGGAATGGCGAATTCAATTACGAATACCTCGGGCCGCAAGCGTATTTAACAGCCCGGTTCTAATTAGAAGTAATAGACATCAAAGGGAACTTTGCCTTTAAGATGTGCCTTCTCCGGACCGCTGCCATAGACACGAACTTCGATGAATTTGTCTTTTACGATCACAACCACAGGGTTCATATACCCCAAGCCCTGAATCTGCTTGGGTTGAATCAAATGTGCCTGTGCATCTGAAAATGGGAACTCCTCAAGCATCTTCAAGGTGTCTGTTTCACGAATGACCTGTTCGGTGCGGGCATCAACTACACCATAATCCAAATCACTGGTCTTCTCATAGGCTTTGCCATTAGCAAAGCTTCCATAGATCACGATCGGTCCCGGCAACTTCTGTTGCTGCAAGAACTTATCCTGCAAACGTAAAGCCGTATACAGAACATCAGAACCTTCCAAAATAATCGGTGCATCCGTTAATTCCTGAATACGTTTAAAATAAAGATCCATAGCCTTGTCGATCGGAGCCTGGCGCTCTGTGATCATATATTTGAACCAGCTGCGCACATTCAGATACTCGGAAACCATCATATCCAAGTGGCGCTTGAAAAATTTCACCGGGCCGTCTTTGGAGTATTTAAGCAGTTTCACATCCACATAGACGTCTTTAACCAACGTCATCATTTCTTCTTTTTGTTTTTGTGAAAGCTTGGCAAAACGAACTTTGACCAGATCCAGGGATTCCCCTTTTTGATCGATCACTTCAAAACCCATAAGTTTTTGATAGCGCTCCATCGCGCTTAGAACTTTATTCGTCGATACGTGTTGTTTGATGAATTTAGCATAGGCCTCTGATTGAGGAGCCAGAGCCGCCTCACTATCAAACTTGGGATCAAATATATGCGTGCACATGTGCTTTACCGCATGTGCAGGTCCCACCGTCATTAATAGTGTTAGTGCCAGGATACCCGGCCAGAAAGCTTTCATTTTCATATCAGGGCTTATCCAAGCAAGGAATCAGCCACCGCGAAATCGAACCAGCCCCCAGCTAAGGAGCTACTTGGTGTTAACGTCTTTTACAGGTGCCCTTCAACGTACTTGGTTACGTGCTCAATAAAGGTTCTTGAAGTCAGACTCAGCTGACGACCTTTGCGATAAGCCAGCCACAAATTGAATTCATGTGGGTTATCAACCGGCACCTCAAATAGCATACCTTTTTTGATTTCATCCTCAACCATGAAACGGGTCAGATAAGCAAACCCCTCCCCCGAAAGACAGAAGCGCTTCTGCGCTTCCTGGCTGTTCATCTCGAGTCCGACTTGGGGCATTTCACCAAATAACTCCATCACAACCCGCTTCGGTCGCGTGCTTTGCAAAGCGCCAATCGAACAAAGGTAGCCATACTTTTCCAAAATCTTTTTGATGGTTTTCTCATTGCTTGAGGATTTGCATTCCTTCCAGATCTCGGGCTTACAAACCAGAGTCATCACTTCGGAGCTGATTTTCTGGTATTCAATATTGGGAAGCGCCACCTTGGCAAACAGTAGAGCAAACTCATTATCCGTGTGAATCAGGGAATTAATAATATCATCCGGAGAACCCGAAGTGATACTGGGTATAACCTTGGGATACTGTCTGCGGAAGGTATGCAAGGGCTCAATCAAATAGTCATTCACCACATTATCCGTTGCCGCAAACTTCAAAGGGCCTTCACAGGTTTCCTGCACATTTCGGCACAGGTTCTCAATCGCTTTTTCAGTTCGAAACAAGTCCTCACACAACTGAAAAACATCGCGGCCTTTGGCAGTTAAAGCCACACCGCTTTTTGAGCGGTCAAACAGAATGACACCTTCAGATTCTTCCAGAAGAGAAACGGAGCGACTGAGCGCACTTTGACTGATATTGAGTTTCTGAGCAGCCTCAGAAAATTTACCGGCTTTTGCCACTTCAAAGAATGCACGCAAATAATTTAATTCCATCAACGCCCCGGTTTTCTATCGAAAAGTCAGATGGTTTAATTATTAACGTTCTAAAATACAAAAACAACCACAGCCGGACTAAAGGAGGTTTTCCAACCATATATAAAGGACACAAAATGGATAGGCAAAACAAAGAGAGTAAACAACCTGTGCTGGGGAAAGCTTCTTGGGATTCACAGTGGTGTTCTTTCGAATCCTGACATCACGATGACGGACCCAGATTCCAAGGCAAAAGATAACTATTGAACTGACTATCAGATATTTCATTTAAATAGTTTCTTATTATTTTTCAAATATGTCCCGATCGAACTTTCAAATTCCTCCGGGTCTAGTCATTTTGAATGACATAGCCCTCTTCGAAGTAAACATTGTCCATTGTTACTTCGGCAAATTTTTGATCATGAATTTTTGATACTTTAGCAAAGCCAACACGGTCCCTTGTACAAACCGAGTAACGACCACCGCGACATTCTTCACGATATACGCCCACTTTTTGACCCACCTTAAAACGACTTGGCTCTTCCAAATTGATTTGTGCCGTCGTTGCATTCACCTTCATGGAAATGTCAGCGTGAGCCGCTTTTTTAATATTTCCGAATGCCGTCAAAGAAAACAATACCATCGCAAGCACACTTGCTGCCGCCAACATAAAACCCCCGAGTATCTTTTGATTAAATAACTACTGCACAAGAATTCCGCAGGCAACTGTCAGTGCACTTAATTTCCAGGAATTAAACATCAGCCCCCAAACTACGGAGCCAAACTATGCCCCCCGAAAAATAAAAAACCCAGGTGTTTTGCACCTGGGTTTTCATTTTTGAAAATTCTTATCGGACTACTTAATATCCTGAAGAGAAACAGAAACCATCGTCGATACACCACGCTCTTGCATAGTTACGCCGTAAAGTTTCTTCGCCACTTCCATCGTGTGTTTGTTATGAGTAACAACGATGATTTGTGAGCGCTTCGCCATTTCACGAACCAAGTCATTGAAACGGAATACGTTGGCGTCATCAAGTGGAGCATCAACCTCATCCAGCAAACAGTATGGTGATGGTTTCACCAGGAAGATCGAGAATACCAGCGCAACCGCAGTCAACGCCTTCTCCCCACCCGACATCAAGGAAACGTTTTGTGTTTTCTTGCCCGGAGGACGTGCGATGATCTCGATACCCGCTTCGTTCTTTTCGGTCTCATCAACCAGCTCCAACCACGCTTCACCACCGCCGAATAGCACTGGGAATACGCGAGTGAAACGCTCGTTAACCAAGTCGAAAGTCTCTTTGAAACGTTTAGAACAGATTCTGTTGATACGATCGATAACTTTACGAAGTTGCTCTTTCGCTTCAGTCAAATCTGCGTGTTGTTTCGTCAGGAACTCATAACGTTGAGCTGTCTCTTCGTACTCTTCAATCGCTGACAAGTTAACTTCTCCGATTTTCGCCAATTTCTCGCGAAGATCTTTAAGTTGAGCATCAGCAGCCAGGAAGTCGCCTTCTTTATTGATGTACTTCTCGATAACGTCCGGAAGGTTCAACATGTAACGTTCACGGATAGAATCAACCAAGTACTGCTCTTTCATTTTAGCTTGTTCAAGCTTCAATTGAGAGTCGTTCATTTTGTGCTGTCTTTCATTGCGCAGACGTTGAGAAGAACTAGCTTCCTCTTCGATCGCGCGGATGGATTCAGACATCACTTCGTATTCGTCCTTTGTACGAGCCGCTTGCAATTTCAATTGCTCAACTTCATCCAATAGACGTTCGAATTCGATTTTCTTTTCTTCCAAAGTCACTTGGCTCTCGGTCATTTGAGAGTTGTAGCCTTCAGCTTCTTCGCTCATACGAGCAAGTTGTGCTTCAAGGTCATTCAATGACTTGGTAACCATTTCAAGCTGTCTCAAAACACCTTGATATTCTTGAGTCTTGGAAGCGGATCTTACCTGAAGATCAGTGACTTCCGCCTGCAGACCGTCAAAGCCCAGACGAACAGAGTTCAATTCAGAATTCAAAGTCTCAACTTCACCCTCAAGAAGAACTTTCTTCTCGCGAGCTTCGATCAAGGCTTGGCTCAACTCTTCGTTCTTTTGTTCTTGAACCTCTAACTGCTCAGTCAATTTTTTGACTTCGCGCTCCTGGCGTTCAACCGCAGCTTGTGCGTTTTGAACTTCGTTTTCAGCGCGTTCAAAGTCTTTTCTCAATTCCGCAACTTTGATCTCTTGATCCATTTTGCGTTTTTGAGCGCCTTCGAAATCGTTCACAACATTGTTCAATTGCTCTTCAACTTTTTTCAAAGCCATTTGAGCCAATTGAAGTTTGCCGGCGTATTCGTCTTTTTTCTCTGACAATTCTTTGATCTCACGGCGGCGTTTAAGCATACCAGAGTCAGCTGATTCAGAAGAACCACCCGTCAAAACACCGTCAGCAGTCAAAGTGTCACCGTCAAGAGTAACGAATGTCCAACCAGTGTATGTCGCACGAAGATTCAAAGCCGTACGGATAGAATCAACGATCGCAACACCGTCCAACATATAAGTGACAGCATTTTGGAATTTATCGGCTGCTTTAACCACGTCTTTCAAGATCGCTTGAACGCCATCTTGACCGATCGGAGCTTGCGCTCTGTTAAAGGCAACATTTTGGTCGCTTGCAGACATGAAGCTTGAACGACCTGATTTTTGTTCTTTCAAGTGAGATACCGCATCGACTGCGATATTAGCATCAGAAGACAAAAGCATTTGCAGGCGTGAACCCAATGCCGCTTCCATAGCTACTTCGTACTCAGCTGGAACTTCAACAACCTCAGAAACCGGTTGGAAGTGAGTAACAACGGAACCATCCGCCATCATCTCTTGAGAACGAGTTTTTTGCCACAACATCACTTGTTTCACACCTTCTTGGAAACCCTCGAAGTTGTTTTGCAAGTTTTCAAGACCGTACAGGCGGGAAGCTGTCTCATTCAAAGAGTCTTTGAATGATTCCACTTCCAATTTTTTCTCTGCCAATGAATCCGAAAGGATCTTTTTATTGGCTTCGAAAGAATCGGCGTCACTTGCCAGGTCCAATTGCATTTGACGTTCTTTATCAAGTTCGTTCGTCACCTTCTTACGACGGCTTTCGAACTCAACTTGTTTTTCGCGAAGTTCATTCAACACTTGTTGTTCGTTGTCTTGACGGTCTGTCAAATCAGCGATTTGTGCTGACAATGAATTCACACGAGCATCCAAAGAGGATTCTGACTGGCCCACCGCAAATAGCTCACGGCGTTTTACAGTCAAATCTTCATCAACAGTCCCGATACGAGAGTTGAAGTTTTGGAAGATGTCGTTTTTTTCTGTGAAAGTCGCAGCCAAAGTCTCTGCTTCTTCCTTAAGTTCTGTGATTTGTTCTTCCAAAGTCGCTTTGTCACGAGCCAGTAATTCCTGGCGCGCCTGCTGTTCTTGCAGGATCGTACCCGTCATTTGCTCATTACGGCGAGCCTGTTCAATTTCGAAACGAAGCTCTTGGATTTCCATCTCGTTCTTTTGAACAGTGGATTGCTTGTCGAAGAATACTGTTTGGTGCTCTTCAACCATTTTCTCTTTTTCAAGAATTTGAAGCTTCAAAACTTCCAATTGACCTTGAAGAGTCGAAAGGTTCGCATCACCTTCGATTTCCATGCTTTGTGCTTCATTGAAGATTGCCTGAGCTTCTTCAGCAGCACGAGCCAGCTCAACATATTGAGCTGTGGAAATCCACAAATCCAAATCTTCGATTTGGTTTTTGATGTTACGATAGCGTTCTGCACGTTGTGCTTGTCTTTGCAAAGAATCGATTTGGCGCTTTAACTCACCCACGATGTCCTGCAAACGAAGCAAGTTCTGGTCCGTTTGAACCAATTTACGTTGAGATTCTTTTTTACGAGCTTTGAACTTGGTGATACCCGCCGCTTCTTCGATAAGCATACGACGGTCTTCAGGTTTCGAAGTGATGATCTTACCGATCATACCTTGAGCGATGATCGAGAAACCTTTTGAACCCGCACCCGTATCCATAAAGATCTCTTGCAAGTCCTTAAGACGAGAAGGTTCTTTATTGATGAAGTACTCACCCTCGCCGTTTCTGTGCAGACGACGAGTCACCATGATTTCAGAGTGCTTAATGTATTTTGCCGGGAAAGCTCCGCCGTCGTTTTCAAGCGTCAGGGAAACTTCACACATACCCAACGGTGCATAACCTTCGGCACCACCAAAGATAACGTCTGTCATCTGAGAAGCACGAAGATCCTTAGCGGACTGGTCACCCATAACCCACATAAGAGCATCCACGATGTTGGATTTACCGCAACCATTTGGTCCTACGATACCAGTGATACCGGCATCGAAATGAATGACCGTGCGGTCTTTGAACGATTTGAAACCAATGAGTTCAATCTTTTTAATTCTCAAGGTATATTCCCCTCTTGAGCTAATAGTGTCGAAATCTTAAATCCCGACATTTCCCCTCAAAATATACAAGCCCAAGGTCTAGCTAGACCAAAGGCCATTTAACTCTCTCGAGAGCGCGGAACTATGTCAACTGTGGGGTTTCAAAACTTAGGCAATCGCTGAAAACTTAAGCAGAACTCCATGGGACACCCCGCTGCATTACCATTGCGCGTTGCGTGCGCTGCGCTAAAACTTCGATATTTCCTCAATGTCTTTATGAAATATTGATGACCCCGACCGGGAATTTGACGCCGTCTTTTCAGGCGCAGGACTACGATGATTTGCATGGAGGCTCCCATGCAATACAAAAAAACAGAAGTCTACCCTCGTACGACTTTTCCCAAAAACATGGCATTCAAGATCATGTTCACAACACTGTCGCTGGCTATTCTGGTGACATACTTCACCCGCTGATAAAACGGCATCATTTCTGCTCCCGTAAATAAGCAAGACTGTCAGCGGAGTCCGGAAGCCAATAGGCTCAAGGGCACCACAAAACCATAGACAGCCGAGTAACAATTTTCGGGAGTTCTCAAAATGAGACATGTAACGATCATCGCGACCGCTTTGCTTTTTGGCCTGACCGCCTGCCGCAAAACCAATGATCAGGATGCCGTTCGTGTTGCCACCAATAAAGCCGCTTCCGAACAGCAATTACAGGAACTCCTGCAAACCAAAAACAATCGCGACTTCGTCACCGACGCCCGCACGTCGCAAGACCTGAAACAGCAATATCCCATGGAGTACGCGTGCACCATGGATTTGTGCGCTCCTGAATTTAAAAAATACCCAAGCATCCCCAAGCTGGTCGAAGCGGCGGCAAAACCGACGGAGGAACAGAAGAAGTATTATGATACTTACATCGTTCCGGCTCTTGCCAAGAACTCCCAACTACTTCAGGAAAAAGCCCGCATGGGATTGGAAGTCCTGAATGCCAAAGAAAGCGCCTTTCCGACGCTGGAACTTTACTCTCAGAAACTTTTTATTCTTCACGCGATGTACTGGATGAAAAACATCGATAAAAATGCGGAACTAAAACAGTACTGGAACAG
Organism: Bdellovibrio sp. GT3; assembly: GCF_037996765.1. Lineage (NCBI taxonomy): Bacteria > Pseudomonadati > Bdellovibrionota > Bdellovibrionia > Bdellovibrionales > Pseudobdellovibrionaceae > Bdellovibrio > Bdellovibrio sp. GT3. Next base: position 270,427 of record NZ_JBBNAD010000004.1, on the reverse strand, counting down.
TAGCCTGCCCCAGCAGAAATTTTTCAAAGCCTATACCTCGTACAACCAAATGGGCAATTTTACCTATTTTGCGGAAATGCATTGGCACCTTAAATTACAGGATGCAGTCAAAGAGGAATTAAAAGCGGTTCAAGCCACCCTAAAAATATTGAATGATATTATTCAGGGCGCAGAAAAAGTAGATCCACTCATCGTCAGCAAAATCAATGCTGGCGAGATGATCACCACCGAAGAAGCCAAAGCCTTGACACAGACGGCATTTGCAGTGCGATTGATGCACCACTTTTTGTTTGGTGGCGGCCGGGCCCTCATCACCAAACAGATGGAAAAGCACACCTTCAGCAAAGATGAGCTTTTCAAAATTTATCAAGAATCGGGCATCAAAACGACTTTGGCATTGCAGTCCAAATCCACAACTCCAAACAACTGCGAAACCCGCTACTTCCAGTCCATCAACTTATATCCACAGCCTCAGGAATTGGAAAAATTCAAAAAGTTGGCCGAACTCACCCGCCAGGAAGCCCTTGAACAAATGGGTTCCCATCAGCCCGGCTACAAAAGCATTCAGGATTTGAAATTCAATTACCCACTGACCGCTCAGGAAAACAGCACGGCTTGGTTGCGCGCTTTGGAAATGAAAAACCAGACACTTCAGGACGAGATCAATGAACTGGATAAACTCGAAGATACTTCCTTGTATGCGATGTTCCTGATTCGCGCGATGTTCAACACACCGGACAGCGCTAAAACTGATCAATGCCCCACGATTCCGGATGCCGATATCTCTGACAAAACAAACACAGACTCAGGCCATGTCCTGATCAGCTGGTACTCTGTGAAATATCCGGAGATGGGGGCCTCAATCCTGGCCCATGAAATCGGCCACAACGCCTATGCCCACTCTTACCCGCAGTCCATTGAATCGACAAAACAGTGCCTTGAACGCAAGCAAGGCAGCCGCCAATATTTAAGTGAGGATTTCGCTGATGTGTTTGCAGCAAAGGTGATGCTCGCACTTAAAAACAAACATCAGATACAAACCGGCAACTATGGTTGCGGCTTGATGGACCTGTTGCAACCCCTGCACAACCTGAATGGCGAAAGCATCCACTCCTCTGACTTGTATCGCGCTTTGCAGTTGAAAGTGGAAATGGGAGAAAAAATTCCGGCATCCTGTGAACAGTTGGCTCAACGAGACAATCGCGCCATCACTCACAGCTGTCAGTAATTACTCCAAGGGAATCAACCGTTGATCACGTCGATGTTGACGGTAGCGGTTGATCACACCTTGCGTGTCTTCCGGGGAAACCATCGGCTTGGCAGACTCGCCAAACTGGTAAATATAACCCAAACCCCATCCCACATTGTAATCGGACTTATGCAAAGGACTCTGGCGATTTGCCGACCACGAGTAATCCGAAATCGATGCGCCGAAATAGACTGCCGATCGACCGGCCGCAAATCTTTGATAGTAAGACAAATTGGTACTTAAAAATCCCGCTTTCGCATCATACTCAGCTCGACCGGCACGCACATCCCGGCTGTCGACTTCATAATAAGTTTTCATATAATCGCTAGAAGCCGCATTCATTTCAAAAGAAGTTGTACCTGTGATCAGAATGGTGGAATCAAGGGGTCCCGGGGTTTCCCCCTCCCACCGATAAGTCACTTGCGTCTTTAAGAGCATACCGTTCGCACGGATATCGTCATTTTTGGCAGCCACAGAGAAGAACGGCGCTATTTGAAACTCCCACGTGCCCCCACTGTGATAAACCAATTGTGGTCCACCATTTACTACCAAAGGCAAATCTTCCATTCCAAAGCGGGCTTTGTTTTTACTGGAATCCAAAGGAAAGCGACCTGATCCCGAAAACTCCAGGGACCAGCTGTCAGTCTTAAAAAGGTAAGCACGTCCCCCTTCCCGATCATCGGCACGCAGGTATTCGCCCCGATATTGGAAAGTTGGGAATGGTAACATTATTTGGGAGTATTCATCCGAGGCTGGATAGTCGGCGTAGCGAACGTAACCCAGACCAATGCCCCAGTCCCATAACGGGCGTCCATCATCCTCTGCTTTTGCAAAGAAAGGGACCAGTAGCACCATCACAAGAACCAAGAAAGTACGCATCTGGTAAGTATCGGTGCCTTCTGACAGATCCACAACTGGACGAGGCCAATTAGTTTACAGAGACGAACTCGTTTTCCACAGCGTACGGGGACGAATACTTGGATAAAACTTTTTGAAAGAATCCATCCTTCAACATTTGCGCAAGGGTGGAACTCAATAACTCCACCTCATGGGTGGTTAAACGTTGTTTCGCATAGTAAAAACCAGCATCGCTCTGTTTGCTGCGATCGATAAGAAATCCAAAATCACTCAATCCCAATTTTTTAAAATAGAAATCAGACACCATGATGGATCCCACAAAAGCCTGAATCTGGTCCCGTTTCATGGATTGAAAAATGGATTCATAGTCTGGGTACTGGCGCCAGCGGCCCTGCTTTTTTAAAAGGGAAACTTCATTTTCATTAAGAAATGCCGGCGAACTAATAAGTCCCCCCACCAGAACATTCTTATCCTCCAGTACATCTTTTAGTACGTAATTTTTCTTCTTTAATGCCGGAGTTGAAATCAAAGCCCGATTCGCCTTAAATACCCTGATGAATTTCCCTGCTTTATCCAGCTCATCCGTTTTGATCGTCAAAATACTCAAATCCACCGAGCCGCCCTTCAGTCTATGCACCATACTCGGGCGCACCATCTCGATAAGATCAAAAGAACATCCCGTTCTTCGATGAAGCTCCTGAGTCACCTCCAACATGACTCCAGTGACTTTCTTATTTTTATCCAGGAAATAAAGAGGCTCGTTCTGAATGACCGCGACTCGAAAAATGCGGTTGCACTTTACTGCCGCAAAGGCGCCGTAAGGCATGTTCAAACACAGAGTCCAAATGAATATGAAAGGCCAAATGCGAACCATTTGTTTAGTCTAAACAACGGTGCTCCACATGCAAACTTATTTACCCAAATAAATGTTTGCAGACAAAAAAAGGGAGCCAGATGGCTCCCTTTTTCATTCTTAAGAATGTAATTTCTTCGACAGAAGTGCCGCTCTTGCCGCCGCCAATCTTGCGATAGGCACACGGAATGGAGAACAGGATACGTAGTCCAAACCTGTCTTATGGAAGAACTCGATGGATTCAGGATCACCACCGTGCTCACCGCAGACACCGATTTTCAAAGTCGGCTTCATACGACGTCCCAATTCCACACCCATTTTCACCAAAGAGCCTACGCCCACTTGATCGATAGATTGGAATGGATCTTTAGCCAAGATACCACTGGAAACGTAAGAGCCCAAGAATCTGCCAGAATCGTCACGTGAAAGACCCAAAGTCGTCTGAGTCAAATCGTTCGTGCCGAAGCTGAAGAAGTCTGCATGCTCTGCAATCGCATCAGCAGTCAAAGCTGCACGAGGAAGCTCGATCATCGTACCGATCGCGTAATCGAACTTCATGTTCTTTTCATTTTGAACTTTTTTAACTTCCATCTCTGCCTGACCACGAAGCATGTCCAATTCCTTGTCTGTTGCAACAAGTGGAATCATGATTTCCGGAGCAGAAAGCTTCAGACCTTCCTTCAACATCATGCATGCCGCTTCAGCGATCGCGCGAACCTGCATGATATAGATTTCTGGATATGTGATCGCCAATCGGCAACCACGATGACCCAGCATCGGATTGAATTCGTGCAAAGCTTTTACTTTCGAACGAAGACGATCAAAGTCCGTCCCGATACGTTTTGCCAACTCTTTGGTTTCTTCGTCAGAGTGCGGAACAAACTCATGAAGAGGTGGATCCAACAAACGGATCGTTACTGGCAAGCCGTCCATGATTTTGAATAGTTGGTAGAAGTCATCACGTTGCATTGGCAACAGTTTCGCCAACGCTTTTTCGCGATCCATTTTGTTATCTGCGATGATCATCTCACGAACTGCGTCGATACGATCAGCACCGAAGAACATGTGCTCTGTACGGCAAAGACCGATACCTTCTGCACCAAAGTTTTTCGCTGTTTGTGCATCTTTCGGAGTGTCTGCATTCGTACGTACTTTCAACTTACGAGTGCGGTCTGCCACCTTCATGATACGTTCGAAGTATTGATCCAATTTAGGTTCAATTGTTTTAACTTCGCCCAGGAACACTTCACCTGTGGAACCATCCAAAGTGATTACATCGCCCTTTTTAAGAACGTAGCCTTTCACTTTCATAGTTTCAGTGCGGTAGTCGACTTCGACCTCACCACAACCAGCCACACAGCATTTACCCATACCACGAGCCACAACGGCTGCGTGAGATGTCATACCACCACGAGTTGTGAAGATCCCTTGTGCAGCCACCATACCCGCGATGTCTTCTGGAGAAGTTTCAACACGAACAAGGATAACTTTTTTGCCTTGCTCTTTCCATTCTACTGCTTCTTCGGAAGTGAATACGATTTGACCATTCACGCCACCTGGTGACGCTGGCAAACCTTTCGCAAGTTGAGTTTTTTGGGCTTTAGGATCCAACGTTGGATGCAGAAGTTGATCCAAAGATGATGGGTCCAGACGAAGAAGTGCTTCCTCTTCAGTGATCAACTTTTCATCGATCATGTCACAAGCGATTTTCAAAGCCGCTGCCGCTGTACGTTTACCGTTACGAGTTTGCAGCATCCACAATGTGGAGCGCTCGATCGTGAATTCGATATCCTGCATATCGCGGTAGTGACCTTCCAGTTTTTTATAGATATCAACCAGCTGTTGATAAGCTTTTGGAAGAGCCTCTTCCAAAGACTGAACACCGGCTGCTGCCGCTGCGATTTTCGTGATTGGCTGTGGAGTTCTGATACCCGCAACAACGTCTTCACCTTGCGCATTGATCAGGAACTCGCCATAGAATGCTTTATCACCAGTCGACGGATTACGAGTGAACGCCACACCTGTCGCGGAATCATCACCCATGTTGCCGAAAACCATTGATTGAATATTAACTGCAGTACCCCACGCGGCCGGGATGCTGTGAAGCTCGCGGTACGTGATCGCGCGAGGCGTGTTCCAAGAATGGAAAACTGCAGAGACAGAGCCCCATAGTTGCTCCCACGGATCCGCCGGGAACGACTGACCTGTCATTTGGTGAACCAGTTCCTTGAACTTCTTAACCAGAAGTTTCAGGTCATCAACAGTCATCTCTGTATCAAGTTTATAGTGCTTTTCCTCTTTCAGGTCTTCCAAAGTCACTTCCAGAAGTGACGAGTTCATCCCCATCACAACGTCAGAGTACATTTGAATGAAGCGACGGTAAGAATCCCAGGCAAAGCGTGGGTTGTTGGAAGACTTGGCCAAGCCCTCAACAGTTTGATCATTCAGACCCAAATTCAAAATCGTATCCATCATACCCGGCATGGAAGCACGAGCACCGGAGCGAACTGAAACCAGCAATGGATTATTCACATCGCCGAATTTTTTGCCGATTTTGGATTCCACTTTCTGCATGGCTTCGATCACTTTTGGACGTACCCATTCAGGAAGCTTGCCACCCTCCTCGTAGAAGTGCGTGCAAATCTCAGTGGAGATTGTAAAACCTGGAGGAACCGGAATTCCCAAAGACGTCATCTCGGCAAGGTTGGCACCTTTACCGCCCAGGATGTTCTTCATTCCGGCATTGCCTTCGGAGTCGCCTGCCGCAAAGAAGTATACGAACTTTTGTGGAACAGCGGTTTTCGCTTTTGGTTTTTCCATAGTGACGTTCTGGTCCATTGTTTTCCTTCCAGTTTGTCTGATCGATTTCTTAATACTAAAAACCTTTAGATCAAACAACTCTAAACCCCTAATATCAATGAAATATTACGACACTTCGCCCCTCGCAATACTAGAGTGGGGGCTCGAAAAACCACCTCAGGAAATCCCATTAAAAATCAACCACTTAAGTCCATTTTTCCAAGACACCAAAATTGACTTCCGACATCGAAGCCCCTGTGCCGGCGATCTGTTCGCGTTTTTGACATTCCTTGAGAATTTGCAAACCCGTCAATCTCATCCGCGCCAGCACTGATTCGCGTGTTAAAAACACGGGGTCGATTTAAATTCATGTTTAGGAGATTTTATGAAAAAGCTGGTTGTTCTGTTGTCATTGTTTGCTTGTTCGTCTGCCTTTGCCGCTGGCGAGACTTGCACCCGTGAAGATGCTCAAATTGTTGGCACTGTGGTGGCAATCCAGGAAACTGATGGCGATCTATGTGTTGCGCAACTTTCTTTCGCAGGTCGCAACAACATGTTCAATCCAGCTTACGGCTGCCCACTTGATAAATACGAAGTTCAAGCTCAAGGCGTTTTGCTTGAGTGTGGACCGGTTGTTGGCTCTCAAGTAGATGGCATCCTTTATCGCACCAGCCCTCAAGGTCCGATCCTTCTTTACTAAGAAGACCGAACCGTCGATCCCCTCTAAAGGGAACCTCCCCAAAAGGTTCCCTTTTTTTATTGCATGCGCTGAACCTTGGATTGATCACGCACGTAGTATTTTCCGTCATTGTCATAGCGAACAATAAATAGACCACGCTCATAAGGCGCATAAACTGTGGCGTAGTAATAGCGTGAATCACTCATCGGTCCCACACGCACCCGATCTCCTTCGCAGATGGAGTTGGCACCGCATTTCAATCTTTTCGAAATCATACGCGCATCCCGTTGATAGGTCTTTTTATCACGGTCATCACGCACGGTGATCATACGACGATCCCCTGAAACCTGAACGACAGTTCCGGAATAATATTGCTTACCCACGTAAGGGCCGGAAAGCACGTGGTCGCCAACTGAAATACGCCCTGGTATCGGATCTGGTGCTGGTTGCTGCGGTGGTTGTTGTGGCGGTTGAGGTGCGGGTTCAGAACCCGGGGGATCTGGCGGCAGCGGCTGAGGGAATTCATCCCCCGGCTGCGGCAGATCGATCATTTCGGCGCGCAGATTCGGCACCAATAAAAATAACAAAGAGAACAAAACCAAAGATGCTTTCATTGAAACGAGTCCCTTTCTTAAGAGCACTCATTTCATGAAAGTCCGAGTGCCTTTTTAGCGAATCTCGCGGTAAGGGCGCAGAGTCAAGTTACCAGAATATGGATCTTGAATGACAAAGAATCCGCTCTCATAAACACGAAGGATATTGCCAAAATACAACTGCTGACCGGTGCAAAGTTTTTTGTAGCAACCCACTTGTTTTGCAAGGTCGCCATTTTTACGGATTGCTTTGCCACCACTGTAAGTGCTGATCAAGTAAACTCCGCTCTCGTAGACTTCCAAAACTTGCCCTTCGAAATAAGGCTCAGCTCCCATCGCCTCGGACAACACTGTTTGGCCACGGCAAATACCAGTGCGACCATTACAGCCTTCTGATTTCAAAAGCTCTTTGTTTTTCAAAACAAATTTACGACCCGAGAAATCCTCACTCACCAAAGACCAACCGTTGGAGTACGTCGCCAACACAGTCACCGGATTGTACTGACGACCGCGATCTGATTCGTACATCGCTTTTCCATCCGCACATAAACCCTTGCTGGAGCAACGAAGCCATACGCCAATCTGTTTGGATTTGTAAGTGCTGATATTGCCGTTGTAGTCCGAACGCAAAGTCACAAGCTTGCCATCACGGGAAACAGAAACCACATTGCCGGTCAGGAACATGCTACCGGTAACAACCAAGGCACGATCCCCCACGGAAACTCTATCGTCTGTATCTGCACCTGGAAGACCGGAAGACGGTGGTGGCGGCACAGGAGGACGCTGAGCTGGCGGCTCTTCAGGGGTTTGTTCTGGCGGAAGGGGTTGCGGTTCTTGAGGCCACTCGTCAGACGGTGGTGGCGGTTCTGGAAGGGGCATAGGTTCGATCGTGCCTGATTCATCTCCACCAGGAATTGGAAGATCGGACTCCTCAGCAAATGCGTGAGACAGACTGAAAATGACAAGCACCGCGATAAGCAGATTTTTCATAAGAACATCCCTTCAATAAACAGGGATTCACCTATCAAAAAGTGGAAAAAAAGTCATTCGGAACCGGCAATCTTCGGAGACCTGGGGTGTACTTTGAAAAAAGCACAAAAAAAGGGCCGCCCTGGTAGCAGGACAGCCCATTTCTGATTTATTTGGACTTCATTTAGAAGCTTTTGATTTTCCCAGCCACGTAAGCATTCAGCTGCGACATTGGGATGCGTTCCTGCACCATCGTATCGCGATGACGAACCGTTACCGCCTGATCGTTGATGGTATCAAAATCCACCGTCACACAGAATGGCGTGCCGATTTCGTCCTGACGACGGTAGCGTTTACCGATGGAAGCCGCTTCGTCGTATGTCACGTCGAAATCTTCAGCCAGCTGATCACGCAATTTATCCGCGATATCTGTTAGTGGCTCTTTTTTAGAAAGCGGCAAAATTGCCACTTTGTATGGAGCGATTTCCGGGTGAAGACCCATCACCACGCGCACGTCTTCCTTGCCTGCCTCGTCTGTCGTTACTTCCTCGCGGTAAGCATCACACATGAACGCCAGGAACAAGCGATCACAACCCACAGCCGTTTCAATAACGTAGGGGATGAATTTTTCTTTGTTCGCTTCATCGAAGTACTCAAGATTCTTACCAGAGAACTTCATATGTTGAGTCAAGTCAAAGTCAGAACGGTTATGAATACCTTCCAGCTCCGAGAAACCCATTGGGAATTTGTATTCCACGTCAACCGCGGCACGCGCATAGTGCGCCAGCTTTTCGTGAACGTGAACTTTCAAGTTTTCTTTTTTGATACCGAATTTGGAATAGAAAGCCAAACGACGCTCTTTCCACTCTTCGAAGAATTTATCGTCAGTGCCTGGTTTTACGAAATATTGCATTTCCATTTGTTCGAATTCACGCGTACGGAAAATAAAGTTCCCTGGAGTGATTTCGTTACGGAAAGACTTACCAATCGCCGCAATACCGAATGGTACTTTATAGCGCGAAGACTGTTGGCAATTCAGGAAATTCACAAAGTGACCTTGCGCAGTTTCCGGGCGCAGATAAACCACGCTCGCAGAATCCTCCAAAGGACCCATGTGAGTTTTAAACATCAAATTGAAATTGCGCTCTTCGGAAAGATTTTTGCTGCCACAATTCGGGCACTTTTTGTCTTTCAGGTAAGATTCAGTGTTGTCCGCGCGGAAACGTGTCTTACAGTCTTTGCAATCCACCAAGGGATCCGAGAAACCGTCAACGTGACCGGAAGCTTTCCACACCATCGGGTGCATCAGGATCGCTGCATCCAGACCCACAATGTCAGGTCTGCGAGTCATGGCATTCCACCATGCGCGTTTAACATTCAACTTCATCAATGAGCCCAAAGGACCATAGTCCCAGCAGCTGCCCAGACCACCATAGATCTCGGAAGATTGAAATACAAAACCACGACGTTTGCTAAGGCTGACAAGAGTTGCTAGGTCAGCAAGAGGTCTAACTGTTACAGGAGTGCTCATGAAGCTCTACTTTCCCCTCCGATGGCTTCGGAGTTGCTAGTTGTTTTTGGACTCAGGACGGTCTGAGTTATCAGGTAAGAAAGTTACACTTGGGTCCAGATACAGTCAACAAATCCGGGTCTTTCTTGATCTGGGACCGGGTCCAAGACATGCTATTTTTATGCAGCGCAATTTCATGATTTTCACTCTTGTCACGGGCTTGTTCCTTACGGGAACTCCAGCCCTTGCTCAATCCATTCAAAAATTCGTGAAAACCGAAGAAATGATTCGTGAAGAGATGGTAACCATCTCCCGGGAGCTGGGTGTCACCTGCGCCGAATGCCACAATGTTCAGAATTTCACCGACAGCAGCAAGAAAAGCTTCAAAGTCAGCAAAGAGCACATGAAGCTTACGCAAATGCTGAAAGAAAACGGCTTCGATGGTAAAAAGGGCCCTACGGCCACTTGTTACATGTGTCATCGCGGCAAAGTGCAGCCCGATTACAAAGAGCCCGTCTCCGCCAAAGCCCACTAGTACTGTGTGCCCTGGTTCGTCACCTTTGCCGACCTTGTGCGATCCAAAGTGGGAATTCCCCTCCTAGATAAAATACCACCCTTCTGAGTTGCGCACGCCCTTTGCTTTTACTATTGGCATACGGGAGCAAACCTGATGCGATTCTTTTTATGCTGTCTCATGTTGGGACTGACCATTGCGAACTACGGAACTCCGACGACGAGCGAATTCGCTTCGACGTCCCCGCGCGCTGTCTGGCAGGGTCGTGATGGTCTTTATCGCCTGGTCGCAGGGGCTGACAATTGCCCGACATCCGTGACATGGACTGAGCAATGCGGAGGGTTCGCGCTGCTTCACAGAAACTCCGAGCAAGCCCTGGAAAAAACCCTGATCTGCGCAATTGGAAAATTCCAGCGCCCCACTCGCGGGGAATTCGGTAAAATGCAGGCCCGTGCTGAATTCAAAGACCAATATGTGCACAACAAAGAGGAGCTGCTTTTCGGAGCGGACCGCCTGCCTTTAAGCGAAGATATCGTGATTTTCGATCAAACTCGCAAAGGCTTCAACTGGGAGCACATCTCGCGCGGCACCCAGGGTTTTAGCTGTCTCTATTCCCGCTAACCGGGCTTCAATATTTAGATTTTATTCAATATCGCCTTGTAGGCTGTCTCGAAAAACTCGACAGATTCCTTATCGCAACGACGGATCTGCGTCTGATAGGCTTCGGTGACCATGCTGATCGAAGCCCCTGCTGGAACCCCCAAAACCTCATAGGCATCCCAGGTGTGCGAATTGTAGGAGAACATCACATTTAGATTTTTTTGCCGGCGCCCCGCCAAATCCGGGTGAACCACTGGACGCGAAACTGCCACAGGCACCACCTCTTGGGCGATGCTTTGAGCGGGCTCGGGATTGATCAGCGGCGGCGCGCTGTCCTTGGCATTCATGTCGAGGCGCGTAGGATTTTTGTTCCCACCTCTCGATAAAAGGTACCAGACAACGAAAGCCCCTGCTCCCACAAGGTTCAACGTCAAAAAATCTTGGCTATTCATGTAAAGTCTATTATTCGTTGTCAGTTCAAAATTAGCAAGGAGTCCGTTAAAAATGGCTGCACCAAATCCGTTTGAAAAACAAACCTCAATTCCCGGAGTGAAACATATTATCGCGGTATCCTCGGGTAAGGGCGGAGTTGGCAAAAGCACCGTTGCAACCAACTTGGCAATGGCCCTTGGGCGCAAATCAAAAGTTGGTTTACTTGATGCCGACATCTACGGCCCGAGTATTCCTCGCATGTTGGGAACCCTTGCCCAAAAACCTCAAATTCACCCCGACACGAATCAACTTGAGCCAATCAACCGTTACGGCATCAAACTGATGTCTATCGGCTTTTTGATCGAGGAAGGTTCCGCAGTTGTATGGCGTGGACCAATGTTGTTCAAAGCGATGGATCAATTCCTGCGTGATGTGAACTGGGGCGAGTTGGATTACCTGGTGGTGGATTTGCCTCCAGGAACTGGTGACATCCAACTGACTCTCGCTCAAAAAGTACCCGTAGCTGGCGCGGTTCTTGTGTCTACACCGCAAAATGTGGCCTTGATCGACGTTAAAAAAGCTGTCGATATGTTCCAGCGCGTAAACGTCCCATTGCTAGGTATGGTTGAAAACATGGCCTACATGGTCAATCCCGTGAATGGCGAAAAAATGCAGCTCTTCCCTAAGGGTGAGATGGATTCTTACGCAGCACAAAAAGGCATTGCAAAGCTTGGGGAAATTCCATTCAACCCGTCTGTCGGACTGGCGTGTGAAGCGGGAATTCCAATTGTTGAAGCGAACAGCAACGGCGCAGAAGCTCAAGCGTTCATGGCGATCGCTGACAAGCTGCGCGAAATGCTTCCGTAACGTACCGCATATCCCCCTCGAGCACATTGAGGTTTTACAACTTGCAAACGCGAGTGTTTGTCTGTTGAATGACTGAAAACCAATATAGAGGGGGATCTCATGAAAAAATTCTTCGCTGCAACTTTGATCGCATTGGGCTTCTGTGTTTCTGCACAAGCTGAATACGCTATGCCACAACTTCCAGTGGTTCAAGCTGCTGAAGTTTACGCTACATCTGCTGAACAAGCTGAGTCTGCTGAAGCACTTGCTTGGAAAACTCAAGGTAAATACTGCTGCTACCAAAGTCATGGTGGTGGTTTCTGCGAATTGAACGCTTACTACAACGTAGGAACTCCATGCAAATGCTCTTCAGGTGGTGCTGGCACTATCTCTGGTCACGTTTGCCGCTAGTTTGGTAATAAACCAGCTCGGCCATGAGTCCGCTCCCCATGTTCCGCAACAAAGTATCTTGATACCGTCTTGCGGAATATGGAAGTTGAGCGACAATAGACTTGTGGCCGTTCAATCGAGGCATGTATGAAAACACTGATTTTCGCACTTCTCTCTGGAATGATTTTTTCTTCGGCGACCTTGGCTTCGCCTCTTACAAACGACATTTGGTCGTCTTTCACAAAACCTGCTCAAATCTCCACGATTCAAAAACCAGATGATGTGCAAATCATGGGTGTCTGCTGTCCCGTAAGTGGTCCCGCTTGTGGATGGGGTGATTTCCCTGTCGGCAGCGAGTGCTACTGCAAACACGGCAACAAAGTTTATCCTGGTACAGTTTGCGGTAAATAATTATCGCAAAAAATTAAGGAGGATTTTATGAGAAAGGCACTAACCACCTTTGCTCTGGCCCTCGCGTTCGCGCTTTCGGCGAATGCAGCTCCGCAATCACAACTCCCCGCAGATCGTCCGCTCTTCCCTATTGAAACCCAATCATCCGGATTAATGAGCACCACCGAAGAACAAGAAGTATTGGACATGGCCAAACAAGACGATGCCGATGCCAAATACTATTACGGCAACAAATGCTGTACGAACTATGGCTGGTGTTATCTGAATCAATGGGCTCCTGTGGGTTACAGTTGTTACTGCTATAGCTGGGGCTGGTACTACTACGGCCGCGTTTGTTACTAGAAAAAGCTAGTTTTCCCACCACTAACAAATGAACAAAGGCACCGAATAATCCCGGTGCCTTTGTTTTATTGGCGAATATAGCGACGTGCTTTCACTCTAGGTTTCCCTGCGTGAGACACTTCTCGAACTGTTTTGAGAAAATGATGTCGATCACTTTTTCGAAAAATAAATTCGCGCTATTCTGTAAAAGTTGAAACCGAGTGGCTCGTTAGACTCGACTTGTTCGGGTGAATGCTTATTGGGCCAGCTAAAGGAGGACAGTGATGAAGCATCGTATCCACGACCATCATGATGAAGCACCGAAGTGACGACCGTACACAAGGATTGCTAAATCGAGGTTTTAGTTCAGGCCTCGCAAAAGAATGATGAACCGGTAGGATCATATCGAATAACTCAAAGGAGGTTCCTAGGGTTATACTCGTTAGGATTTAGATCCTTCCTTTGCCTCAAGGCAAACTACGGGAAACCGTAGGGCGCAAAGCTACAGGGGCTTCACTGCCAGCCAGCTGCCAAAGGTCACAGAGTACCTAAGGGAACTTAGAGGTGTGCAAAATGGAAGGTCTTTTTATTACAAAGGATTGGTTTCATTCCCCTCGCCTAAGAGTTATCAAAGACGATTCCTCTTAGGCACTTTTTTTATCTTCTTTAAATCACTTTAAAACTTAATTCTGAATGCATTCGCTTTGCTTTGAAGTTGGGCTTTTTAACGCATTTCAAAACCGAACGGTTCTGCGCAGCAGTACGAAAAGGAACCTGTTACCTATAAAAAAACCCACTCTCTCGAGTGGGTTTTTTAGTTTTCCCTAGTTCGCGTCAGCGATTGGGATTCTGATTCGGGAGCCCACCATCAGGGAGGCTGGGTTGCGAAGCTTGTTCTTTTGCTTCAGCTGCCCCACTGTCACGTTGTATTTGGCAGCGATGTCAGTCAGGTTGTCGCCCTTACGGACTACGTGTACTTTGCTTTTGGCTACCTCCCGGGCGGAACTGCTGTCCCCACCTGGAATTTTAAGCTTCATGCCCAACTTCAATTTGCTTTTGCGTTTGATGTTGTTTGCACGTTGAAGCTCAGCCACTGACGTTGAATATCTTTGTGCAATCGAGAACAAAGAATCACCGGATTGAACCACGTAAAAACGACCACCCGTCAAATCCGCCGCTGCAGTTTCAACGGATTTTTCAACCGCTGGTTTTGCATTGGTCTTAGCTGACATCGTGCTGTTGTTTTTACGGTCTGAACGATCACGAAGTGGCGTACGATCTGGTACGTAGATCGTGCGGCCCACTGTCAGGCGTGATTTTCTTGGCAAATCATTCAGGTCACGAAGGTAAGCCACAGAAGTTCTGTACTTACGAGCGATGGACTTAAGATTGTCGCCTCTGCGGATTTTGTAAGTTTGAGTATCACCGCTATCCGCGATGAACTTCAAATCAGTAACCACAGATTCATTCGCTGCCACTTTCGCCAATTCCTGAGAACCCGGTGGGATACGAAGGATCAGCTCAGAGCCTTTCAAGATCGCCACTTCACCTTTGAACTTGGGATTCAATGCTTTGAAGTCCTCGTAGTTCAGATTCAGCTTTTCAGCCATTTGGCGCATATTGATAGGTTGGTTCACAGTGATGTGATCGAACTCGATCGGTGGAAGATAATCGATGTCTTCGAAACCGTACTTAGCCGGTTCTTTTGCGATCATCTTAGCTGCAATAAATTTTGGAACGTAGTTGATCGTTTCCGCTGGAAGACGTTTTTTACGAGCCAGCTCCCAGAAGTCACGCGTGTAGTGATTCATCACTTCACGTTTTACGCGGTTTTCACCCACGTTGTAGGAAGCCATCGCCAGATACCAGGAACCGAATACGGAATAAAGACCTTTGAAGTATTCAGCCGCTGCTTGAGTGGCAAAAACAGGGTCACGACGCTCGTCCACGAACGGATTGATTTCCAAACCGTAGCGTTTGCCTGTCCCACGGATGAACTGCCAGTAACCAACAGCTGCCGCGTGAGAAGTCGCATTGGAACTGAAACCGGATTCAATCAAAGCGATGTAAAAGATGTCTTCCGGCAAGCCATTGTCGCGCAAAACTTTTTTCATTAGTTTTTCGTAGCGAGAAGAGCGCGCCAAATATCTTTCCATATGATGGCGGCCGCGGCCTTGGAAGTAAGTAACCCATTTTTCCACCAATGGGTTGATTTCTGTAGGGATAACATCCAACTCTTGGTCTACGACCTTTGGACCCTCAGGATCTGACAAACGGAAAGAACCAATATCTTTGATTTCAGAACCGTTGCCTGCATTCCCAGCCGCCTGATCGTTGTTGTTGCCCATTTCCTTATGAACACAACCCGAAAGCAGGCCCAGGACGATACTTAATGTAACTAGTCTCCTCATGAGTCCTCCGAACAGCTTTCAGGCTACAAAACTCGAAGGACTTTTACAATAAAACAACGAACTTATTTTGCCTTTTTAGTAAGCAGGTCTTGCCATAAAATTGGCGGAACCACATAGGACTCCTTACCTACCATTCGATAAAGCAGAGTATTTCTTAGAATTGCCTTCACGTAAAAGCTCGTCTCATTCCACGGCAACTCATCAACCCACACCTCAGCCTCGGGAGAAGAGCCTGGCTCCGTCATCGCGGAAGAGACCTCTGGACGGGCGTTCACCCATTTTTTCAGACGATAGGGTCCTGCGTTATACGCTGCGAGCGCAAATGGCACGTTCTGAGAGAACTGGTCCAACATCTGGGAAACATAGAAGGAGCCCATGGGAATATTAATCTCAGGTCGGAACATGTCTTCAGGAATTTCAATCTTCATTCCCAAGCGCTTTGCCGTGTCTTGCGCTGTGGGAGGGATCATTTGCATCAAACCCAACGCATTCGAAGTCGAAACGGCCTTCATGTTAAAGCCACTTTCCTGACGAGTCAGACTGCGCAACAAAATCGCGTCAATACCGTAACGGTCTGATTCTTTCTGATAGAAGTTGCTGAAAATTTCCGGATAACCTGTTTTCAGGAATTGTTGCTGACGCAAGCGCGGATCATTTTCCATCGCATCGTTCACCATGCGAATCGCTGAAAAATACTGCCCACGTTGAGCCAACTTTTCCGCAAAAAGAACTTGCAGCGTTGGATCTTTCATTGGCGGCAGATCACTCAGCTCCGTTTGCGCTTCGCCCACCCATCCCGCAGCGGAAAGAGCCACGAAACGATCCCAGGATTTTTTCTGAGAACCCACCAGCCAGAATGAGGAATTAAGTTTCAAGTCTTTTGCGGTGACATCCGGCCACGTCAGCTTTCCACCCTGAGACTCTGCACGCAAGCGCATGCCATAGTAGGAAAATGGATACTTATCCATCAACTCCTGTGCCGCTTTGTCTGCGCGTTCCTTGCTGAAGGTTTGCAGGGAGCGAACCAGCCAATACTGCGCATTCAGATCGTAACGATCTTTCCCCTGTTGCACCAAACGCTCTAGCAATGCCGCTGCCGTCGTGAAGTCCTGTTTGCGATAGTAAATCAGACTGGAACGAAACAAAGCCTCGGAACTTTCATCAGTTCCATTGGAGATCACAATCTGTTTGCTATAAAGATCCAGAGCTTTGTCATAAAGACCCAGGAAATGCGCGGATCTGGAAGAAACCCATAAGGCACTCGTAGCCGTTGGGGACTGCGGATTCTTTTCATAGGATTTTTCCGCCAGCTTCATGCTGGATTCCCACTCTCCCCGACGGTGCAGATTCTGCGCCCATTCCAAAAGTCGTGAAGCATCAGCTTCGCCCATTTCCTCCAGAGCCTTAGCCGCCACGGCGTTGTCATTGATGGAATTAAAAATTTCCAATGGCTTGTCTTTAAGACGACGAGCCGCGCGACCACCCGGATACTGATTCAAAAGAGTCACGGTGTCTTTGAGTGCCGGTATCAAATCATTCTGCTTTAACGAAACGCGAATGCGTTCCTCAAGCTTGCCGTCCTCACCGATCGCTTCGATTTGCGCAGTCGGCACTGCTGCGACAGTTTGATTGCGAGTCTTTGCCAAAAACTCCAGTTTTTCCGTCAGATATTTTGAATCCTTAAGGCTTTGCGCCTCTTCGTAGAAAAATTGAGCCTGAGGGTAATCATTATCATTCAGGGAAAAATCACCCAGAATCTGATAACACTGGGATCTTTGATCCCGATTCAGTTTACCGGAGTTGTCCAGCAAGCGCTCCACACGGGAAAGCACTTTGCGGTTCTTTTTACCCGCTTCCGCATTCAAATAACTTAACTCCTGCGTGACCCAAATATTCCACAAATCCTGCGACCACGGGCCCTCTTCAAAAAGATGCCACTGACGGGCAATCGCTGTCAGGACGCGATCTTCCTGTCCTGCGCTGGTCTTCTTTTGTTGAGTCTTGTCCAGACAATGAAGCCAGGTCTGCCCCACCCAACCTTTAAGTTCTTTTTGAACTGCAAACACACGCGAGGACAAGTTCAGACACTCGTTCCAGCGGCCATTTATTTCGTGGGCCTTGAGCTGTGCCAATACTGGCAGCTTCGCCACAGACTTCGCATCCATTTCATATAGATTCACAAAACCGGGCACTTTTAAATCACGGTTCAAATCGACCTTACGGCTGACATTCACCGGAGCCGGAGCCGCGGTTGCCGAAGTCAGTAATACACTCATTAAAAAAGACAGACCTGTCATTTAGCGATTCTCCTTATCAGGACCGACAATCTCAAATTGCCCTTTGTAAATATCCTCGAACAAACTTTTCTTTAGATACACCGTCGAAATTTCGCGCTGCTGACGCAGCATGATTCTGACGCGCATGAATGGTTCAGTTAAAGACTCTTCCACTGCGGCTTCACCAGCAGTATCACAATAGTAAATCCAGGCACCTGGAATGACTTTATTCACACACAAATCCCAATGGGTTTTAAAGTTTCTATAAACCCAAGGGAATGGCCACTGTTCACGCATTCCAATTTGCACCGGCTCCTTCAGATGCTCCGCATTTTCACGAACCACCTGCAAGGTCGCGTCCTGCAACGCCTTCATCTCATATGTGGAGTTCACATAGATATAGGGATGAGACATATCAATCGGCTGAGCAAAAACGGCACGCCAATCGCTGCGCGCATTTCCGACCGTTCCGATCATTAAAATCGAGCCAAACACATAGCTTTGCCAATCGCGACGCAACAGGATCTGTTGCGCATAGATTGCCAGCACCAGATAAAATCCCCACACCAGTGTAAGGATGCACCAGATGGTTTTGTAAGGAATCAAAGAGTAAATCAGCAATTGAAACAAGGAAAATGCCGACACCATTCGAAGGCGTGCATCTTTTGAAATCAGACCCACGAAGGCCATACCTACCCCGAACAAGGCCAACGGCTCTGCTTCAGCCAAAGTCTTGATCCAATACAAGAACTCCTTGTTGTGGCCAGTCTCCCCGACACCTGTTTTCATCCACGGTAGGAAGGCTTTCACGAAATCAAACAATCCCGGAAGGTTTCGCAAAAAACCGGTGAACAACAACACGAAGGAAATCAACAGAACCACAACCATGTAAGTCAGACGACGGGACCATGCCGCTTTCAACTTACCCCAGTGAAAGTACTCACGAATCACTTTGGGACCGGCAAAGACAAGCCCCACCACCCAGGAAGCAAGTGTAATCGCAAAGGTTTCCTTCAGTGTGGCCATACCAACAGTTGCGGTCAGCAACAACGCCAGCGACGTGCCATCGGACTTTTCCGCCCAACGAAGCATTCCCAGGGCAAACAACAACTGAAAAAATACAAACGGCATTTCATGAATGCCCGATCGACCGTAAAATAAAAAGGCCGGACTGAACATCAATAGAGCCACCATTGCGCCACGGATGATTCTTGAGCTGATCAAATGAAACGTGAACAACATGACAGCGAACACGGAAAAAACGGAGGGCAGAGCTCTTAACACTTCGACACTGTGACCCCAAAGCGCTGTGAATCCGCGCAAAAGGTAGAAATACAAAGGCCCGTGGTAATTCGTGGGGTCATACTTATAGAACCCCATGGTCTTCATCTGCAAAACAAACCAACCATTGATGCCTTCATCAAAGTGCAACGGTTTATTGGTCAACATATAAAAACGGGTCAGGATCGCCAAAAGAAGAATGACAAGCCAAATAACGTATTTCTGGATTTGAGTGACGCGCAAAGATTTCATTGGTATTAATCGTAAAGATGGAATCCTCGGTGTCAACCCCTCACTGCTCTCTCTTGGTATATCTGAACAAAGACGCGGAAATTATCCCGTCCTTTATTCAGGATTTACGCTCGTTCTTTCAAAAATTTCCCATGAGGTACGAATTGATTGCATTGGTGGAACAAGGGGCTGATCGTTCATTCGATATTTTGCGTGAACAGGCTGACTCCTCGGGGGACAACGAATTGCTGGTGATTCACCGCAACGACAAAAAAAAGGGACGAGCCCTCAGCCTCTATCAGGGGATGGACCTGGCTCAAGCGCCTTACGTCATGATTCTGGATTCAGAATTAGCCTCGCCGTTCGGTGATGTCTTCAAACTTTGGCAACACCTGGTCGCCGAAGAAAAGATCGACGTGTGCTGGGGCGACCGCTATCGGAAAAAAGAAAATCCCTTCTTACAAGCTGTCAGCCGCCGTGCCAAAACAGAACTCCTTTTCAACAACATCCTGCGCGACAAGTACAACCACTCACTGCAAGATCCATTGTGTGAAGTGATTGCCATCAAAAAATCGGCCTGGCTGAAAATCCGTGGGGAACTGCCCTTGCAAAAAATGCGTGGCTGGTATTTGACCCCGGCACTGCACCACAGTGTACGCCTGCAAACTTTGAGTATTATTGAAATCCCCGTTTATGACTCCGGCAAAACATCACGATCTTACCATGTGTGGGGCGAGCGCTGGCACCTGCTAAAGGATGCCGTCCTTATGAACCGGCAGTAAACTCCAGGGACATTTTCTGAATGGCCTCGCCCAGGTAGTAATCAAGCCAGCGATGACTGCCCAATGAAGTTTTATTTTTGGTTAGATAACCCAAGTGCCCGCCATGACTTTCTATATGAAGTGAAACATTGGCAGGAATTCGCGCGTCCAAATAATCCTGAACAATCACAAATGGATCATCCGCCGCAGTCAGCATATATGTGGGCACATCCACATTGTGCAGATAGTGCATCGCTGAACAGCTGTCATAATAATCTTCGCGATCCCTGAACCCCGCGGCAGGCGCAGTGTATATTTGATCCAGATCATAAATCGTCGCCCACCAGGGAATTTGATAAGCCTGATCAATGAGACCCGCACGGTATTTGAAATCAATATTTTGTCGCAGACGATGAACAAATCGCACATCGTAAATTCTATTAAAGCCACTTCCCAAAGTGCGTGCACCACGACCCAAATTTAGCGGAGCATTGACCGTGATGATTCCATCGGGCTTATGTTCACCGCGAAAACCGCCTCCCAGGCACAGCACAATACAACCACTCATGGAATAGCCCACGGCAATTTGCTTTTTCTTGGGAAATTTCTGACGAAGAGCTTTAACAACTTCAGACACATCCTCTGCACGGCCCGAATGGTAGGGATGTCGAGCTGCTGAAATCCCAGGGCCCGCTCCGCGATGATTCACCAATACTACGGTGTGCCCCATTTGCCGGCAAAGAATCGCCGTTCTTTGCATGTAGTCTGCGTGCATGTCTCCGGAAAGGCCATGATACAAGCTGATAACAGTGTCGGTACGCCCAGGATAATAATAACAAAAGAGTTGATCCCCATCCGGAAGACTTATCTCAAAGCTGAGACCTTGATCTTCAAGAATGGGAGATTTTAAAAAATGCGCCCACAAAGTTTGTGCGTGGCCACTCTGGGCCCAGAAAGGCGCTTCACATGCGCGTAACTCTAACTTCTGCATAGTCAAAATTGTACACGTCTTCGGTTTAAAAAGGATGACAAAAAAATTCATCGCCAAACAAACAAAGGCTCATGTTCATTTGCTGAGACACAAAAATGAAGGCTATTTGTACTCCACACCTTCAATGGTCACAAATTCGTCTCCAGAAGGCTTCATCAGTTTCACTTCATCCCCTAATTTTTTCCCGAGCAATGATTTTGCCACGGGCGATTTCCAGGAAATCTTGCCGACTTTAGGATCAAACTCATCCTCACCTACGATTTGGTAAACCAATTCACCGCCGTCTTCCGTCATCAAAGTAACAGTCGCGCTAAAGAGAACGGTTTCCCCTTTCATAAGTTTGGGATCCACTACTTCCGCATCCTCAATTCTTTTCGTCAGAAAATGCACGCGACGGTCAATTTCGCGCAGGCGCTTTTTACCATACTGATAGTCTGCATTTTCCGAGCGATCGCCATTGCTCGCTGCCCACTGAACAATTTCAACAATCTTGGGACGCTCTCCATGCATCAGTGTTTGATACTCTTCGCGGAGTTTGGCCAGACCTTCAGGGGTGATGTAGTTCTTTTTATGATCCATGTGCAATATACTAGACCATTTTCCAGTCACAATCCAAGTCTTTTGGCCCCCTACAAAAAATCGAGAAATTTTCCGAAAAAAGGATGAGGAGGAAACAGATGAAAAATCAATGGAAGAGACTCGCGATAGCTGCAATCAGCTCATCATCTGTTTTTGCGCTGACTTGGGTTTGGTATCAAACCACTGACACGCTACAAAAATCTCATAGCAATGAAAAGCCACTGGCATATGTTGGAAAGGTCGTCGATGACATCCAACGTCGACAAGCCACACGTCTATTGTGGCAATTGGTGAACACCGGCGAACCTCTTTATGATGGCGAAGCCATTCGTACCTCTGACCGAGGCGAAGTGCGAATTCAATTTACTGATTCTGACCGCTATTTGGATTTGGAACCCGAATCACTGATCGTTATTAAAAAATCCCAGGGTGAAATCGCCCTTGATTTGATGGAAGGTAGTCTTTTCGTCAATGCCAAAGCCGGTGCTGGTGATGCCAATGCTCCTGGGTTGGTATTGAACTCCGCCAATGGTAAAGTCGATTTGAGTCAGGCTTCCGCCTCTCTTTCCAAAGGCGCTGGCAACTCCGTCGATGTCCAAGTCCTTGAAGGTAAGGCTTCTGTAAAATCCAAAGATGGCAAGAACACAGAGATCTCAACTGGAAGCGTGGGTGCCTTGGGTGCCACGGGTTTGCAGTTCGATAAGAATCTGGTGAAAATTCTTGCTCCAAGTTTAAACAAACCTGTGGCAATGAATGCCGACGATCTGCAACCGATTCCATTTAAATGGACTGGCTTTCCGGCAGACGCGCAAGTCTCTTTATGGACAGGTTCAAACCGTCGTAATTTGAAAGTTTATGCAATCGCCACTGCAGGCGACAGTTCCTTGACTGCGTCCCTGCCATTTGGCCGACACTTTTGGAAACTCGTCGCAACGTCTGCAACGGGTGAAGTGATGGGTGAGTCTCCTATTTACAGAACAGAGATCCAAGCCCGCTATGCTCCAACCGTTGTCTTCCCGACAGCCGACGTCGAGATCCCGGCAAATAAAGATCCATTTGATATGACCTTTAAGTGGCAAAAAAGCGATGACACTCGTCAGATGACCCTGCAAGTATGGTCCGATGCGGGCCTTACTCAGCCGGTCACGACCAAGTCCTTCTCTGCTGAAGACAGCTTTACATTGGCGGGTTTGAAAGAGGGCACTTACTACTGGCGCATGACTTCCTATTTCAATGACTCGGACAAACCCGTGCTTGGAAAAATGCAGAAGTTTACAGTGAAGTTCACAGACATGCTGAAAGAGGCCACTGCTGCGGCGGCAGCCCCTCCTCCGAAACCTGAGGTTCAGCCGTTGGCTTTCACAATGCCGGAAACTCAACTGACTCAGTACTTCGTGAACTCGCCAAAAGTGGATTTCACCTGGGGCTCTACAAATCTGAAAAATGTCAGCGCGTACCGTGTGCGTCTGCATGACGCCGCTCAATCACCAGAAAATGCACCGGTTGTTGAGGTTAAAGAGAATAAATTTTCAGCTCCGGTTCCAAAACCAGGACGCTATATTGCTTCCATCGAGGCCGTTGACCAAAATGGTGACGTTGTTGGATTGGGAACTTCCCAAGCTGTCACAGTGGCGCCAATGCCGATTTTGAAATCGCCAAATTTCATTCCGGCTGAAGGACCATTGCAAGCTTCAATGGACGGACGCTCCAATTTGACCTGGGACAATATTGACGGTGCCGTTGATTATGAACTTGTGATCAAAAAAGATGGCAAGGAACTGAAACGCACGAAATACAAAAATACTTCAACAACGATTCGCAACCTATTACCAGGTGAGTATGAATTGATGATCTCCGCACAGGACACTCACGGTCGCACCAGCGAAACAGGCACGGCTCGTAAACTGGTCGTACCGGATAAATCAAACTTAAAAGCACCGACTTTGAAGAAGATTAAAGTAAACTGATGAAAATAAACTTCGCCGCCGTTCTACTACCAATTTTCCTTTTCAGCGCAGTTGTCGCCAAGGCCGAGCCCTATCGTCGCCTGGTCAACTTCGAATGGGAACAAATTGACGGCGCGAAAGCTTATGACATCGAACTGACTCAAGTGAAAAAAGAAGACGACAAAGGCAAACCAAAAACCTTCAGCTTCAAAACCACGGATGCTGTCTGGAATGGCCGTTTGACTCCTGGCATGTACATGATGAAATTGCGCGCCCGCGACTATCGTGGTGTTCCTGGTGACTGGTCACCACCAAGCGAGTTCAATGTCGGCCTGGATAATGTCAACTTGAAGTCCCCTGCTCCGCAGGCCCAATTGGCATCGAATGATGACGAGAAAACAGATGTCGAATTCAAGTGGGATGCTGTTGGTGGCGCTGACGAATATACGTTTGAATTAAATTCCGAAGACGGCAAAACAAAAATCACAGAGACAGTGAAAGAACCGCGCTTCAAAGCGACTTTGCCTGTCGCAAGTCCTTATACATGGAAAGTCACCGCAAGAAGTTCTGAAGGCATTTCCAGCGATGCGACGACTGTGGCTCCCTTTACCCTTCTGGGCAAAGCCGTGGCTCCGCCAACTATTTCCAAGCCAGAGTCCCAATTTGTCCGGGAAGTGAAATGGTCCCGTCCCGAAAATATCACTGGCTATGAAGTGATCGTGGCTCGTGCAAATCCTGCGACTAAAAAATGGGAAGTTGTAAAAACATATGAAAACTACACTGAAGACTCCCTCCCTTTTGATTCTTCCTGGGAAGGCGGAAAGTATCAGGTCATCCTAAAAGGCAAATCCAATCTGCGCCCGACTTCGCAATCCTCCAAGATCGCCTTCGATGTGCGCGAAGGGGATCGTTCGGCAGCAGCTGAGTACACGGCACTGGTTCGTCAATCGATCGAAAAAACCAGCGGCTGGTATGGTATTGCAAGTTATCTTATCACCGACATGAAATTTTCGGGCTCCAATCCGGAAAAAAACTCGATGGTTGCATATGATGCCTTCGGAGGCACAGGTCGTTTGGGCCTGGGCTGGAATGCGCGCAAGTCACCATGGGGCTTTTTAACCATCGTCGACTTAAGTGGCTTTACAATTAACGGTGAAATCCGCACTTTCGCAGCTGCCGAAGCCAATGCTGTCTACAAAATGCCGGTGGGAGACCGTGGTGAAATCCGCTATCAGATGGGTGGATTCTATAAAGAGATTCCGGAAACTATCGGTGATCCATTCACCGGTACCTCTGAAAATCAAATCATCAGCGCCATCGGACCGCATGGTGGTATTGAGTACTGGTACTCATTGACCCCAAAATTCGGCATTCAACTGAATGCCCATGTATATGCCTCGGTGATGAAGGTATCCACTCCGAACAATCAGGATATCGATCCGAGTATTTCGACCCAATTTGGAATTTTAGGCAGTTACAGATTCAACAGTAAATTTACAGGACTTGTAGGCTATGCCCGCCGCGAAGATCGCATGTCCTATAAAGCTGTTCCCTCCTCCACCAATTTCGCATTGGACGGAGACGTGAATGAATCTGTGGTTGTCGGTAACTATATCAACTTCTTCGCGGAATGGAGTTTCTAATGAGAATACCCATCTCAACCAAACTCATCACGGTAACGATCCTGATTCTGGTGGCTTCAACAGGAGCCATCACATTTATCTCTTCGAATTACTTCGAAAAGAAATCTGCAGAACAGGTCGATATCGCCAACCTGGAATCTGCTTCGGCGAAAGCCAAAGAGGTCGACAACATTATCGCCTCCCTGGTTGATAAGACGCGCACCAACGGTTCATTGTTAATGAAAGGTGAAGCGGCCGCAGAAGACCTGGATTTCAATTTCACCAAAGACAAAAACTTTGTCGCACTGGAAGTGTTGAAACTAAATGGTTCTTCAGTCGAAACAGTGGTCAGCAAGGTAAAAGAGGATGTTCTTAAGCCATTCCTGTTAACTCCTGCTTATTTTGTGAACGTTCGCGCTTGGCAAAAATTCCCAGTGCGCAACGTTGCCGAAGGTTCCATTGAAATCAAAAACGCTTCTTACCCGAATGCACCGGCGATGGTCACTATTGGTATTCCTTTGGTCAAAGATGATCAGGGTAAAATCACCCACGTGGTATTGGCAGATGTGATGTTGGCTCCTTTACAAAAACCTTTCACTGATTTGTCAGAGCGCACACAGTTCCTTCTGGACCGCCAAGGTGAAGTTCTTGCCCATAAAGATGAGCAAAGAGCCGTGTCACGCATGTCCATGGTGACAAATCCGTTTGTCTCCAAAGCCATGAATACCAGATCGCCACAGTATCAAACGAAGTTTGTGGATCCGGAGTCACGCTCCAACTATTTTGGCGCCTCCGTCAAAACTTCCTATGGTCCGATGGTGATTTCGCAAACTTCTGAAGCCGCGATCCTGGAAGTATCAAACGAAGTAAAACGCCGTTCGATATTTGTCGCTGGTTCCGCCATTTCTTTGGCGATCTTCTTTATCTTCCTTTTCTCTATGACACTGACCTCCCCTATTGAAAAATTGGCGGGTCTGATCAACTTGGTTTCCAAGGGTAATTTCGATGTGAAAGCCCGTGACCAGGTCAAATCCCACGACGAAGTCGGCGATTTGGCGGTGGCCTTCGATCACATGACCGAGGGTCTTAAAGAGCGCGATAAAGTAAAAAACCTTTTCTCCAAGTTCCACGGTTCGGCAGTAACCGAGGACTTGATCGGCAAAGACATCGGTGTCGGCGGTCAATCCAAAGAGGTGGTGGTTTTCTTCTCGGACATCCGTGGATTCACCGCGTTTTCGGAAAAACGTTCTCCGGAAGAAGTCGTGGAAATGCTGAATGAATACTTTGGCGTTATGGTGGGTATTATCAATTCCCATGGTGGCGTCGTGGATAAATTCATCGGTGACGCGATCATGGCCGTTTGGGGCGCACCTAAAACCACGCCTCGCGATGCCCACAATGCACTTCGTGCGTGCCTGGAAATGCGCAGATCCCTGGAGAAACTAAATGAAAAACGTATCGAGCGTGGACAACCCGCGATTAATATCGGTATGGGCCTTCATGCTGGTACCGCGATTTCCGGAACCATCGGTTCGGACGAGCGTATGGAGTACACAGTTATCGGTAATACCGTAAATACAGCTTCACGTATTGAGGCTTCCACAAAAGCCTTCGGTGCAGACTTGCTGGTGACTGATACGGTGATCGATAAAGTCGGCGACGATTTTAAAGTGGAATTGGCCGGTGCTGCCGAAGTCAAAGGCCGTTCTGAAGCCATTAAGATGTACAAGGTGCGCGCCTACAAGGCTGGCGACAAGTATGTCGAGGTGAAAACTCCGTACTCTGACTACGAGGCGGAATCCGCCGACAAAGTAAAAGTCAAAGCAGCTTAGCCCCAAAAAGAAATGAGCGGAGCCCATTGGGGACTGCCGCTCATAGAGGGACTATTAACAATGCAAGCGGCCTATAGAGCCGCTTCTTTTTTTAGAATCTGTTCAATCGTCAAACCCACGTGCGCTTCGCCTTTGAAAACGGAGCCCGTTTTCTTTTTCTCCACATGCTCTTTCGCCATTTTATAAGCGTTCGCTGGAAGTGGGATGTATTGAACTTGTTTTGCCATTTCAGCGGCATTGTTCAAATAGAAATCCACGTATTGTTTAACATGCGGCTTGGAAGCCATTGCTTCCTGAGAAACGTAGATGAAGATCGGACGAGACAACGGATTGTACTCCCCTGACATCACAGTTTTTTCTGTCGGCAAAACTGCTT
The DNA here is from genome assembly GCF_037996765.1 of Bdellovibrio sp. GT3. NCBI lineage: Bacteria > Pseudomonadati > Bdellovibrionota > Bdellovibrionia > Bdellovibrionales > Pseudobdellovibrionaceae > Bdellovibrio > Bdellovibrio sp. GT3. Next base: position 243,097 of record NZ_JBBNAD010000004.1, on the reverse strand, counting down.
TTTTAGATGGAGCTTTAGGACCGCCCACAACTCCCAAAAGTTTCAATTTGTCCTTGTTAGTCAGGTAGTAAGCAAACGGAAGGTAACCCAAACCACCTTTTGCACCATTCACACCTGTTACGCGCGTGTTGTGGTCAACAGACGCTGTGTAGTCACCGCGAGAGGATTTTGATTTCTCGACGATAGCTTCAGTGAAGTAGTCAAATGTACCGTTGTCAGTGGAAGCACCGAACAGGGATAGCTTTTCGTCAGGCCATTTCGAGTTCACTTGTTTCCAAGTCATGATTTTGCCTTGAGCTTCCGGCTCCCACATTTTTTTAAGTTCTGCTGCTGTGATTTCTTTCACCCAGTCATTTTTTGGATTCACAACGATCGCGATGGCATCGAAGGCAATTGGTAACTCGTAGTAAGTCACTTTGGAATCGCGGCAGGCTTTCATTTCTTCTTTAGTGATCGGGCGTGACGCATTTTGGATGTCCGTTTCGCCACGGCAGAATTTTTTGAAACCGCCACCTGTGCCGGAAACACCCACCGTCACACGAATAGCACCTTTCGTTGATGCTTGGAATTCTTCTGAAACAGCTTCTGTCACTGGAAACACAGTGCTTGAACCATCAATTTTCACTAGGGATTCCGCTTTTGCGGCAAATGCGCTAAGAACCAAAGCGCTGGCGATAAAGAACTTCATTTTATATCCTCCGATATCTTGGATATCAGAAAACTAACAAAGTCCCAGCCTTAGATGAATCACTTCCCCGTTAAGATTATGTCAGGGAAGTGTCAGGGAATTTAGACGCGAACGCTCAGTCCGTCTTTTAAAGCCTGCTTTTGAGCACGAAGAGCGGGAATCAACCCAATCAACACACCGACAAAGATCGCCACAAATATATAGACAAATTCCTTCGACGTAATCGCCGAACCTTCCAGGTACAAACCAAAACTGTTTTGCAACCACGGTTTCAAAGAATACGTCAGTAGCAAAGAAAGAATCACACCGGTTATAACACCGACCACTGTCAAAACTGCCGATTCAAACACCAACAAGCCAACGATCTGGCCCGGTGTTGCCCCCACTGCGCGCAGAATCGCCATTTCACGACGACGCTCGTTCAGTGTGGTGGTCAAGGCAATCAGCATTCCCATGAAACCCACAGCCAACACCATCCAGGAGATAATGCGCAGAACATTTTCCACATAAGAAAGGCTATGCCATAGCTCACTCAAGGTCGCCCCAGGAATGATCGCCAGCAATGGCTCCTTCGTGTATTCATTGATTTCACGTTGCAGCTTCAGTGTTTCGATACGTGATTTTGTGCCAATAAAGAAAGACGTGATGTTATCGATCTTGATATTTTCTTTTTTGATTTGCGAAGTCGGTGTTTCCTTGCCGGCAACAGGCATAGCACCATCTTGCCAGTCCATGTGCAGGGCTTCCATTCCTTCGAGGCTGATATACACTGCACGATCCAACGGTGTCCCCGTCGGAGCCATGATGCCCGTAATTTTAAAAGGTCGGTGATCGTGATGGACAATGCCCTCACCCTTGGTCACTCCGTGCGCAATAACGATGCTGTCACCCAGTTGGTAGCCCAACTGATGTGCGACTTCGGAACCAACTACGACATCCCACAATCCCTGCACTTCTGTTCCAGATTGCAAGGACACCTTTTGGTCACCGCGGAAATGATAATGTTTGAAAAAATCAGAAGTGGTACCAACCACGCGGAACCCGCGATGACTGTCGCCCAATGAATAAGGAATTGTCCAGGCCACCGCCGGATGTTTTTGCAAATCCTGATAAGCCTCAAAGGACACATTTTGTGTCGGCGTCCCTATATTGAACACAGTGTAAAGAATCAACTGCAATGGACCACTGCGCGCACCGACGATCAAATCTGTTTTGGAAATCGTTTGCGTGAAGCCTTCTTCAGCGGCCCGTTGTGCACGCTCCACCGACAAAAACAATGCAACGCTGAGTGCGATTGAAAGCACTGTCAACGTCGTCGCAAAAGCGCGATTTTTTAAAGATTTAATAGCCAGGTTCAAGAAGATCATCATGTTGTCCTGTTAATTGATTCCAGCGACACGGAACGGGTAAATAGGTTTTCAATGCCACGATCATGGGAAACAAAGACCACGGTCGTGCCATAAAGTTCTGACAAATCAAAAAGCAGCTTCAAAAATTTCTCGCGGTGGTCAGCATCCAATGCTGACGTTGGCTCATCGGCCAATAACAAATCAGGCTTCCCCAACAAGGCCCGCGCGACAGCCACACGCTGCTGCTGTCCGACACTCAACTCAGTCACTTTTTTATCCAGCAAATCACCGATTCCCAAGTTTCCGCACAAAGCACGGATCACCATATCGGTGTCCACACTGCCCAAGCGGGCTTTGCGTACGGGACTTAGATGCAAAGGCAACTCGATGTTTTCAATGACAGACAAATAAGGAATCAAATTGAAACTCTGAAAGACATAACCCATGTGTTCAGCGCGAAATGCATCTCGCTGTGCAGAACTCATTTGAGCCAGGTCACGACCCAGGATTTTCACACTTCCCTTGGATAAAGGCAGAACCCCTGCCAAGCATTCCAAAAGCGTTGTTTTCCCGGTGCCACTAGGTCCATACAAAAACAGCTCCTCGCCTTTTCGTACGGAAAACTCTGGAATCACCAATGTCGGCTTATTATCCCCGGCATAGGAGTATTCCAGATTCTGAATTTCAATCAATGATTCACTAGAGCTCAACCTTTTCTCCGCTTTTCTTAACTTCCTGGGACTTCTGGGTATCGCCGGAGATGACATTGACCTTCACAGCCTTCACTCGTTTGAACACATCCTGAACTCCCAAAGTCACAGACGTTCCTGCCGGCGCCACTTCACAAGTGACATTGTAAATGGCATTTACGTCCGCATGCTTTTCCTTTTGCACGACTTCGTTATAGTCCATTTTTACTTCACACTTGTTGTCGGCTGCAAACTGAAACAAGTCATTCACTTTATCATTAAACTTCTTCAGCCCCGCTTCTTTATTGGCTTTATCTTTGACTGACTTGGCTTCGTACTCAAAGCCATAGATGCTGGATGCCGGCGCATGGAGCTGGATTCTTCCATTCTTGCCATCGAACGCAACGTCTACTGTGGCCACACCATGTGCATGTGCCATCGATTCAACTGCGGCCAAAGAAAATACAGAAATAAAAAGTGCCTTGAACATGTTACCTCCTATTTGTAAGGCTCAATCGCCTCACCTGTTATTTCGAAGGATGCGTCACCATACATTGACTGCTTGGTTACGAGTTTCAAAGTGCCATACACCCAAATTGGGCCCTGCATTGCCGGCACACCCTTTTTCATTTTGACATAAACCATCTGATTCGGCGGTGGAGCTGGAACGTGAATGCACGCCTGCGGACTGGGCACCAAAAGAAACTCCACAACCTGACGTTGTTCGTCCTCAAGGGGCACCATAAAGCCTGGAAGTTTCACGGGTTGATTATCCAGGGCTTTAAGCTCTGGTGGCGCATTTCCGGTGATATAATCCAGCTCGCCCAATTGGCGCCAATTTACAGTTTCGCCAGAAATACTCGGTCCACCACCCAGTATTTGATAACCTGCGACAGCGACGATGACGGCTAAGATAAGGATTCCCGGGATAAGCCATTTCTTCATTACTTAATTAAAGCCCTCGAACCCCTTAATTGCAATAGCTTTGCGTGACTGAAAATGGGCTGATATAACAAAAAACCGCGATACTATGAGGGCCTAAAATATGAGCGAAAAAATCCAAAGAGTGCGGGGCACGCGCGATCTGCTTCCTGAAGACAGCAATGTCTTCCGTTTTGTCGAAGAATCAGCCTATCAAAAAGCAAAACTTTACGGTTTTGGCGAAATAGAAACGCCTATTTTCGAATTTTCTGAAGTCTTTCATCGCACTTTGGGCGAAACCTCGGACGTTGTCAGTAAAGAGACTTATGACTTTACAGATCGCGGTGGAGAGAGCCTTACCCTGCGTCCCGAAGGAACTGCCGGCGTGGCGAGGGCTTTTATTTCAGAAGGCATGAGCCAAAATCTTCCCCTGAAGTTTTATTATTCTGGCCCCATGTTTCGTTATGAGAGACCGCAAAAAGGCCGTTACCGCCAATTCTTCCAATTGGGCGCAGAGTGTCTAGGTTATGACACTCCTCACGCAGATGTGGAGTGCATTGCCATGGCTTGGGACTTATTGCAGCAAATCGGAATTTCCGCGGATTGCACCCTTGAGATCAATACCTTGGGTGACGCAGAAAGCCGCGCTGCTTATCGCGACGCCTTGGTGGCTTACTTCAAATCCAACGAATCACAACTGTCAACTGACTCCAAAAATCGTCTGGAGAAGAATCCTCTGCGCATTTTGGATTCCAAGGACGAAGGCGACAAGAAGCTTAATGCTGATGCTCCAAAACTAGAACAATACCTCAATGAAAGTTCGCGATCTTTCTTCAAAAAGGTTTTGGCAGGAATCGAAAAATTGGGAATTCCATTCAAAGTGAACAATCACCTTGTGCGCGGCTTGGACTACTACTGTCACACTGTTTTTGAATTCACGACTTCGAAACTAGGCGCGCAAGGAACCGTACTCGCTGGAGGCCGTTATGATGGCCTGATCGAAATGATGGGTGGCCCCAAAACTCCAGGAGTTGGCTGGGCCGCAGGTATTGATCGTTTGGCCGATCTAACTCCTAAGGAATTGGCAATTGCCAAAGAAGTCCTGGTTGCAGTGATTGGCGCCGACGATGCTGGTGAAGATGAAAGCGTAAAGCTTGCCCACGAAATCCGTTCCCGTGGAATCAAGGTCGAAAACTTTTTGTCAGGTAAAATGGGCAAGAAAATGCAAAAGGCCAATAACAAGGGAGCGCATTACGCTTTGATTTTGGGAGGAAACGAGGTTTCCAGCGGCACGGTCACTGTGAAAAACTTTGTAACCGGCGAGCAACAAACAATCTCAAGATCAGACATCGCCACTTTCGATTTCAAAATATAACTGAAAGCTTCAAACAGGAATCCCCTGAGGGGTTCCTGTAAAACCATCAAATTTTTTTAAACAATGCCTGCTCAAGCTTACGCAATCTGTCTTCAATGCTTTCCTGCTGATTGATCACTTTCAACAAGTACCAATTTAAAAAAGTCTGATATCCCATGCCTTGCTTTTCACCCTCGGACTCAAGCCAAAGTAGTACCTCAGGATCCAACCGGAAAGTCTTCAAGACTTTCAGATCTTTACTTTTTTTAACCCGCTTTGCCTTAGTAAAATCGTATTCTTTCTTCATATCTTTCTCACCATATATTGCTCAACTTCAACAGCAGTGGCTTTTCGAGCTGAAATCACTCTTACTTTAAATCCCAAAAATCTTTCCGTATAAACTACGACAATCACTCTGATGTCGACAGAAAGGCCAATACGAACCCAACGCTCTTCATGGGTGGAATGATCCAAATCAGCCACTTCAATGGCCGACTCGTCTTTCCATATCGTCACTGCTTCAGAAAATCGAACGCCATGTTTCCGATAGTTGGACGCAGCCTTGGCATCGTCCCACTCAAATTCTACATAATCCATAATACCACATTGTTGTTACATTGTAAATATATACAATTCCCAATGGTATCTGTGCAAAAACAGGGGAAATTTAAACTTTGATTTAAGAATCCAGTGCTAAAAAACCAGCCGAAATTCGGGCAAAAAAAAGGGCGAGTTCGAAAACTCGCCCTGGAAATTCATTTCAATTATTGATTCGTCTGGAACTATTTTCTGTTCAAACGAATCGAATGACCGCGGCCCCAACCCGGGATCTTCAACGAACCCGAACGACTCCATACGAACATCAACAAGAAGCCCACAGCCAGCATCACAACGCTCAGCCATTGACCACGAGTCAGACCCAACCATTGGAAGCCGATTTGTGCATCTGGCATACGGAAGTGTTCATCAGCAATTCTTACCAATGCATAAAGCACGATGAATGTGGAAGCGATAAAGCCTGGTTTGCGCGGTTTTCTCCACAAGAAGAAAAGCACGATAAACAGGAACAAACCCTCGCCCACTGCCGCAAACAACTGTGACGGATAGCGCGGAGTCAAAAATGGTTCAATCGCAGCTTTCGCCGCCGCATTGCCATCCTGAATGGACAACACAACATTGTGGAGAGTGCCATAAACCTGTTCACGAGCGGCTTGGTCCATATGGAATTTACCCAAAAGCTCCAACCAAGTTTCACGACTGACGCCAATTTTATCCACCACTGTGGTCAGGTCATTAAGGCGAGAGAAATCCTGGGAAGGCCACATCTCGATGTCTTGAGGAAACTTCACCGCCAACGGGTATGAAGGATCACAAGGACGCCCCACCAATTCACCATTGATGAAATTTGCGATACGACCAAAGAAGACCCCCAATGGACCCACAACGGCGACCAGGTCAAACAGGTACGTCGCATTCACAGAATACTTGCGTGCGTACAACAAGCAGGCAATCACGATACCGATGATACCGCCGTGACTCGCCATGCCGCCCTCATTCACTGCCAACACTCCCCAGAAAGGGAAGGAAGACTTGAATTTCCACAGAAGGTCAGGACCGTAGAAGAACACGTACCCAAGACGACCTCCCACCAATGTACCAATCGCGGTATATGTGATGAAATCGCCTACCATTTGGGCATTCAGCCCCGAGCGCTGACGTTGTGCCAACCATTTGATTAACAAATAGGCACAAATGAAACCCATCATGTAAGACAGGCCATACCAACGCACACCAAAGTCACCAGAAATTCTTAAAGCAAAGGGATCTAAATCGTGAACCACTGTTCATCCTTCTTTGAGACGGTTTTTTACGTCTCATATTGTTGTCTCATCCTGTGTCTCAACAGGGAAAATTTTAGACTACGCCCTAATAAAGCGAGAAAATGTATGCATGTCCAGATTTTCATTTTTACTTCTGTTATGCATTATATCCTTTGGCCTTCATTCCCAGGCCCAAACGGCTTCCAAATGGAGCAGCGGCTTCGATTGGACCAAACGCGCCGCCGACCGCGAAAAGGGCCGTTGGTCCCTTTCCGACTGGCTCGCCATTAAAGAGAAAAACAAGATGATGGATCAGTGGCTGTCCATGAACAGCCCCTCTCCCTACGAGTTCATGCTGGGCGGAAGTTATATGTCCTACGACAAACACGCCCAAGATGGCAGCCTTGCTGACTCCAGCCACACGACTTTTTCCGGGGAGCTTGCGGCCTATGCGCAGTTCGTGGGTCTTGGAGGCGAATACATTAACAATGCCGCCGAAGATTATTCAGATCTTTCCGGCATGTTCAATCTGCGAATTCTGGGTAACTCTTTGCAAAACACCGGGCTCACTCTTAGCTACGGAATGCGCACGCGGGATATCAAGGGAGCGGCAGCCACAAAGCTATCACAACAATTTGGACAGGCAGCTTTGCAACTGTACCTGACAAAGTATTTCGGAATGGATTTGAAGTATCGCTACTTCATGCCGGCCACGAATGACCAAATGGGTGACGTGAAAGAGGCTTACACAGAGGCGGGAGTATTCATAGACTTCAAAGCCTTGCGGATCTTCGGCGCCTGGTATCAGGAAAGCCAGAAGCTCACGGCACCTGCTTCGACGATCGAGTCCATCACCGATCGCACAGGAATCAGATCCGGAATTAAAATTTTCTTCTAAGGAAAATTCAGAACTACCACTCTTTGGAAATCGTCAGCGACGGAAACAACCACGACTTGGTATTCGACTCTGAGGTCTCGGTACCATCGACGGTTTTCTTTGTATAACTGGCGCTGTAGTAATTAATGGACACACCAATATGCAATCCATTTTTTATTTCAGGCATCAAGCCAAAAGCCACCCAAAAACTTGTCCCTGTCCAGGATTCTGAATCATCGGAGACAACATTCTTAAAGGTCGCACGCGACAGAATGTTGTAAGCGGCTGTCACTGAGTAGATCTGCCTTTTATCGAGGTAATACTTAATCACCGGACCGGTGTCTGCAGTGACGTAGGAACTGTTTTGATCACTCCCGGAGGCGTCAGATTTTCCAGTCATGGAAATCCCCAGGTAACTCCACCCCGCATACAGTTTCTTTTTCACTGTGAGGTAGCCAGCCACGTTGTAGAAGTATTTGCTGGAGTTTTCTTTTACATCTGTGGAGCCAAGATTCTCAGTTAAATAGGTACCAGAAAATTCTGCGATGATGTTAGCACTCGCCAACATTGGTAAAAGAATTGTCAAAATAAGTACCGCAAACGTTTTCATATGAGACTCTTCGGTATTCCGAAGTACTTACTGAACTTCCTCGAGGTCCAGTGACAGAGGAAGTCCAGTTCATTATCCCAAAGTAATTACTTGCGAATCAGAAGAGCGCCATAGAAGCCGTCAAAGCCTTCACGGTCTGGACGAAGGTGCATCTCTTTTTCCAATGTCCACTCGTTACCGTGTTCACTCATGAAGCGAGCGATTTGCTTTTCGTTTTCTGATGGGAACAAACTGCAAGTGGCGTAAACCATCTTGCCGCCTTTTTTGGTCATTTTAGAATACGACGTTAATAGCTCGTACTGCAGGGTTTGCAGACGTGCGATTTCGTCTTCCGTCAATTTCCATTTGGAATCAGGATTGCGGCGAAGCACGCCCATTCCTGAACAAGGCACATCCAACAACACGCGGTCTGCTTCTTCATGCAGACGTTTGATCACTTTGCTGGAATCAATCACTCGAGTTTCAATGATGTCGACGCTGTTACGGCGCGCACGCACTTTCAACTCTTGCAATTTCCACTCGTGGATATCCATAGAGATAATGCGGCCCTTGTTTTTCATAAGCGAAGCGATGTGCAAGGATTTGCCACCGGCACCTGCGCAGGCATCCACCACACGCTGACCGGGTTGCACGTCAAGCATCGGCACAACCATTTGTGAAGCCGCGTCCTGCACCTCGAACATTCCCTTGCGGAAAGCTTCGGTGATAAAGACATTGCGACGTTCTTTTAATTTCAAAGCATAAGGCAATTCCGGGGACACTTTCAAAGCTTCGATGTCGGCTTTTTTAAGTTCCTCGATCACTTGGTCGGGAGTGAATTTCAAGGCATTTACGCGCATGAAAACTTCCGCGGGCTTATTCAGCGCTTTAACCACTTTTTCCCAAACATCGCCCAATTCCTGACGACCGCGAGCATCCATCCAATCTGGAATGGATTGTGCGACCGGGAATCTGTCCTGGGCTTCTTTTTCGCGGGCTTTGATGAAATCGTAATTCAGTCCTTCGAACTCTTCCCAATCTGGTGGAAGATCGAAACCCATACGCAACCACTGGATACCCACGATGCGCCACATGTCGCCGCTTTGGCCCATGAACTCCAGCAAGCGGTACCAACGCACGACTTCATAAACAGTTTCGGCGAAAAATTTGCGATCACGGGAACCCCACTTGGAGTGGCCCTTAAGATTGTACTGAATTACTTTGTCGGCATATTTGTTCTGGTCGAAGATTTCTTCCAAACCGTTAACAACTGCCTCTGCGAGATGTCTGTGAATTTTCAAAACGTAAATACCAAGCCAGCGGCTAAAAAGGTTCCATTAAGCTGCCCTGAAGTGAGCAAAAACAGGGAATTTCTTAACCCAGCCTCAATGAAGAATCCAGTACTTTCAAACACATTGAAAAAGCGTGCACCGGCAATCAGTTGATAGTCCAATGTGAGCATTGATTTAGAGTTGGTTTGCTTCATGAAAATACCCAAACCCGCACCCGCTCCGAAATAAAGAGGAAAACGTGAGCTGGCATCCGGGAACATGATCACAGGCAAGAATGAAATTTTGCTGGGATTTTCGCCACCGACCTCATAGTCGTTGTATTCCATGCGCAACGCCAGATCCATGGAGTTGTACCACTCCCCGACACGGTAGGTGACACCGAAGCTGTTCTTACCGACGTTGTCTTCCTGACCGTTTTTTCCCCAGTCATAAGATTGCGATGCCATATAGCGCCCATAGTGAAGAGCCAGATAATGATCAGAAGGGCCGTTGTTGCTCTGACTTCCGCCCCCCACATAAGTGGTGTCGTCCTGACTGTCTTTTTGAAAATATTTCGCCGCTGCGTCTCGGCCTACGACAGGTTGTTGTGCTGAAGCATAGGACGCTCCCAAAAACAGGGGCAAAATAAGCATTAAAACGTTCTTCATTGTCACCTCACGTGGTCCACGTACTTACCCAATATCATAGCCAAATTTTGGACTGTGACGGAACTCATTGCAGTATAAATTGATGCAACAGGTCATTCATCCCGAGCCATTGACTCCCAGAGGGTCCCTCCCTAATCTCCGGCTAACCTTTTGGGACGGGACCAAAGACTATGAAATGCCCATTTTGTGGCCATGCCGATGACAGAGTTTTAGATACGCGAGTGCAGAAAGATGGCAGCATCCGTCGCCGTCGCGAATGCCTTGAGTGCAAAGCTCGTTTTTCGACAGTTGAAACCATCATGATCGCCCTCCCATACATCATTAAAAAAGACGGTCGCCGCGAGCCATTCAGCAAAGAAAAAATCCTGAAGGGTTTGTCAGCTGCGACCCAAAAACGTCCTGTCAGTGTCGCGCAAATTGATGCCGTGGTAGAGCGAATTGCTGCTTGGATTGTCAATCGTGGCGAATCCGAAGTGAGCTCTCGCCTGCTGGGCAAAAAAGTGATGGCGGAACTGAAACAGCTTGATGACGTGGCTTATGTTCGTTTCGCGAGTGTTTATCGTACCTTTAAAGACGTCCAGGAATTTGTTGAGACTCTTGAGGACGCTGAACTGCTTGATTTTGTCGATGCAAGTAATCCACAATTAAGCCTTACAGCGATGAATTTTGTCGAAAGCGAGAAAAAGCCAAATCATGAAACTGACAGCAAGACGCCAAGCCCGGGAGCTCGCACTCCAAATCCTGTTCCAAACTGAATTCACGCCGCAAATTAGCATGCGCACGTTCATGGATGTATTCGAAGAGTCTTATGACTCCGAGACGACTTCCTATGCCGAGCTTTTGATCAAAGGCGTTCAGGATAACAAAGCCGCTGTGGATTCCAAAATCCAGGCGTCCAGTGCCCACTGGAAAGTGGAGCGCATGGCGACCATCGATCGCAATATTTTGCGTATCGCGGTTTGGGAGATGAAATTCGCTGCTGACCCGATCAAAGAAAACATCGCTATCAATGAAGCAGTTGAAATCGCCAAAAAATACGGCACATCTGATTCCGCAAGTTTCGTAAATGGACTTCTAGATCAAGTGAGCAAGGTACACTAATGGCTTTGAATGTGCTTTCCCAGGCTGGTGCTCTAAACCCCGGATCTGATCTGTGGGTGGTTCCGCAACTTGGGAAATCACAATGGACTGGCAAGCTGGATTGGTATTTGAATTTCCAGCTGTGCAAATCCTCACGCCACAACTCGGCCAACGTTCCGGTCTTTCTGAACGAAGTGATCAAAGAAACTGAGATGCAGAAATTCTATCGTCCGGTCGCGAACTCCGCGCCGATGATGATCGCCACCGAGTCCCTGCTGCCAAACAGATGGGTTGTTGTCGTTCCTTGGGATGACAACCTGGGATCCTGGTGCGAATCAATCTCCCAAGTATGGAGTGGCCTGCAACAGCCCACTCTGCGTGTGTTTTTGCCACCTGGACAAAGTACCGGGAACTTTCAGCAAGCCTGGAGCAAACTTCAATCCTTCCAGGATTTAACTGTCGTACTTGATTAATCCAAGCATCTTACTTCACAATGAAGTGAAGAGGATTGCATCATGGAACGTCTATCACAAGCTTTGGTCTCTAAAATCTCCACTTTTCAAAAACGCCTTCAATCATTTTTAGAAAATGATTTCGATCCGCAATCTGAAGAGCGCGAACGCATTCAAACTGAATTCGAATCTTCCCGTGACGAAGCACTGGTGCGCGGTCTTTCCCAAGGCTTGCCAGAGGATCACATTGATCGCTCGATCGTGGTGTTCTCTCGCCTGGCGATGTTGTTTCAAGCCGGCATCCTTTTGGAAAATCACGATGGCAACTGGAAAGCACAGGCTTTTTTTAACAAAGGCGTTTCTGAACTTTTCAAAAACAACTCCAAATCCTCGATCTCTTTGCCCAACGCCAGCTTGATGACGTGGCTTAAAACAGATGCCGCTGCGATTTTGCGTAAGACAAATTTGCAACATCTGGACCCTGAAAACAAAACGACGTGCCTGTTGATCAAAGTGACTCCTGACTTTTCATTTATTTTGTTCTCTGAGCTGCCGGACATCTGGTTGCAAAACCACACCGACAATGTTCGTCGCTCCTTGATCAACGGATTTGCGGACTAAGCCCATGAGTCCTGAAGCCAAAACCTACACCATCTATATTCTCTCAGACAGTACCGGTGAAACAGCAGCCACGATGATTCGTGCTGCTTTGGTTCAGTACTCCACCAAAGACATCAACATTATCCGCAGTAAAAATGTGCGCACTGAAGCACAAGCCGAGGCAGTGATCGAAGAATGTTTCGAACGCCGCGGAATGCTGGCTTACACCGTTGCCAGCCCCAGCCTGCGCAACAAGATCCGCGAACACGCTTCCGGCAAGGGTATTCCACATTTCGACTTGCTCGGACCTTTGCTGAGCACACTGGATACTTTTTTTGGTGAGCACTCTGAATCCCATGTGGGCGCCCTGCGTGCGGTTGATGAACGTTATTTCAAGCGCATTGAAGCAATTGAGTACACCGTTAAACACGACGACGGAAAAACTTTTGCTGAGCTTGATAAAGCTGACATCGTTCTTGTGGGTATTTCCAGAACCAGCAAAACTCCCCTGTCGATTTTCCTAAGTCACAAAGGCTGGAAGGTCGCCAACGTTCCGTTGGTCTTGGACGCCCCTCTTCCGGAAGAACTATTCAAAGTCGATCAGCGCCGAGTGGTGGGATTGATCATTGATATGGATTCCCTGCAAAGAATCCGCAAAAGCCGTTTGGAAAAATTCGGTCAGGACACCGGCGGCCAATACGCTTCCATGTCCCACATCGCCAAAGAAATTGAATTCGCGGAAAAGATCTTCAAGCAAAACCGCCGCTGGCCCGTGTTCAACGTGACTGAGCGTGCCTTGGAAGAAACTGCGAGTGAAATCGTGCGTATTATCGCTGCCCGCCTGGGGCTTCCGGATAGCGTGATTTTTTAGTTTTTTACAGCAAGAAATCCAAAACATTCGCCAAAGGCAGCGTCATCCAAAACAGAACCTTCTTGGATAGCGGTACGTTTTCGTGCATCGGACGTCCGTCTTCACGCAATCCATAACGATTGAGTTTCGCGGCGCCATCGATGTGCTGCTGGATATTTTCCTGCAGGGCTTTTGCGAGCTTCGGATTATCACGACAGATCAAAGCCATTTCGGCATTGATGTTGGTGGAGCGCGGATCCATGTTAAAGGTGCCTACCATGATCGTCTTTTCATCGATCACCGCACGCTTGGAGTGAGTCCCCCAACGCGAACCGCGCACTTCTGGAAGTACCGGATACACAGAAGGATTAATCCTTCCTTTGTGCATCCAAACATTCACTCCCAATTCAGTCCAACGGCGAATGCGGGTATCAAACACCGCCTGGGTATAAAAAGCATCCGTGGAATAAAGACTGTTCGACACCACATTGATTTGAACTTTACGACGAATCAAATCATCAAGAATAGTCGAAATTTCTTTCTTAACGACAAAGTACGGTGACTCGATAAAGACATTCTTTGTCGCCAGACTCGCTTCCAAAGCCAGCTGCTTGCGCAGCACGCGGGTTTTCTCGCCCATACCTGGGAAGTCAGCAGCAAAAAGAGTGTCATTGCAAATCGCCGTGGTTTCCTTTGCCAAAAGCTGCGCACCCAATGTATCAACATGACGTCGCACTTTGTAATCTTCAGGAGTCAGCACGGTGAAAGCCTTGGCTTTTGCCGTGCCTTCTTTATATCTGGAAACTTCACCCTTAAAACGACTTAAGCTAATACGTGCGTCCTTGTCCTGCAAGGCCCACGGGTCATTTTGATAATCATCACTTAAATTCGGAAAGTCAGAGGGCCGAGGTGCAGTGACCACCGGGGCATTTTCAGTCAGCTCCGCATTCCAGAATTCCTCGAAGCTTTTCAACATGTCCTGAACGATGGAACCCTTAACCACGATGTCGGTATCCAAAAAGTTGTACTCGCGGCTTAGATCAAAATATTCATCGGCGATATTGCGACCACCGGTGATTCCTTCGATACCATCCACGATCAATGTTTTGCGATGGCTGCGAAACTGAACGGTTACCACCCGCACTAAAACGGCCGGGTTGTAGTAGTGAACTTCAATCCCCGCCTCTTTCAAAACAGACGCGTAGTATTTGTTCAATTCAAAGATCGGAAGTGAAGTATCCACAATCACCCGGATTTTTACACCTTGGCGCGCTTTACGAATCAAAGCATCCGTGATCAAACGACCGGCTGTATCGATGCTGTAAATGAAGTATTCCATTTCAATCGAACGCTTTGCGCCTTCGATCATATCCAGGCGTTTTTTTAGTGAGGCAATGCCACTATCAAGAATGGTGATTTGCTGAGGTTCGGTACGGCGACGATAGACGCCTTCAGAGTCCTTCATGTTGCGCGCGGAAAAAGCAGTGCTTACGAAGGTCATCATTGCTGCTATTAAATAAAACTTTAACTTCATCACGACCTCCGTTCTGTAAATGAGGGATATTTGCAGGACTTATCTTTTGCAAATTCATGGCCACTTCAGTGCGGATTCACAGCTTCTGAGCTGGAGGAAACGGCAGTCTTGGGTAGTTTTTTCAAGGGTGTACAATGACTTAACACCTCACCTTCAGAATACATAAAGAAAAGAAAAAGCCTTCATGCGATGCTGGGACCGTTTTGTTCAACCAACCCAATGACAGGAGGTCATTATGTTTTCCAAAGTACTGGCAGCCGTGCTGCTGACATCAAGCTTCGCCATGGCTTATCCAACGGTCGGAGACAAAGTAATGTGGAAAGGCGCCGAGGAAAAACTGGACGGTTCAAAAACCGACATGTCCGTCACCAAAGAAGTCACAAAATTTGATTTAACATCCCACAAATGGACCGTCAAAGTGGACACCACGAAAGGTGATGAAACCACCACCGAAGAAATCATGAAGTCCTGTCTATGGTCGCCGGATGCCTGGCAGCACACCATGACGAATTGTGCGATGATGGGAGGCACAATGGAGGAAGTCGCGGTTACAACCGGCACCTATCAAGCCTGCCGCACAACGGTGACTGCTGATGACGGACGTATCATTAAAACATGGATGGGCGACGTTCCATTTGGTGTGATCAAGCACGAAGTGACAGATGTTACTGCGGGAACAAAAACCACCTTGGCTTTGGAATCCATTACAGAAGGCACTCCAGCCCCAGAACCTGAACCAACCAACTAAACAAATAAAAAGAGCGAGGAGACCACCCCTCGCTCTAAATTTTTCTTTTTCGATTCTCTATTTTCGCATTAAGCCGCGCGCTTATCTTCACCATGAACAAAGACATTCATATCCACCGTGGCGGACTTCATATCGTTCGCCTGATGGCTAATATCCGTGGAAGTCCCGGCAATCTCCTCTGAAGAAGCCGCATTGGACTGCACCGAAGCATCCAGTTGATTCATGGCCTTTGAAATCTGTTGAATCCCCGTCGCCTGCTCTTCGCTCGCAGTCGAGATCTCAAGATTCAAATCAGAAACCTTTTTAACTGAAATAACGATGCCTTTTAAAACCTCACCAGAACGATGAGCTTGCTGAGCGCCGTTTTCAACTTTGGTCACGCTGGTTTTAATCAGTGTGTTGATATCTTTTGCTGCAACTGCAGACCTTGCTGCCAATGCACGAACGGCTTCTGCAACGACCGCAAAACCTTTCCCCTGCTCTCCGGCTCTTGCCGCCTCGACGGCAGCATTCAGCGCCAGCAGATTGGTTTGGAATGCAATATCATCGATAACGTTGATGATCTCTTCGATCTCTTTGCTGGATTTCGCGATTTCAGTCATTGATTGGATCAACGCCTCCATCTCGACCTCACCCTTATGCGCTGACTCCGAAGACTGCGACGACAACGTCGCCGCCTGTTTTGCATTTTCGGAATTCATGCGCACCATGGAGCTCATTTCCTCCAAGGCCGCGACAGTCTCTTCCAAAGAAGCTGCCGACTCACTTGCCGATTGGGACAGACTTTGACCTGCCAACGAAAGCTGTTCAATGGCTGTACTTACATTGTCGCCGGATGCCGACAGGCGATCTGTGATACGACTGACGGATTTGGAAATGTAGATTGCAATAAATTGAACTGCTACAAGAAGAATCAAAGTCCCGGCAATTGCGATGATAATTTGAGTCATCACCATGGAACGGGCATCAGCCATGACATCTTTAAGTGGAGTTCTGACCACCAAGGACCAGGAGGTCTCGGTCAAACCCATTGGCACCGGCGTGACCACGTACAAGAAATCTTCCTTCAGCTCAGGATCCATCCCACTCACAACCAGGCCTTCACCTTTGGTGAAAGCCGCTTTGAATTTTTCATCATCTACTGCAAACTTCGCATTCTGAGTGATCATTTTGGAATCCGGATGCGCAGCAAAGTGCCCTTTGTCCGTCACCAAGAATGCAACTGATGATTCAAATGGTTTGATGTGAGAAGCTTCTTCCTGCAATGACTTCAATGGCAGGTCGACTCCCGCCGCACCCACAAATTTACCATCCACAAAAATCGGCGCCACCGCTGAAGTCATCAATACCTGCTGACCATCCACCGGATAAAGATAAGGATCCACCATGGTTTCCTTACCACGGGCTTTGGGCACAAGATAATAGTCCCCTGCTCCCTGTTTTTCATAATCCAATAACGGCGTCAGAACTGCTTTGCCTTCGGCGTAACTTAGGTATGGAATAAAGCGACCCGTGCTATCATAACCAGGTGTATTGGCAAACTTGGCATCCTGTCCATCCCAGGCATTCGGTTCCCATGCAGTCCAAACACCAATCAAACTTTTATTGCTTTCAAGAATGCTTTTAAAGGTGTGTTCAACAGGGGTTCTCTCGACATGTTGATTCATTCGATTGGATTTTAGGTGCTGCGCCAGAATCCGCGCTGTCCCCAAACCCGCTTCCGCCTGAAGGCGCATTTCATTGGCATAGGCCTTGGCAATCGCCGTAGTTTCATCCACAGCCTGCTTTTCAGCTGTCTTCAAGCTGTTTCGTGCAACAAGGAAGTTCATCGCCGCGAATACGAGAATGGCGATGAAGATGATTGGCACTGACATCTTAATTTGTATGGACGGTTTAACTTTCACAAAGCACCTTTTCCGAAAAAGTTACTAAACTTGCGTCAATGTACTTTTCGGAAAAATGTGACAGTTTTTATAGACGAACCAAGGGCTAGGCTTTTTCCTGCCCTGCCAAAGTCGAATAGAAGATCTCGACCAAAGGCTTGTTGGTGGAGTTCTTTTTATAATAGAACGTCAGATCCATTTCGTACGAAAGATCCTTAACGTAAACGCGATTCAAGCGCCCGGAGCGAACCTGTTTTTTCACGGAATGAGCTGGCAGAAAACCCCAACCCAGTCCCGCTTCGATCACACGTTTCAATGTTCCCACATTCGCTGATTCGAAAATGGCATGAGCCTGGGAGGCGTCCATCTTTTCCTTAAGGATGCGATTAAAGCGCGGGAACTCCTGAGTGAAGTCCACCACCGGAAACGCATTCAAATCCTTGGATGTGATCTGCTGAGGCATTTTCTCGTCTTTACTGGACCCTACCAGCCACATCTCTTCCTTTACCAGGAACTTTTGTTCGCAGCCTTCCATGTCTTCTGAAAACTCCAACTTGGTTTCCGGCAGAATGATCACATCATATAAGGACTTTTTAAAATTCTTGATCAGGTCCTCGCCGGATTCATAGTCGATTTTAAGAGACAAATCCGGATTGTGGCGCATAAGCCTGCCCACAATCGGACTCATTAAATGCAGACCAATCGAGTTCAGCGTCCCAATTCGCAATTGTCCTTTCATTTGATTTCCGATGGACTTAATGGCGATTTCCGCCTGCTGGGTCAAATGAATGATCTTTTTGGCATAATCAAACAAGACTTCACCCTGAGGTGTTGCCTTGATCTGGCGAACGCCTCGAACCAAAAGCTCCACACCTAGATCTTCCTCCAGATTGCGGATCTGCTGACTGACTGCAGGTTGAGTCAAATAAAGCTTATCGGCAGCGGCAGTCATGCTGCCCTCGCTGATGACAGTCACAAAGGTTGTCAGCTGGTATAGGTTCTTCACGAGAATTTCTCCTTTGCGATTTGATCCGGGCGGTTTTTGTTATTATACTTACAATCGTCTGCATCTGGAGGAATCAACATGATGTTACGTTTGTTAGCGCCGCTCGCAATTATTCTACTCAGTTTTAGCGCCAATGCAAAAGTCTTCCGCAACGCCTACATTTCTTTTGAGCTTCCAGAAACCTGGAAATGCAATCTTGAACAAACCGAATGGGTTTGCCGAAGCGAACAGAACAAAGAATCCAAAGAAGCTATCATTATTCTGACTGCTAAAGAGGTGGGACCGACAGATACCTACCCGCTTTACCAGACACATTTGGACTCACCAATTTCAATCGTCACTAAAGGCGGCGGTTCTCTGACTTCCAAAGTGGTTTATAAAAGCAAAAAAGAAACCATAAACGATCAAATCTGGGTCGACGCCTTGCACATGAACTCGGAAGTACCGAACTACTTCACTCGTTACGTTGCAACGATCAAAGACAAGATTGCCATTCTGGTTACTTTCTCTGCTCACAAACAATACTACACAAAGTACAGCTCTGACTTTTTCAAAGCTGTCATGAGTTTGCGCGTGATCGCCTCTAAAAATCTTTTGGCTAAACCTGAATTGGGTCCGTTGCGTCCTGGTGGTGGCACATTTGGCGAAGGCATCCAAGGAGCCATGCCTGAGGATATGTACCAAGACGGTCCTAAAACCGGCAAATCCAACAAGGGGCTGTTGTTATTCGGTGCCCTTTTGCTAGCTGCTTTGGGCGCCTTTATTTTCCTGCGTGCGAAAAAGAACAAGCGCAAATAAGAGAAATCGTTATTTTCCTTAAGGGGTGTGATTTTCACACCCCTTTTTTGTTTCTTTTCAGATACTCTTATCTGTATGAAGATCAAAGCCATCACCCTGTTGGGTCTATTCTTAATCGCCTCATCTTCCGCCACAGCCAACGACTGGAGAACTGCAGATCGCAGCTCTGTTGGAATCGCACCAACTCCCCAACAAGAACCCCGCGCCATCGTTCAGATCTATTCCGCACGTACCTATGGATGGAAAGGCAACTTAGCCGTTCACTCATGGATCGCTTATAAAAATGCAAACGCACCAGATTGGAATGTTGTTGAGGTGATCGGTTACTACGCCAATCGCGGTCTCCCGGTCATTCGCCAAACACAGCGCCAGCCGGATCAAAAGTGGTTCGGCAACGACCCGACACTGCATTTGGATGTCCGAGGCGCTGCCGCTGAAGAAATGATTCCGCACTTGGTGAAATCCATCGAAAGTTATCCCTATCCACAGTCTTACCGCATCTACCCCGGCCCCAACAGCAACACTTTTGTTTCCTACGTCATGAGAAACACGCCTGGCATTTATACGGATCTACCGCCCCATGCGGTCGGCAAGGACTGGATTGGCAAGGGTCAGCCGGTAGGGATCACTGAATCAGGCACCGGAGTACAGCTTTCGATTTTTGGCATGCTTGGAGCCAGTATCGGATTGGCCGAGGGAATTGAATTGAATTTTTTGGGCATGAGTTTCGGAATCGACTTCGCGCGCCCGGCTTTAAAACTTCCTTTTATCGGAAGAGTGGGAATGAGTGACACACCCATATTTTCAAATGACTCAAGCGAAGTCTCTAAAAAAAATCAGCCGAGTGAAGAACCCGGCTGATTTTAGAACTATCTTTTTTGGTACTAGCGGACTCTGACGATTTCCGGTTTATAGTCCTTAAACTGCGAAATGATTGAATCATTCCCGTAAACCACGACTTTAAAATTCACCGGGCTCAAGTGCTTTTTGATCGTCGCATTGGCATCTTTCTGTTTAATCTTCTTCACGTTGGAAACGTAATCAGTCAGATAATCATAAGAGATACCATAGTAATCCAAAACCAACAGGTTATAGGCCAGGCGATCTGATGTTTCAATCGCTCTTGGGAACTGTCCCACCAATTGATTGCGAGCTGCTGCAGCCTCCTGCTCCGTCGCACCATTTTCCACAAAGTCTTTTACAACTTTCAAAGTCTCATCCAGTGCTTTGGCTGCGGTTTCGTTCTTGGTGAAAGTGGAAATATCGAAACTGCCACGATCTTTACGAGCATCGAACCCAGAGTAAATGGAGTATGTCAGTCCCAGATCATCACGTACTTTTTGATTTAGACGACTTCCGAAACTCCCCCCCAAAGACTCATTCACCATACGAAGCGGGATAAAGTCCTTGTCGGTTCTGGCAATACCCAATTGCGAAACGCGAATCTGAGTCTGCTGCAAACCTTTTTTCACAACCAATTTAACCTGCAGGCTTTCAATAGCTGGTGCTTTTGTAACTTCTGCCTCCGGGATGGTTCTTTTCGTCCACTTACCCATCGTATCCTGAAATTCTTTTTCAAAGGCTGCATCAAACTTCCCAACAACCGCCATAGTTGCGTTGTTCGGACGGAAGTATGTCAGATAGTGACGAATGATGTCCTGCTTGCGCAAAGTTTGCAGGCCCGTCAGTGTGCCATTGGAATCACGACCATAGGGGTGTTCGCCGTATAGGAATTGATCCATTTGCTCGTCTGCGAAAGCCGATGGATGGTCGATTTTCTTTTTCAGGCTGGCAACCAATTGCGAACGCATTCTGTTGATTTCCCCGTCCTTGAAAGAGGGATTCATCAGAATGTCTGAATACACCTGTAAAAGTGCTGAAGCATCGTTGATCAAGGCGTCCGCATAAACGGTTGTTGTGTCATAGCCAGGATTCACATCAACAGCGGTCCCCATCTGACCAAACTCATCTGCGATTTTCATCGCATCACGGGATTGCGTCCCCTGCTCCAGAAGATATGCAGTGATGGCGTTCAAACCCGCCAGATCCTTGGGCTCCTGCATATTCCCGGTTTTGATCAAAGTCGTCAGACTGATACGCGGCAAACTGTTGTCGCGAACATAGATAATCTTTAAACCATTCTCGAGAACAACTTCTTTATAAGGCATCAACTTAAAGGTGCCGGCACTTTTACCAGCCGTGTAACCCGCCGGCACAGGGTGATCCTGCTTGGAGCTTTTTCCAGCACAGGAAGCCAGCGCCACACAGACAACCGGCAAGGTCAGATGTTGAATAAGCTTATTCATTTGCAGCTCCTTGTTTCACTTTAGGTTCCAGCACGATGATGGAGCGTTGAGTTTGATTGGTGTACTTTTCACTGACACGTTTGATGTCATCAGCAGTCACCGCCTGATACTTTTCAACATCATTGAACAGATTTTCGTAAGTTCCCGTTTGAATCTCGTTAACCGCCAAAGCGCGCGCCTTGCCGTCCATGGTTTTCAAACTGTCGACCAGATCCTTGATCACCTGAGTTTTGGCTTTCGCCAGCTCTGCATCTGTGACTTTTTGATTTCTTAGTTTCCAGATCTCATTGTAAACCACATCCAAGGTCTCTTTATGACTGATCCCCGGCTTCATCATCACACCCGTCGCATAGACACCCGCGTCCTGCAGGGCATAGTTAAAGGCGTACGTGGAGGTCGCCACCTGTTTTTGATAAACCAGGCGCTTGTACAATCTGGAAGAAGACCCATTGCCCAGAATATTTGCCGCCAGGTCCAAGGCAAACATATCAGGATCACTTTGCTTCGGGCTTTGGAAGGCAATGATGAATGAATCATTTTGCACATCACGACGGATCACCGCGTTTTGTTGAACAGATTGAGTTCTTTCCTTTGGATATTCTCTTCTTGGAAGCGGACGGGACTCCAGCGCGCCATAGTATTTTTCGATCAAAGATTTTGTTTTTGCAGTGTCAAAATCCCCGACCAGTACCAAGACGGCATTATTCGGGACGTAGAATGTGCTATAGAAAAATCGCAGCTTGTCAGAGTCATACTGCTCGATATCTTTCATATAACCGATCACCGGCCAACGATAAGGACTGGTTTTAAAAACAGTGCCCATCATGGTCTCACGGACCACACCCATTGGGTTGTTATCAATGCGCCAGCGACGCTCTTCTTTCACAACTTCTTTTTCGCTTTTTAAGTCCTCTGGCTTCAAAGCCAGCGCACTCATGCGGTCGACTTCCATATCCATAACCAGTTCCAGCTTGTCACTAGGAAGATTCTGGTAAAAACCGGTGTAGTCATTTGTCGTGAAAGCATTATTGGAAATACCGTTCTCATGAAAAATACGATCAAACGCTTTGCCGTCGTATTTCTTCGCACCCTTGAACATCATATGTTCAAGCATGTGAGCCGCGCCCGTCACTCCCGGAGTTTCGTCACGGGATCCAACACGGTACCAAGTGTGATAGCTGACCATCGGCACGGTATGGTCTTCGACCAACAGCACCGTCAACCCATTTTTCAACTGAAACTTCGTAACCGGCAGGCTGAGTTTCAATGCACCGGTATTTGCCCATCCTTTGATGGCGCCAATGACCTCGGGATTGGGATTAAGACTTTTATTTGGAGTCGGTTCGACGGCTTGGGCTGAAGTCACGAAAATGCATGTCATTGCGACAAGCAAATTAGAAATCCGTTTCATAGTTGCTTCTTTCCTTGGAGTAATTTCTATAGATGTAAGTTTGGTGCTCCGAGGACAAGATGACAATGATTTGAGGATATTTAAGACTTAAGACAAAGCCCGACCTTCGCCAAGAGGGCCAGACCTTTGTGTGCTATTTGGCAGTTTAAAACTATTGAACGACGAAGTCAGAGAAGAAGACGTCTTTCACAACGCCGCGATGAAGAATGCTGTTAACTTCCATCGCAATTTTATCTTTAAGGAAAAGCTTCCCTTGAATGCTTTCAAGGTTATTGAAGCCTTCATCGTTTAGGATACGCACGATTTTATCGCGGGCTTTGGCGCGGTTCTCTGGTTCCATGACCTCTTCAAAACCGTCTTTGCCCAGCATCTGCAAATTGACCTCAAGGCGGATGGTTCTTTTCGGCTCACCATTTAAATTAACGGTGAATTTGTCCATGGTATAAACCATTGGGGCCAATTCAGTCGTTTCCACTGACGCCAGTTCCCTTTGCGCCGTTTCCTCACCAATAGATGGCGATTCCCATCCGATTGTCGCGGCGTAAACCATATAGGCCCCGCCCCCCATGACCGCCAAATTAAGGACTGCAAAAGCTATCTGCAGGATCATACCGGAATTTTTGGGCTTTGCTGCTGCCTGTCCCTCTTGACTCTGTGCCATGTAAACCTCTCACTTCAAGGGAACTATCGGTGCTTCAGTCCTAGGTCTTAACGGGAATAGACTCAAATTTTCCAAGGGAAATTCATACTTTTCGTCTAACCTTTAGACATTTTGATTCTGAGGCTTGACAAAAATCACGAGTCTTCCGAAATAATGTATTATGAGAAGTTTACTCTCGGTCAGTCTTATTATTTTAGCTTGTTTGCCTGTAAAGGCGGAATCTGTATCTTCTGCACCGTCTCAATTTGGGGCGAACGATTTGTTGCCGGCACCGCTGCTACAAATCTCCGAGACAGATGCCTTTTCTAAATTCGTTTTCCTGGTAGATAAGGAAAAACGCAAACTCTCCGTATTTGAACGCAATGGCGAACAAATCAAAAAAGTGGATGAGTTCCCTGCCGACATCGGCGCCGCTGGTGGCAACAAAACCAAACGCGATGATAAAAAGACGCCAGAAGGTATTTACTTCCTGCAAAAGCGTCTGACTCAACCTGAAATTCCGTTCAACTTATATGGTGCTTTGGCTTTTACAACCAACTACCCGAATCTTTTCGACAAGCGCGAAAACAAAACAGGTTCTGGCATCTGGTTGCACGCCATCCCCGACACGGTTCCATTGACCCGCGGCTCCCGTGGTTGCGTCGTGGTTCGTAATGAAGTGATCAAAAAACTGGCCGACTATATCAAACTGAACGAAACACCTATCCTTATCTTTGATCAGGTCAGCTACGTTTCCAAAGATGAACACGAAAAACGTCGCATGGCTTTGAACACTTTCGTGGAAGGCTGGCGCCAATCCTGGGAAGCTCAGGATATCGACAAGTACATGAGCTTCTATGACAAGGAATTCAAAGCTCCAGGTTTTGATTTTGCCGGCTGGAAAACCCATAAAGCCAATTTGAAAAAACAATACGAATTCATCAAAGTTCACCTTTCCCAACCTTACATTGTTCAACACAATGACCAATTGCTGGTTAAGACTTTGCAGCGCTATGAATCCGACAAGCACATCGATTACGGTGTGAAGACGATCTACGCGGTAAAATCCGGTGACACTTATAAAATCATTCGTGAAGAGTGGGCTCCGTTCAGCCAAAAAGCTGTTTCGTCAGCTATTGCTCGCGAAAACTCCATGACAGCGCAAGCTGGCAACATTCAGCAGACTCAATAGCAAAATAAGGGACGATAACAAATGGCGAAAAAGTCGTCCCCTGCTGCGCAGAAGTCCGACGTTCAGTATTTTCTGGAAGATTTAAATCAACTGGCGAACCTGCCGGTTTCCAAGAAGCATGACAAATTAGTACTCTCTGAATACCCGCTTGATGGGCAGCTTTTGCATACCAGCTCCCTGTATCGCGCCAGTCGCGAAATGTATCTGGAGCTGGGTGGAATCTTCGAAGCGAAAGTTTGTTCAACCATGCGATCTTTAAGCGCCCAGGATCTGTTTGCGGATGTGATTCAGTACTCGCCCTCGTGGTCAGAGCTATTGTGGTTTAAGGATCACTCCCATGAACTGGCCGATCCGGAAAAAGAACTGGAAGCCCTGGGACGCTTTAACGAGATCTCTTTGTATCACGAGCAAAATCACCGCGTGCTATGGCGACTTCTGCCCCCGGCACCGAAGGACGCCACCGCGTTTCGCAGATATTTAAATTTTGCGGAAAGCTTGGTCGTTGTTTTGGATTTAGCCTTGGGCGACGAACTGGGGGCTAAGCACTCCCCGATTTTTGAAGACTTAAAAGTTATCTACCGTTCCGGTGGCGAGCATTCGTATCACAAAAAAGATCTGGCAACTTATCGCAAGTATTTGCTGGCCATGGTGTGCGCGACTTATTGCACGCTGGAACTTGTGAACCCTGAAGACATCGTCAAAGTTGTTGATTACGTCTTCCCCGGACAAAAGAAAATGAACAAGGATGCGACCGAACGCAGTCTGGAAATCAACGAGCTCTTCACTCGGGTGACGAATCCCCAATGGCAGGAACGTTATTGGAAGGAAGCCCAAACGAAGCTTGCGAAGATCCACAAACCCGTCAAGGGCGAGCCATTGAACATGGCAGCCGACCCGCTGGATATGGAATCAGAATTCCAAATCGCCATCAAAGTTTTTGAATACTTCGGAATCTAGAAATAAAAAAAGCAGCCACTGAGGCTGCTTTTTCAATACTGTCCGCCTTCGCTAAAGCTCCGGCGTGATAGAAAAACTAGTGAGACTCTTCAGAAGAAGAAGACTTACCATCGATAGTGAATTTCTCAACGTTGTGAGCAAGATCTGGAAGCTGCTCAAGGTGCTTTTGCATTTCTTCTTTTTTAAGCTCACCAGAATTGATTTTAGTTTCAGTCATTCTAGTGTCCCATTTTAGATTCTTGTTAGCTTCAGCCAAAGACATGCGTGCTCCTTTAAATAATATAAATCGCCCTAATTTATAGCGAAATACCGGGGGAATGTCCAGTGCTCCGCCCCAAAAACTAAGGGCCCTTTTGAGGCCCTTTGATTAGTTCCAATATTTTGGTGGTTTGTCCGACTTCTTCTCGTTATCGACGACCAGACGCAGATTTCGGCCCTTATTCTTGGCCTTTTTCTTAAAATCCTGCCTTGTAAACCAGGCTTTTACCTGAAGGGTGATAAAACCAGCCACAATTCCGCCCAAATGGGCCAAATAAGCCACTTCACCGCCCGTAACGCTTGAAGTCATCATGGAGGCAAATTGAACCGCCCCCATCAAAGCCACAAACCATTTATTCTTCATCGGGAAGAGCATAAAGAAATAAACAATGCGCTCGCCAAAGATAATCCCCTGAGCCAGCAACAGACCAAAAATAGCCCCTGAGGCCCCAACCACTGGAACAATCAAGCCCGTCTCTGAGCCCGTCGCCAAAGCGTAACCCCAAACACCCACGCAGTAGATGATCGCAGCACCCACGCCGGAGGAGAAGTAATAGGTCAGGAAGAACTTCGTGCCCCAGCGCTGTTCAAGCTCGGCTCCAAAGAACCAAAGCATCAACATGTTGAAGAGGATGTGCGTGACCTGCATGGAGTGCACGAACATGTACGTGAACAACTGCCAGATCTCGAAATTAAAAAGAACTTTGCCCGGCACCAGGGAAAGATAAGAAGTGACTGGAATCTTAGCGAATCCCTCCACCATTACTTGCAGAAGGAACCAGATCGCCACATTGATGATCAACAACCACTTCACTGCAGGAGTTAGCGGTGCTGTTTGAAAACTTACGCCTCTATTCATATCTTTTTAAAATACTCCAAAAACTTCTCATAGGTCTGCTCCAGACTTTCAACCAAGACCTTGGTCTCAGCAATCAATGGGAAGAAGTTAAGGTCCCCGGACCACCGCGGAATCATATGGTAGTGAAGATGCTCGGGAATTCCCGCCCCGGCCACAGCTCCATGATTCAAACCAAGGTTGATTCCGCCTGGTTCATAAATAGAGTTGATCGCGGCCATCGTCACACGGATGGTCTCCTGCAGGTCAGTATATTCAGCATCGCTGAGTTTCAATAAATCTCCGCAGTGTCGTCGTGGCAAAACCAGAACATGTCCACTGTTATAAGGAAACTTGTTCAGAACAACCATGGAGTGCTTGGTTTTGTAGACACACAAACTGTCAAAGGAGACACCGTTTTTGGCAGCGTTACAAAAGACACAGCCTTCCGGTTTGATCAGCTTACGAACGTATTTCATGCGATCCGGACGGAACAAAACATCACGCTCCATCGGCCAGATTTCATGATTAATACAAATTGTCGCCTTGACGGTACCGCCAGAAACTTTTGAAGACGACTTTTTCGGAGTCGTCTTCTTAGTGGATGATTTTTTTACTGTTTTCTTTTTGGCCATCAATTACTCCCAGTAACCTGGCATCATGTACAATGGCTGATTCAAGTACTGAGAGCGCAGAAGGTATTTAACAGCGCTTTCCATATTCACGCCCGGAGTGATCCCAGCCGCAACTGCCGCTTTGCCTTTAAGAACATCGGCAAACTCCGCCAGGGAGTTCAAGTCGTCCTCGTCATCTCGGCCACCAAAATCAAAGATGTTCATTTTTTTCTTCGGCACTTCAAAGACGTCATAGTCTTTACCAAGCTTAGCCAGGTCTGCCGCCAGCTTCACAGCGTCGTCAAAGAAACCTTCCTGATCCGCAAAGCCCACCTTCACTGCCGTTGCACCGGTGAACACGCGACCGTCTGCATATTCTGACACAACGTCGTCTTTCAGGTTGCGTTCTTTAGCAACGGTCCCTTTAAACTGGGCGTACACTTCATTGATCATGCTTTGGAACAGAGTTCTTTCGTCTTCACGCATAGGGCGGTACTCTGCTCCGGAGTCTTTGAACTTTCCGGAAGTGATGGAGTAGCGGGACACCTTGGCCCAGTCATAAAGCTTTTCAAGATTTGCGAACTCCATGATCACCCCGATGGAGCCTACCAAGGCACCCGGAGCGACCACAATTTTATCGCAGGCCACAGCCGAGTAATAAGCACCTGAAGCCATCACTCCCGTCGTCACGCAAACCACTGGTTTTTTCAATTCATCGCGAACTTTTTTGATCTCATGATAGATTTCTTGTGATGGACCAACTGATCCGCCCGGTGAGTTGATGTTAATCACCACCGCTTTCACGCGGTTGTCGTCAGCATATTTTTTCAGGTTTTTCAGGAAGCGTTTCCCGTTCAGGATCACGCCATTCATCTCAAGATGCAGGATCGTGTTTTTCGCTGAAAGAGTTTTCTCTTGTTCGCCGAAGAAGCCAGAGCCTGCTTTGAGCAAAGCACCGATACCGATAAATACTAGGATGATAATGATAAGTTTTTTGAAGAAACCATTCTTCTGCGCCACGCTGCTGACTCCTGCTGAAAATAAAAAAAGGGGAACCTTGTTAGGCTCCCCTTTTTAGACATTTCAGTCAATTACGCTGGGCGTCTGATTTGCACTCCGACTTGCGTCGGAGTAACCAATCTTACTGCTTGCCGTCAGTCTTCATGTTTTTCAACTGGTCAGCGAACAAGTCACCGAAAGTTGATTTAGAAGTTGCTGTTGCTTTCTTAACATAGTCATCAACGTCAGCTTTTGACTCACGAAGTTTAACTAGTTTTGCAGACAAACCGATCTTACGAGCGTCTTTGTCGATAGAGATAACTTCAGCTTTTACAGATTGACCCGGTTTAATGAAGTCTTCAACAGTTGAAATTTTGTCTGTTGTAAGTTCAGAAATGTGGATCAAACCTTCGATATCAGACTCAAGCTCAACGAAAGCACCAAAATCAGCTGTTTTAGTTACTTTAACGTCGTGTTGTGTACCGATAGCGTATTTGTTCTCGATGTTTGACCAAGGGTCAGACTCAAGTTGTTTGATACCCAAAGAGAATCTTTCGTTCTCGATGTCTACACCTAGAACAACTGCGCGTACTTTAGCACCTTTAGCGAACATTTCGCTTGGGTGATTTACACGTTTAGTCCAAGAGAAGTCAGAGATGTGAACTAGGCCGTCAATACCTTCTTCGATGCCGATGAAGATACCGAAGTCAGTAACAGATTTAACTTCACCTTCGATGATTGTACCTGGAGCGTAAGACTCTTTAAGTTCAATCCAAGGATTTTGTTGAAGCTGTTTCATGCCCAAAGAAATGCGGCGGTTTTCAGTGTCAACTTCAAGAACTACTACTTCTACTTCGTCACCAACGTTAACGATTTGAGAAGGGTGTTTTACACGTTTAGTCCAAGACATTTCAGAAACGTGGATTAGGCCTTCAATGCCTTCGCCAAGTTCAATGAATGCACCGTATTCTGCCAATGAAACAACTTTACCTTTAAGCTTAGTGCCTGCTGGGTAAGAAGCTTTAACAGATTCCCAAGGATCGTTGTGCAACTGTTTCATGCCCAAAGATACGCGTTCTTTTTCTTTGTCATACTTAAGAACTTTAACTTGGATTTCGTCGCCAACATTCAACATTTCAGAAGGGTGTTTTACACGGCCCCAAGACATGTCTGTGATGTGCAACAATCCGTCCATGCCACCAAGGTCAATGAACGCACCGTAGTCAGTGATATTTTTAACGATACCAGTAACAACAGAACCTTCTGCCATAGTGTCAAGAGTTTGAGAACGCAAGCTGTCGCGTTCTTCTTCAAGAAGCGCACGGCGGGAAAGAACGATGTTGCCACGCTTTTTGTTGAATTTGATAACTTTGAATTTGAACTTTTTGCCCAAGTAAACGTCCATGTTGCGAACCGGACGTAGATCGATTTGAGATCCAGGCAAGAATGCTTTAACGCCGATATCAACGCTCAAGCCGCCTTTAACTTTAGCAACAACAGTACCTTCGATAACTTCTTCGTTTTCTGCTGCTTTAGAGATATCAGTCCATGCACGTAGCATGTCTGCTTTATCTTTAGAAAGAACGATCATACCGTTTTCGTTTTCGATACGGTCGATAAGAACTTCTACTTTGTCTCCAGCTTTCACTTCACGAACACCGTCAACAATACGGAATTCATTGATAGCGATCAAACCTTCAGACTTGTAGTTGATGTCCACTAGAACGTAGTCAGATTGAACTTCCACTACTGTACCAGTAACAACGTCGCCGACTTTGAAATCTTGCTCTTTCATGGACGCTTCGAATAGAGAATCGAATTCGCCTTTTTCAGATTTTTTAGCACCGTAGATGCCAGGATTAGCAGCGACTTTAGAATCTTCTGCATCCAAGAAAGCTAGCACTTTCTGTTTTTCAAGTTCAGCCTTGTTAAGTTGTTTTGTCATATCGTTTTTTAAATACCTCCACGTAGTAAAGCCTCGAGGACCTTACCCGTACCTTTCTTCGCCTTTGGCGAACCAATGGTTTAGCGAGCTAAGGGGGCGGAAGTCAAAGGTTTTACGCGACTCGTTAGCCTTTTCAAAAGGTGTCTAAATGTAAGCTAACAGGGCCTCTTGCCGATCCCCCAATTTCCCTGCTGAACTCGAACATATTTGATCTGAGAGCTAGGGAGGCAAAGTGAAAACAGTTTTCATTCTTTTGTTCGTGGTTTCCACCAGTTCACTTTGTTTCGCAGGACCCCAATATCGGGGCCATATTTCCTCGGGGCTGCGCTTTATCGAGCACTATCAAACCACCGGGAAAGAAGGCTATGACCCGGGCCAGTGGGTGGCGAGAGTCACTTCCTATCTGCCCAGTGCCGTGGGCGTGGGTAAGTTCAATCACCCCTATGACGAACCCACCGCATTTGTCGCAGCTTCTGTCGCCAATGTTTTGGCGGAGATTTATTTCCTGGCCCCCGAGCACGAAAATATTCCACCGATGATCCGAAAGACCGTGGAGGGCTTCAACAACTTCTACTGGAAAGAACTTTTTAATTTTTATCCACCGACAACTTATCGCGGAGTTCAAGTGCGACAGCCGCGCTACATGTATCTCGCTCCGCGCTTCAAAGGCTTTGCGAATATTCCACCGGATGCTGACACCACCTCTGTCTCCTACGCGACAATGCAGTATCTAAATAAAATTGAACACGGAGAAAACAGCCATCAGGATTTGCCCGCCTCCGTGCTTCGTTCCTTTTCGCTGGCCCGTGATGTGGATCGCAAAGCGCACGTTTATAATGCCGGTCAGGGACAAAAAAACACGGGAGCCTTTTTGACGTGGCTTTGGAATGAAGACGATCCCAAGATGCCACGCAATCTTTTTTCAAAGCCCCACAACGGCACTCGCGTCCCCTTCAATCGCAATGACGTTGATTGCGTCGTGAATGCCAATGTTTTGAAATTGCTGACTCTGACCAAAAACACCGAGGGCCCGGGATACAAAGCCGCCTGCCGCCACCTTAATCGCATGGCCCTGCAAAAAGACTTTTTCTTTTGTGGCATGTACTATCCCAGTCGCTACATCCTGCCTTACTCAATGGCTGAAATTATTGATAAGGGTGGCAGCTGCCTAGAGCCATCACGTGATGCCATCGTCGCCTTCATTCTAAAAAAACAAAAACGCAATGGCGGATGGAAAAATAAATACCTCACCCGTCCCGATCGCATTCAATCCACCGCGTGGGCTCTTAGTGCCCTGGCGCAATTGGGTGACCCGGAAAATCCCCGCCACCGTCAGGCGGTACGCAATGGTGCCAAATATCTGGCAGGCATGAGTGCGCGTGACCGGCATGATTTTGTCTATTGGCCAGGGGAAGTTTATTTTGCGGCGACCTTTGTGGCGCGATATCCGGTCGTGTGGCGTTCCTCGGCTTATACCACTGCCACTGCAATCAAAGCCTTGCTTCTGGCGGAGAGGTTTTAAATGACCGATCGAAACACGATGGCCCGATATTTACTGACGTGCATCTGGATTGCCTGCCTGGCTTTTTGCATATTTTATTTGGCCTTTGATATCTCCAGGCCAAATATTTTTACCTTGGCTGTGATCGCCTTCTTGGGAATGCTGGGAGCCCGCATGTTTCGCGAAGAGCACCGCAACGCCCCCGCCGTCATCATCCAATGCCTCCTGATGCTGTTCGGTGTAACTCTGACAACCAGTTTTGCAGCGACAACAAAGAATGCAAATATCACTTTGACCGTGGTGGCGCTTGTGCCCTTGGTGTTTTCCGTACGACTCATCAACTGGATCGTCATCGGAAACTTTTTACTGTGCATCACGGTGCTGATACTGAGTGAGATGTACTGGATGAATCTGCCAGTATTCCAACAGATCTTTGAAATTTTCATCAAGTTGGTAACGATAACCACGGCATTCTTTTTGACTTACACCCTGCGATCTTTCGCCGAGAAACAAGCTGCCAGCAACTCATAACATGTCACCCTACAGTATGAGCATCTGCATTTTCTCATGCAGACAGCAATTCCGTCCCTCGCCGGCATCACTGAATGTTAGCTTTAATCTGTAAAGCAAAAACGGATTATCTGAAAGGAAACCCACATGAGTTCATTCTTTACTGTCTCCGATGGTACAAAGATCTTTTACAAAGACTGGGGCCAAGGGCAGCCCGTACTGTTTTCTCACGGTTGGCCACTCACTTCGGATGCCTGGGAGTCACAGATGCTGGCTCTGCTTCATGAAGGTTATCGTGTGATAGCCCACGACCGTCGTGGTCACGGAAGATCCAGCCAAACTTGGGAAGGCAACCATATGGATCAGTACGCCGACGATCTGGCAGAACTCATTGATGAATTGGATTTGCACGATCTTATCCTGGTCGGTCATTCCACAGGTGGAGGTGAAGTGGCTCGATATCTTGGCCGCCATGGCACAACCCGTGTTGCGAAGGCTGTTTTGGTCGGAGCCGTTCCTCCCCTGATGCTGAAGACGCCCCAGAATCCCGGCGGCCTTCCCAAAGAGGTCTTCGATGATATTCGCCAGGGAGTCGCCGACAATCGGTCGCAGTTCTATCAGGATTTGTCGAAAAAGTTTTACGGCTTCAACCGCATGATGAATAAAACATCCCAAGGACTGTGTGATTCCTTCTGGCTGCAGGGCATGATGGGTGGAATCAAGGCTCAGTGGGACTGCATCGAGCAGTTTTCAGAAGTGGACTATTCCGACGACATCAAGAAAATCGATGTTCCCACTTTACTGATTCATGGTAGCGACGATCAGATTGTGCCGATCGGCGCCTCTGCCATTGAGGCGGTGAAGCTAATTCCGAACGCGACTCTTAAGGTCTATGACGGAGCCGATCACGGGCTGGCGCAAACGCAGCCAGAGCGCTTTAATTCCGACCTATTGGAATTCCTGGGCAGTCCATCTGAAGTGATGGCTGGACGAAACCTGGGCCGCTTAAGCGAGGAACAGAGCCTTAAGCATCACTGATGCCCCTGTTCAGTCTGTTGACAGCCCGGTGACAAAACTGCGATTTCGCCTCATTCTGATACTCATGGAATTCGGGCGGAATCCAGTAACTTAATGTAAATACTTGGAAGTTTCATGATGCCAGGCGTGCCTGATCCTTGCACTACCTGACTTCATGGAACTAAAGAAGTTAACAACCAGAATATTGATAGGCACCTTGAGCATTTCTTTGTTGGCGGGTTTTACCGGCACTGAAGAATATGTTGAGTTGAATGGAATGCTTAATGGGCGTTCATCAGCTTCTTTTTCAAGCAGTGACCGCAACGTTATGACGACACTTTCCCGCGGCACTCGTGGACAAGTACTTGAAACCAAAAAACTTCGCTCCGGCAGTTTTGGAATTAAAATCAAAGTCATGAATGGTCGCAATCAAGGTGACGAGATGTGGGTCTACCATCGCGATGGTGATTCAGATCTGTCTTTATACGAAGAAATGCCTTCAGATTGGAATTCAGGCAAGAAAACCAAAACATCAACTCAGGCAAAAGCCGCGAAAGTTGAAAAAGAAAAGCCGGCGATTGAAGATCCTGACTTTAAAAACAAAAAAGACCAAGCTAACAAAGAAGCCATTGAAGCTATCAACAGATCGAATGCCACCAAGGTTGCAAATGATTCCTGCGTGAACTGCTCAAAGCCTTCGACCCAATCAGGCAAACGTGCCGTTATTCTAAAGAAAAGAGTTTCTGGTAAAAAATCCCGTGGCATGACCAGCCAATGTCAAAATCTACTTATGAACTCCCAAGGCAGCCCGAATCAGTTGGGTCAATACATGATGTCGACAATGGCGGACGCCAGAAACAGCCAATACTACTTGAAAAGCAATGCTCTGGGTGGATTGTGTCCACGATTCAATAATCTTAGTACGGAAAACAAACTGAAAGCCTGGAATTGGTTTTGGACTTCATTGGGTCAGGAAGAATCTTCGACTTGTAACCCAGGATTAAGACACGGTCAGTTCTACACCGATAGAAATGGCAATAGAAAACGCCTGAATCCAACAGATGGTTTAGGGATCTGGACAGTCGAACTGAGCCCGATCATTCGCGCCAGCCGGGGGCCGGAGTGTGCCAATGTGAAAACAGCCGCTGGACAAGCCAAGTGTGCTATTGAGATAATGAAAGACACGCAGCTGGCTCGTGGAAGTACAGCCACAACCGGAAACAAATACTGGGGCCCGACACGTGGTCATCGCGTTAAACGTCAAATGCTTCCGCACATGGAAAGGTTCGCACTATGTTTTCAAAAGTAATAACTCTTATTTGCTTTTCCATGATCGCATTTTCAGGTGTGGCGCAAGCCCAATCGATTCCTGATTTGACTTTGGGCACCTATAAAATGACCAGCGGTGATGAAGACATCTGCAACGACTTTGAAATTGCGAAGCGAGATCTGAAGTTGAAAACATTGACTGTCGGCACTGATATTCTGCCTTTGAAAAATGAAGATATCAAAATGCAGTCGGATCTGGATGACAATTGCGAATTCACTCAGAGCAACACTCGTATGGACGATTCGTCTTCTACAGTGTTGACCCGTGTGGATAAGGAAATCTGCCAAGGTCAGGTGAGATCAGATTCAACGACGATCGTAAAAATCAAAGCTAAAGAAATCACGGTCACTTACAAAAAAGACAACCGTGATCTGGGTACATGCGTTTACAAGACTAAATAGTTAGCGCGCGCACGAAGCCAGGTAAATTGAACGAGGCTTGGACCCACCGTTGAAATTCAACGAATCTTGGGCCAGGCCTTTTCCCGTTCTATAGTCGATATCAATCGATTGGCGGGACAATACCATTCCCATCTGACGCTTGGTACTTTCCAGGTTCAAACCAAAATCATCATTACGCTTGATATCTCTAATAGAATCCACTCTGACATAGATCTGTGAAGATTTCGCGTCTTGCCCTTCAAGGACCACATCACCCACGTCATTCAAAACCACCGAATATTTTTCCTGCGGCTTCATGCTCGGATTCAATGATCCCTGACAAGTCACCACCACCTCTTTTTGAGCATGGGCGAACGAGCTTAGAAAAATCAAACCAGACACTGCAAAAACTTTGATCACAAAAGACCTCCGGGACAACCAAATGCCACCAGAGGTACAAAGACCGGACCGCCCCTCAAGTCTTACCTATTCCAAAGGAACAGGGATTCGCGTTTCTGCTTTGAAGAAATGACAGGGCCGGGCCTATTTCCGCCTAAGCAGACTTAGTATATCTCTACCTCGCAAGAAAGTACTTTAGTAACGATCGTATCAGGATTGCGTTCGTCCCAGTTCCTTACATAAGTGGCTGTAGCATCCGGAAGATTTACCCCCATGCGCATGGTGATCTCTGCAATACGCTTAGTGGGCTGCCCGTCTGAATCATAGGCCGATTGCCAAAGTCCAATGCATTTCATCGGACCCTGATAAGTTAAAGAACCCCAGCCACCCTGCTCGCAGATAATTTCTGCGGAGTTGTAAGCATCTTGCATGAACCCACGCATCGTATCCCGTTCACCGCGCACCAGATGCAAACCATAACCATTACCGCCTGTGCATTTGGTCTCTTTAATCGAGAGCGCATGAGCTGAAGACGTAGCGAACACCATCAATAACATTCCAATAACTTGTTTCATAAATTCCCCTTTTCCTGCATGTAGAGATATTTCGTTTTGGAATATATGTAAAATATGATAATAACTATACTTTCAATAGGTAAATACTTATGAAATACAGAATCCGCGATATCGAGAACTTTGTAGCCACCAGCAGTTGCAGAACAATTGTGGAGGCATCCACCAAACTGGAAATCAGCCAGCCGGCTTTATCAGAAAGTCTGAAACGTCTGGAGACTGACGCCGGAACCATATTGTTTTATCGTTCGCGAACCGGCATTGAGCTGACCGCCAGTGGACGAGTCTTCCTGGGCAAAGCTCAAATCCTTTTGCGCACTCTGACTGAACTTGAATTCCCCGATAGTGACAAAGCCCTTTTTGCGGGTCGAAGCATCACCATCGGCTGTCACACTACGGTGGCTCAGTATACGATCCCGAAAGCTCTGCGCCATATTCGCTCTGCAGCTCCGGACTATCGCGTGGAGCTGCGACATGACCTATCCAGAAACATTCAACTGGGAATTCAACGTGGCACCATCGATGTTGGTATCGTTATCAATCCTGTCCCCAATCCAGACCTGGTAATTCAAAAGCTCGCAACCGACACTGTTACTGTCTGGCAGGGTAAAGGCGCTGTCGACAAAGATACCGTCATTGCAAATACGGAACTATTTCAGACTCAGTCCATCTTTAAAAAATGGAAAAGCAAGCCAGGTAAGGTCATTCAAACGGACAGCTTGGAATTGATCTGCAGCATGGTAAATGAAAACCTGGGTTTGGGAGTTATTCCTTCACGCGCAGTCTCGGCATCCGGATTCAAACTGAAACCCGTTGCAGATCTCCCCTCCTACTCCGATGAAATCTGTCTGGTTTATCGCCCTGAATTCGGCAGGAATCCGGCAGAAAAGCTGGTCATTGAAGGAATCAAACAGTCCCTCAAATTCTAGTCATTTCGCTCGGTTACAATTAGATAACCATAGTGCCACTTTTAGGGAACTACGCGGGCCTTAAACACCCCTTTTGGGTTTATACACTATCCATTGCATCCCACACTGGAAACTCATTTGCATTCAATCTCTCTCGTGAAACCAATTAACAACGCGTCTCAAAACGAGACGCTGATTTACGAAAGAGAGAGACCCATGAAATCTAAAAAGGCAGTATCTGTATTGACGGCAATGACTTTGGTTGCACCCGCATTTGCTTCTGCACGCAGCCCAATGGAAGACGCTTCCATCACTGGCAGCGTAGCCGTAAAAAAATCAACAGCCTCAGAAATCGCATTGGATCAATCCACAGCGACTTTGCTATCTTTGATCATCGCGACAACTAAAGTTGAAAGCAGCGCTGGCAAATTGGTTGCTGTTGATGCTGCTGTAGCTAAAAAGTACACTTACTTGCGTACCGCTTATCTGGGTGGAGTTCCAACTTCCAGCGTGACCATCGGTGCTGGATATCTAGGAGTGGAATCCGTTAAAAAAGTTGAATTCGTATTGGTGCCATTGACGATGGTTCTGCGCTCTATTCAAACCATGGGTAAACTTTCTATTGAAGGTCTTGATAAATTCTCGATCGCTACCGGCCTTGATAAAGTACTCGAACAATCCGTGGAAAGCTCGGGCAAATCCATGGAGTTTACTTATGAGCGCATCATCGAGCCGGTTATTAAATTGCTTATCAACAAGCACACAATGCTTTCTTCAGGTACTTCATCTGCTTCAGCCAGTGCGGCAGGTTCATTCTTCTTTATGATGAATGACTCCAAGGAAGCTATGTCCATGTCGCAAGTGCGCAGCATCCTAGGCCAGGACAAAGTAATCCGCTCCCGCATCGACGCGGAAGTACGCGGTCTTTCTGAAATCTTCAGCTTGAATGCGGACCAGCAATCACAACTTAAGATCGCTATCTATGACGACATCATCCGCCAGGCGGTTGCAAACAAATTCAGCGAAGACAGCAGCCTGTACAATCTTGATGTGATCAAGTTGATGGCCGATAAAAACATCGTTGATCGCAACGCGACGACAGCGGCATTGAAAGTACGCAACCTTATCAAAGGTTTGACGTCTTCCGAGCAAGTTGATGCGAACACGAAAGAGTTGGCAATCCAAAATACAGAAATGGCTTTGCAATTGGCGGCTTTGCTTGAGTCTCAGTTGACTTCAAACAACGTTAGAGACCCTCAAGTAAGAACAGAAATCGAGCGCATGCTGGGTTCTGTTTCCGCGAAATTGGCTTTGATCGGTTTCAATCTTAAGAAGTAATAACTCTGGAGGAGCCTCTCGGGGCTCCTCCAGTTTTTTGTGAAGAGAGAATATGAAGCACTTATTGCTTAAAATCATGATGATAGCACTGGTACCTTGGGCGGCCCACGCTCAGGCCCTGACGTGCTCATCGGTTTTCTCTTCAGAAAAAACGGTCACAGAAACTTACGACAGTTATTTGAATAAAAAGCTGGCTGTCATGAAGAACACCACGGCACTTCAACATCTGTCAGCGCTGTATACTTATAATAAGCTTTTTGCGGCCGAGGCTAAGGACAATTCCTCCCCGATTGCTGACAAACGTTTTACTGAGATCACCAAGAAAATGATTTCCGGTATCGGCTCAAACAAACAGCGTTTGACGACTGATGAACTTGCGTTCATGACTTCCTCCCCGCGCAAAATGAAAATGTTCGAAGGAGTGCTTTACTATCAAGCTGCCATGGAAGCTCCGATTCGTCTTTTGCAACAATATGCCCAATACTCTGCAACTCGTGGCGGGACCCCGGACTTCTTCACGGCACCGACTGCGAAAGAAAAAGGCCTGCGCCTGACGCAATCCCTGTACAATGGCCCTTTGAAATACATGCTACTGATCCCTCATGGTATTGACTTGCCGGGTGGTCTGACTCCAACGCAAAAGATCTTTAAAAAACTTTGGCGCGATCCCAAATACCGTCCCACTGCCGAAGAAGTAACGACTCTAAAAAAATACAAGGCCGAGAATATCTTTAAGGAGCGTCAGGACTTTTTAAATGAGCATCGCACTTGGGTTAAAATCCGTCGTGTCGCTGATTATGCATTGAATGCGATCATCGCAGTTTCCTTAATTGAAGCTTACAACTGGTACGAACAACTCAATGACCCAAGCGCCACGGTTGAATCCGGAAAATTCCTGAATGATTCCAAGTTCCAATTGGCCTCTGACGAAGTGCGAATCTATAACGAAACAGTTCCCTTCCCACACATGGCCATTGAAATGGACGGCTTGGTCTATTCTTATGGTCAAACACATATGACGGTTAAAACCACGCGCGAATATGTGCTTGCCGATGTAATTCAGGAAGGACTGACTCAAGGTCAAACACCTGAGCAGACTATTTTGCAAAAAAGTATTGCATGGACAGGCTTGGATAAAACCGAGCGAGTTATGCAGACGGCGCGATTGAAGCTCGGTCAGGCACAAAAAAATAAATTGAAACGCTACTTGGAAATGCAAACCGGGAAACGCTATCGCAATTACACGCTGGCGTTGGATTGTGCTTCGATGGTGGTAAAAGCTTTGAAAGGACAGGCACAAACCGACATCCCTGGAATCATTGATCCGTCACCAAGCCAGGTCATGTTCTATCTGGGCTCACTAAAGACGATCGGAGCAGAAAACCAGTCGCAGCAACCTCTGGTTCAGGAACTTCTGCAGGTTCGCGTGGCAAAATCATCGGAAAACAAAAACCACCTGTGGCGCAATCTTTATATCAACATGATGGAGACGCGGGTTTATTGGTCTTTCATCGGTTTCTCTGCAGCTCAACGCGGTTATCTTGAGGCTCGTTACGGCAAGGATGTGCAGTACTGGGATGATGAAACGCTGGACTACTTCAAACTTTGGGAGTCTGAAATCCGCGAGGAATTCCAGAAGGAATCAAAAACCGGCCAGCTGGGAATTTTTGAAGAAACATTGAATACCAAGGATCCAGAAATGAAAGAATCACTTCGTCTGGCCATGGATGCCTATTTTAAAATGGAAGAACAAAACTTGCGCGATATTCAAGAAAGCCCACAAAGCCGCTTCGAGGATATCTATCGCGCGAACCTAAGACTGGCCCTGCTGCTTGAAACCAAGCAGCGCATGCAATCTCAAAATAACTAACGCTGGAAAATTGTTTTATCCCAGGCGCGACGAGAAGGCATACTCCTGTATGCCGACGAGAAGCAACGCAGGAGAAAGCAATTTGCCTGCGTTAGATTTTAGATTTTACGAAAGCTTCGACTTTGTCGACGACCTGTTGCAGGTCCAATTCAGTGGAATCAAGTTCCAAAGCGCCTGTCGGAACTGACATAGGTGCCGCTTTACGAGTGGAGTCCTGGTGATCGCGTTGTTTTTGCGCTTTTACCATGTCACCGTGATCAAGACCCAACTCTGTCGCACGACGAGCAGCTCTGTGTTCAGAGGATGCTGTCAGATAAACTTTGGCTTCAGCTGTTGGGAATACAACTGTTCCGCAATCACGGCCTTCCGCCACAAGTCCATGTTCACCATTGCTGCAATTGCGTTGCGCATCCAACAAAGCTTTACGAACTTCAGGGTAATGACTGACTTTGGAAGCGAAGTTACCAACGGTTTCGTGAGCAATCGCGTCTGTTACATCTTGAT
Source organism: Bdellovibrio sp. GT3 (assembly GCF_037996765.1). Taxonomy (NCBI): domain Bacteria; kingdom Pseudomonadati; phylum Bdellovibrionota; class Bdellovibrionia; order Bdellovibrionales; family Pseudobdellovibrionaceae; genus Bdellovibrio; species Bdellovibrio sp. GT3. Next base: position 202,434 of record NZ_JBBNAD010000004.1, on the reverse strand, counting down.
TTTTGAAATACACGCGCGTGCGATCCGCTTCCAGGCTCACGTTCCAAACTGGATTATGAGTCAATTCAGCCAAAGCCGTCACGTCATCAAGGTCCACATTCAATTGAATAGCGGCATAGGCCAAGCCACGATAGAAGGCACCTGTAGAAACCCACTTCCAGCCAAGGCGGTGGGCAAGTTCACGGCTCACTGAAGATTTACCAGAGGCCGCAGGTCCATCGATCGTTACTACTAATCCCATTTCCACTCCAAAAATCCAATCTACACAAAATGCCGAGAAAACTAAACTGTTGGAATCGGTGTTCCAGCCAAAATAGGAATCTCTTTGAGCACTTCTTTCAAAGCCGCAATTGCAGCTTCGTTTTCATGATCAAGTCCGACACTCAAACGCATATGCGTCTTGAACCCATAATTAAGAACAGGGCGCATGATGATCCCACGACGAAGCAAGGCTTCATTGACTTTAACCGCGTCACGAAGTGTGTCAAACATGACGAAGTTACCTTGGGAATGAATGTACGGCAGGCCTAATTCTTCTAATTTCTTGTAGAAGTAATCAAGCCCTTTCCAGCAAATTTGCTGCGAGCGTTGTAGGAATTCTTTATCTTGCAGGGCCGCATTTGCAGCCACTTGCGCTAAATCATTGACATTGAACGGCTTGCGCACACGGTTAAAAACCTCCACCACAGCGGCTGGCGCGATCATCGCCCCAATGCGGAAGCCCGCCAAACCGTATATTTTCGAGAAGGTGCGCAAAACAATCAGGTTATTGTATTTGCTCATGTAATTTTGCGCAGATGCATAGTCTTCAGCTCGCACAAATTCGTTATAAGCCTCGTCGAAGACAACCATGACATCATCACGATTTCCAACGCGCTCCAGGAAAGATTCGATTTCGGCTTTGGAGGCATACGTTCCTGTAGGATTATTCGGATTTGAAACAAAAATCAGACGGATATCCTGTTCGGGATGGGCAAAGAAGTAATCAGCAATCGCTTCCAAGTCAAAACGATATCCCGAAGTCAAAGGCACCTTGCGAATCGCCGCTCTGTTCGCTGCGGCACTCACTTCATAGGCATTAAAAGCGGCCACGGAAGTCAAAACCCCCTGCTTCGGCTCACAGAAAATGCGTGTTAGCAGATCGATCAACTCATCACTGCCATTGCCGATTGCAAGTTGATTTGTCGGGAAACCCCATTGTTTTGAAATTGTATGTAAAAGCTCATAATGAGAAGGATCTGGATAAAGATTTTGGTGCTCCAGTGCTTTTTTAACGGCATCCATAGCTTTAGGACTCGGCCCTAGCGGGTTTTCATTGCTGGCAAGCTTATAAACGGTTTTCAAGCCGTATTCGCGCTGAGTCTCGGAGATCGGTTTTCCAGGTTTGTAGGGTACTAGATTTAGAATTTCTGGAGAAATCTTCACGTAACAATCCTTTTCTTACGGCCATATCTTTGCTATATCTGATCGCCTAGCTTTAACACATTCTAGTGCGATTTCAATAGAGAGCGTTTAAAAATGCAAAACAGTTTCATGTTAGGTGTAAGTGTGGGCGAATCCTTCGCAGAATATATTCTGCTGGATGGATCAAACACGGTTGCAGCCAAACGCGCCTACCTGTCCCGTGAGAACTTAAAGAATTCTCTTCAACAATTCCTTTCAACTCACAAAGACAAAGGCATTGCCAAAGCTTTCGTGAGCCTGAGAATTTCCGACAAACTCATGGATTATAAACTCTCCGGTGCCGTTGCACATGTAACGACCGAGGGTTTTGAAAACTGGCTTGAACTTCGCGGTTGCTCAGGATCAGCACTCACTTCTTCCGAACTGCATTTTTCCGTCCGCGAAAGAGTGCTGGCTTCAGGTCAGATTCTGCATCCGTTGGACGACCAGGAAATTGAAGGCATTGCCGCAAAAATTCTTTTGATGAATATCAAAAAGGTCTGTCTTCACTTTTTGCATGCGAACATCAATCCTGCACATGAAAAGCAGGCGCTTGAGTTGTTCAAGGCAAAAGGCATCGAAGTTTACATCCCTGAAAAAACTGAAAATCAGGACGAGGTCACTCGTTGGAGAAAAAATGCGCTTAACGCCACTGTCTCCGGCCTGTTTCAGGATCTGAAAAAAGATCTTCTTGAGGGCATGAAAGATGCTGTCTCCGAGGCCAGCGTATTTTTCGTAGGCGCTGAAGGTGAAATCTTTCAGGACGAGACTCACAAATGCGTGGGCAGTCTATTTGGTTCCTATAGCGCGCTGGGACTGCAGTATCAAAAATCCCAGATGGATGTTTTGCATCTGGGACTTGAGGACTTTGTATTGATCTCTCCCAACTCGTGGAGCAACACCTGGGAAAGTCCTTGGGGCAAAGTTGAAATCAAAAGTGTGCAAATTCGTCCACTGAAGATTCAACCGACAATGGGTTTAAAACTGAACTCATTCAAACACTTTGATTTCAGCAACAGCATTGAGGGTTGGGAACCCGGCCCAATGAGTATCGGTCGCGGGCAAAAACCCACACTGATTGATCTTTGGACTGAGAACGCCAAACTGACCAAAACAGAGGGACTGCAGGATCGTACTGTGGCTGCGGGAATTCAAAAATTTAAAACCGCTCTTCTGACTCTGGTTAAATCCAGTTATGATCGCAATCTTGAAATTTCAACTGTGATCAAAGAAATGCAAAGCCTGGGCATGCAGAAAATCGTGATGGAATCCCTTCTGCATCGCCAGAATAAAAAAATCAAAGTCACAGGCCCCCTGGCTGAGCTTTTTGCAAATGGTTTCAAAAAAGACAGCAATGCCACTATTGATGATCAGGATTTTGCTGAAGCCCGCGCCGTGGTTGCGGTGGGCATGAAGGCGAAGGTTTAATTTATGTCTTACCATATCGAACTTTTTCATTCTTTGCTTTCTGATTTCCTGCAAGGCGAATCAGCCCTGCTTACAACTGAAAATGACGTACTCATGGTACGTGGAAGCAACCCGGTCTCCTATGGCACTTTGGTGACGGCTGCCAACACCGCTTCAAAGTATTTGAAATTGGCTGAAGGCGATATTGCCCTATTGAACGATCCTTACAGCGGTGGAACGACCCTGGATGAAATCACTTTTATCATGGCCGTTTCCGAAGATCTGATCTGGGTCAACCGCCGAACTTTGAACAAGAACATCAAGTTCGCAAAAAGTGTCGAAGAAGAAGGCCTCAGAATTCCCCCGACTCCTTTACGCCAAAAAGGTCAGCTCAATGAAATGATTCTGGGAGCGATGAGTGCTCACCCTGCATGCCCGGCGAATTTCACGGAGTGGATCAAAGTACAATGCGCAGACATGATTGCCAGTGCTCAAAAGCTGCATGACACAATCGAAGGCACTGGAATTTCCGTCACCGGCGAACTGATCGAAGACTATCTGCATCTGTCCAAGAAACTGGCGGTGCAAAAGATTTCCGAAAGAGCCTCTGGTGAAACGCGGGTTGATGTTGTTTTGGATAGTGGCGAATTGCTGCGCTTGAATCTGGAAATTCAGGACGGACGCGTTGCCATGGATTTCGGGGGCACTTCGGCTGCCAAAACCCTGCACCTGACAGAGTCAGCGGCTTATGGGACTTGTTTTAAAGCCATCAGTGATTTCTACGGCTTTGATCGCTATGCAAACACAGGTTCTTTTTCAATTTTACAAGTCACCAAGCCCGCGGGCTGCTGGTTGATGGCCAAGTACCCGGCGTCAACTTTGAAGGGAATGACCTGCGGAGTGGCGGCACTGAAAACGGCTGTCGATCTGGCTTTGTCATACATTCACACTAAAAATGAAAAATCACTTAGCTCAACCACTCCCCTTTTGGTGCAACTGAATCATGAGTCCACTCAGACTTTCCTGAGCATCGGTGGTGGTCAGGGAGCAACGTCTGAAGTTGAAGGACGCAGTGCCCACATTGAAACCCTGTCGGTCGAGACTTTGGAAAGACAGTTCCCGGTGCGTATTCACCGTATCGACCGTCGCAACTCCATCGGTGGAAAAGGAAAGTTCAACGGTGGTCGCGGCATGATTTGTAAAATCGAGGCCTTGGAAGATCTCCAAGCAGCGTGGTTGACAGATATGACTTTGCATCGCCCTCGCTTGCCAAAAAATTGCTCGCATGGGGACCCTTCCGAGGTCACCATTGAACACGCAGGCACAACAAAGAGCTTGCCTGTATTGGGACAACAAAAGATTCTAAAAGGCGAGATCGTGAGCTTCTGCTCAGGATCTGGCGGTGGCTACGGCCGACCGGAAACAAAGGTCATTGTCGAATAGCTTAAACAAGGGGGCTCCATGAAATCAGAAATCGCATACCTGGCTGGTGGTTGTTTTTGGGGCATGGAGGACCTTTTACGCAAACTGCCTGGGGTCATGAAGACTGAAGTGGGTTACATGGGTGGCAACACCCAAAATGCCACCTACAACGAAGTCAAAACCGGCACGACAAATCATGCTGAATCCGTCAAAGTTGAATTCAATCCAGATCAACTGTCTTACGAGAATCTTCTGCTCTATTTTTTCAAAATCCATGATCCAACCACGGAAAACCGCCAAGGTAACGACATTGGCACCCAATATCGCAGCGAGATTTTCTATACCTCCGAAGAGCAAAAACAAACGGCCGAAAAGGTCATTGCCCGTGTGGACAAATCCGGTGCTTGGGGCAAGCCAGCTGCCACCACAGTTGAAGAGGCCTCTCCATTTTGGTCTGCAGAGGGGTATCATCAGGATTACTTGCTGAAAAATCCGGGCGGATACACATGCCACTTCGTTCGCAAAGTCGATTTCTAGAACTACTGCGTCCGTTAGGGGCGCTAAGCATCTTATGTTTCACAGAGCTACTTTTTGCGACCTAAATTACTCTCGAAAAAAGCAATCTCACACAATCTCGTGGAACACTAGAATTAGTTTATTTCTCCTCTGAAATCCATAGAGCAATTTCTTTAAATTCGACCACCCGCTGCAGTTACAACTTAGTAATAACTGATTTTGAATTGGTAACTTGTTGAAAGACACGGTAACGAATGAAGCAGCCGTAAGAATTAGGGGCGGCTTGAAATGAAAACTCTTGTGTCTGCAATCATACTCATCTTCGGAATTCAGTCGCTGCCGGCGAAAGCTGACACGATTCTAGTTCGATCCGATGCATGGTGCCCATACGTCTGCGACAGCAGCTCGGCTCCAGGGTATATGGTTGAAGTCGCCACCAAAATCTTTGAAAAAGCCGGCCACAAAGTAAAGTTCTCGATGGTCAATTGGGCCCGTGCGGTCAATGAAACCCGTAAAAATAAGGCCACCGCCGTTGTGGGTGCCAACTATAACGATTGCCCCGATTTTGTCTTCCCGACAAAAACACTGGGACTTGGCCAGGATTTCTTCTTCGTCAAAAAAGACTCCAATTGGACTTACAAGGATTACTCCTCCCTGACGGGTAAAAAAATTGGGGTCATCAACGGTTATGCCTACGGCGGTGATGTGGATCGCATCATCAATGAAAATCGGGAAATCTTTGTATCCATATCGGGCGAACATCCCCTGGAGCAAATTCTGAAAATGATGGAAAGCAAACGTCTGGATGCCTTCATCGAAAATCAGCTGGTTCTGCGCACGGTTCTGGCCGAAATGAAAATAAATCCTGACGAATACAAAGCCGTCAGCTCCACAGTTGCCAATGATGCAAAGCTGTTTATGGCGTTTTCCCCGGCCAATAAAAAGTCGGAAGAATATGCCAAGGTTTTTTCCAAGGGCTTGATAGAGATGCGCCAAAACGGTGAATTGGCGCGCATCCTGATGAAATACGGAGTCCCTGATTGGGACCCCCACTCAACGACACCGGATCCAACTAAATAATTTTAGCTCCGGATGCTTCCAGGGCTTTTTTGATTTTTTCCACATGTTCAATGCTGGAAGTCTCCAACACAAAATCAATTCTGGTTTCACGCAAAGACAAACCTTGCGATACACGGTCATGACGAACTTCAAGAACATTGGCTTTTTCTGCCGCAATAACCTGGGTCAAATTACTTAAGTTCCCCGGCAAATCGTCGACGATCACAGAGAGTTCACACAATTTCCCACGCAACGCCTGACCACGATCAATGATTTTGCTGACGATATTCAAGTCGATGTTGCCACCACTGATGATCACACAGCACTTCTTGCCCAGATTAATTCCCGCATGCATGGCCGCTGCCATCGCCGCCGCTCCAGAGCCCTCGGCCACTGTTTTTGCACGCTCCATCAGGAATACAATCGCTTCGGCAATTTCGTCATCACTGACCGTCACCACCTGATCGACATACTTGGAAATAAAGCTGTCGTAAATAATCTGTGACGGATTCTTGATCGCGATACCATCCGCAATCGTTGCCGCCCGTTTCTTTTTTTGATCAGGAGTTTGTTTGTTGTAAAGACAGGCCATTCCCGGCGAACGATCACTTTGCACGCCGATCACACGGATTTTAGGATTCAGGGTTTTTACCGCCAGCGCCACTCCGCTGATAAGTCCGCCACCACCGATTGGAATAATCACGGTGTCCAGATCTGGAACTTTCTCCAGAATTTCAATTCCAATTGTGCCCTGGCCTGCGATCACGAATGGGTCCTGATAAGGATGTACGAAAGTATACCCGTGTTCTTTTTCAAGCTTCTGTGCGTGTTCGTAGGCTTCATCATAGATTTCACCTTTAAGAATCACGTTCGCACCGTAAGCCCGAGTCGCCGTCGCTTTGCTGATCGAGCAATTCTCTGGCATCACGATGGTGGACTTCACGCCCGCCAACCTTGCCGACAACGCCACACCTTGCGCGTGATTTCCGGCAGAGCTTGCCACCACTCCGCGGGCTTTTTCTTCGGCACTCAAATTTGAAATTTTATTGAAAGCTCCACGGAATTTAAAGCTGCCCGTACGCTGAGTGTTTTCGAATTTGAAATACACTTCACTGTTCAGGAGATTGCTCGCACTGATGGAGTGACTCATCTCAGTCGGGCTGATGATATCTTTAATAAGCTCGCGCGCTTTTTGAATGTCTTCAAAAGTAACTTTCATAGGAAACCGAAACTCCTGTTGGTGGACCTACTTTCTTCCAAAATAGCACCTCGGGCAAGAGGCTTTCCAAAGCCCCGAATTTACCTGGAATTCTCAAAATGAAGCTAAAGTACTGTAATCATGGGTTTTTTTGATAAATACTAAAATTCTCTCAGAAATATTATGTCGCACAAACTCCCCGAAAGTGGCCGAAATACTCAAAAGCACTCATGATTTTGGCCATTTCGCCGAAAAGTCCAGTGAGGGGTATTGTTTGATTAAACGACTTAAGACACTCTTGATTACGACATCATTGATGTTGCTTGGAGCTTTCGCACATGCGCAAGAATCTGACAACATTCGTGAGCTTGTTTTCAACGGCAGAGTGAACGGTCGCTCCTCGCCTGAGTTCACAAAAGCCTCCAGAAATATCCTGTCAACAGTCCCCACGGGATCGAAAGCCGAAGTGGTTACCACGACGCGCATGAACTCTCCTGGCTCCTACGCCGTTCAGGTTCGCATTACCAAACTTGGCAAAGGCAAATCAAAAACCAAAGTCGGTGACGTGGTTTGGGTTTACTACAACAAGAAAAATCCATGGTTGAAGTTCCGCGATGGCGAAGACATGGAATTGCAAAACCCTGAAAATGCATTGGCTGAATCCTCCCGCAAGTCCGGTGACCCGCAGCCTTCTCCACCGTCGAACGAAGATAAAAGTGTCGATCCCAATGAGGCTATGCCCGACTCTGCAAAAACAGAAGCCGGCATGGGTGGAAATTGTAAATTGAACGGTACCTGCGGCAGCAGCGAAACCAATCGCAATGACCTGCAGAATATCGCAACGAAAGCCTTGGATGATGCTGCCAAAAAGAAGCCCAAAGAGAATTCTGAAATTGCGGCGGCTACGAAATCCAAAAAAACAAACTTTGATCTTTATAAAAAACGCAAATACACAATGACCGAGCATGAGTGGAAAAACTTTCCCACAGTGACAAACTATTCAAATAGCAGCAAAGTCGCAAAAACGATCAAAGCCGGTGTCCGAAACAAGGAGCCCCACTCCACAGGTTGGTGCTATTCGTATGTGAAGACAGCATTGCAATCAGGTGGCTTGGTTAAAAGTCGTCCTCCGGGTGGTTTTGCCAAGAACGCAGTCAGAGATTTAAAGGCTCAAGGCTTCGTCAACCTGATGGATGAACCCTATAAAGGCATCATTAAATCTCCGGATGATGCTCCGAAGGGTGCCGTCCTCGTCTATGAGACCTCTGACAAAAGACAGGCGGGAGATGTGCAGATTAAAACGGAGTGGGGAACCAACGGCGGTTATGTCAGCGACTTTTTGTCGGACAATAGCTTCCTGTCCTCCCCTAAAGCACGTAGATTCAAAGCAAACGGAAAACCGTACAGAATTATTGGCGTAATGATTAAGCCATAGGATGATTTAATTATGAAAACTTTCATGGTTACCGCAATATTAACGCTTTCTATTACTTTCAATGCCGTGGCTGTTTCAGCGGATCAGTCCCTTATTGACCTGAAGAAGGCCGAAACAATCATCACTGCATTACCTGACATGTATAAGTATCAGTCTTTGGACAAAGAGAATGACCCGGTCTTAAAACAACAGGACAAGGCCTTCAAGATTCTGGAAGAAGCCGTAAAAGCATATTTGGAATCACCAGAAGATCAGCTTCTTCTTGCTGAAATTCTTAAAATCGCTTCGGCAAGCAACAAAAAAGACCCTTGGGTTTATGCTTCTGAAATCGTATCACCCATTGCAGTGAAACAACGTGCGCGATTTGAAAAAGCACTCAAGACCCTTCCATCGTCCGAGGCTTCGAATCTACAGAAATCAATTCAAAACGCCATTAGAGAAAACTCCAAAGGAAACGGATAACAAAAAGGCAGCTCACAAGCTGCCTTTTTAGTTTAGATCTTCACGCTGATTTCATGAGCGGGATATCGGTCGCCACGCTTCGTATGCATCGCCGATGAGATATAACCGTTTTCAGTGTTTCTGATATAGGCCAGATACTCCTGCAAACCATCGTGATCTGTATTATCGCTGGCAAGAATGCCACCGCTGCGCAATTGTCCTTGCATCAACTTAAGAACATCCATGTACATGCCCTTGGGGCCATCCAGAAACAGCATATCTACATTCTGTGGTTGATCCTGCTTCAAGGTTTGCAATGCATCCCCTACTCTGAACTCAACGTATTCGATCAAGCCCGCTTCAGTCAGATTCTGTTTTGCTTTCGCCGCTTTTTCCGGATGGAATTCCGTCGTGATCACTTTGCCGCCGCCATTGTCTTTGATCGCTGCCGCCAAATAAATTGTGGAAACACCGAACGAAGTACCGAACTCGACAATCGTTTTTGCATTGGTCGCACGGGCTTGCGCATACAACATATTTCCGAAGTCCTTACCCACCGCCATGTAGACCTTGCGCATAGCTGTGTAGAACTCCGCAGAGGTTGCTGTATCCGGAAGTTCATTGGCTTCCTTGCGGTTTGCCGCATCGTTATCCGCAGAGTCTTTATAAAGACTTGCCAGAAGAGATTGAACTTTAGGATTTGCCAGCCATGAATTTTTCATATTTTTCCTGTCTTATTAATTTTCAAAAGTTTGATACATCCATCCAAGCACAGATTCCACTCCAAATTTATTTTACTCGTTAGGAGATAACGAATTGAAAATTTCAAGACTGAATCACATTTGCGCCCAGTCCATTCCATCCGGACGAAGTCCAACATCCAACTTCCCGACCACTTCCATCTTATTTAAATCAATGATCGAGATATAACCCGCCGGCGTGCAGGACACGAAGGCACGATTGCCAGAGTCTTCTATAAGAATATGGGCCGCTCCTTTACCCAGATTCAGTTTTCCGATCTCTTTGTAAGTCGCAACATCATAGATAAGCAAATCACCTGTTCTTAAGCTGGAGATCAAAACTCGTTTGCCATCAGGAGTGAATTTGATGCGGCTGATACCCAACACTTTGGTATCCACGGCTTTAATAACTTTCTTAGAGGCGATTTCAACAATCGAAACAGTGGCATCATGGGCATTGGTGACCCAGATCTGCTTGCGATCCGGAGATACATCAAAGCCTTCAGCGCCTTTGCCCGCAGGAATGATCGTCTGTAACCAACCCATCTGCGGCTTCGCGGTCGGCAACGGTTTGCCTATGGGAGGAATCGGCGGAGGGAGAAGTAAATTATCCAAGATACTTAAAGTTCCTGAATCCACGTTCGTCGCATAAATCTGTTTCGCATCAGGAGAAACTTGAATCATATGCGTGCGATTCTGACCGATACCCATAATCCAATCGACTTTGCCGTCTTTCGGATTAATACGCGCAACGGATTTAGAACCTTCAGAGGTGAACCACAACTTCCCATCGGTGAAAGTCATTCCATGAGGCCCCAACAACGCCCCCGTGTCTATTGAAGGCATGGCTTTCATTCCGGGAATATCGATGACGTTGATCTCATGAAAAAGCCCACTTCCAGTATTTGAAACGTAGGCGGTCTTGCCGTCATCGGACACCACAACTTCATGGGGATCCTCCCCGACCGAAACTTTACCCAGGACTTTCAGCGACACAGAATCGACGAACACAAGCTTGTGTTCCGTCTTGGAGATCGCCAGCAAAACTGATTTTTCATCCTTGGCATTGGCTTGAACGAAAACGAAAAGTCCGAACAGAATCGGAAATACGTTCATAAACAGTCCTTCTTATTCCTGTACGTTAGAAATAAAAAAAGAGAGCTTCATCAGCTCTCTTTTCACTAAACACTCGCAATTTTGTGGAAGGAATCAACTTCCAGTGAAGCGCCACCAACCAAGAACCCACTGACGTGTGCTTGCTTGATCAGTTGACCGGCATTATCCGGTTTCACGCTGCCACCGTAAAGGATCGGCGCTGTGAAGCCCATTTTAGTCAGGATGTTGTGAACATCCGTGTGCGTTTCCGCCACTTGTTCAGGAGTTGCCACCTTGCCAGTGCCAATCGCCCAAACCGGCTCGTAAGCTACAACAATCGGTTTTGATTTGTCAGCTTTAGCCAAACCCAACAACAATTGCGTTTCCAGCACACGGAACGTGTGAGTCGCCTCGCGCTCCTGCAAAGTTTCACCAATGCACAACATCGGAGTCAGACCCAAAGATTGAACATAGGCCACTTTGTCAGCGATCAAAGCATCCGTCTCACCAAAGATAGAACGACGCTCGCTATGACCGATCAAAATATAGTTTCCACCGATCTCTTTCACAACTTGTGCTGAGTTTTCACCTGTGAAAGCACCAGAAGCCTGAGTATAAGCATTCTGCACACCAATCTTGATAGCAGAACCCTTCACCGCCTCACAAGCCGCTTCCAAAGAAATAGCCGAAGGGAAAAACACAACTTCCCCGGTCACAGAACCCATCACCTCTTTGAACTTATTCAAAAAAGTACGAGTCTCCGCCGGAGATTTAAAAAGCTTCCAGTTACCCGCAAAAATCTTTTTCATAAAAACCTCAATAAAGAAAGGCTCCTTTTATGGAGCCTTCCAAAGATACTACTCGTAATTGCTCGCTGGGCGAGTTTTCGTACGAAGGACTTCCAAACCTGGAAGTTTGTCGCCTTGAAGGTATTCCAAGGATGCCCCGCCACCTGTAGAGATGTGGGTCATCTTATCTGCATAACCCGACATTTCAGCCGCCGCCGCAGAATCACCACCACCAACGATTTTAGTCGCATTGGATTCAGCGATCGCTTTCGCTACGCCAAAAGTCCCCTTAGAGAACGCTGGATTTTCGAAAACGCCCATTGGACCGTTCCAGAAAATAGTGCCCGCTTCTTTAAGAGCTGCAGAATAATTGCGGATAGTTTGTGGACCGATATCCAAAGCCATTTCGCCGTCTGGAATCACAACGTCTTTTGTCGTGTGAGCATTCGCCACATCACCAAAAGCTTTCGTCGCAACGTGATCCACCGGAAGAAGGATCGTCTTGTCGCGAGCCGCGATACGTTCGATCATTTCTTTGCAGTAGCGAACTTTGTCAGCCTCAACCAAAGAGTTACCAACAGACACACCTTGAGCTTTCAAGAATGTGTAAGCCATAGCGCCACCGATGATAAAACCGTCAACGATATCCATCAATTTTTCGATAACCGGCATTTTGTCGGAAACTTTTGCACCACCCATTACGGCGATGTACGGACGTTTTGGATTCGTCAAAAGAGAATCCAGCATGTTGATTTCTTTTTCGATCAAGAAACCAATGCCTTTTTCTTTCATCACCGACGGCAACGCATGAATCGTCGCATGTGCTCTGTGAGAGGCACCAAACGCGTCGTTGATGTAGATCTCTGCGTAGTTCGCGATTTTTTGTGCGAACTCGATAGAGTCTTTCGTTTCACCCGCTTCAAAACGTACGTTTTCAAGAAGGATCAATTGATTCTTTTTCAAAGATGGCAACAAGTGAACTGGAGCATCAGAATCTGGTTCTTCAACCAAGATCACTTCCGCATTCAAGTGCTCCTGAAGACGTTTTGCAACAGGCTCCAGAGAGAACTCTTTATCGTCTTTCGTTTTTGGACGACCCAAGTGAGAAGCCATAACGATCTTCGCACCATGTTCCATGCAATACTTGATAGTTGGAAGTGAAGCCGTGATACGGTTTTCATCCGTGATCTTGCCATCTTCCATTGGAACGTTCAGATCCAGGCGAAGGAAGACAACTTTGCCTTCCAACGCGAAATCACGAACGGTTTTAATGCCTTTAAGACCTGCGCTCATTGATTAAAGACCTTTCGCAGCCATGTGCTTAAGAACGTCAACCATACGGTTAGAGAAACCAGTTTCGTTGTCGTACCAAGAAAGAACTTTAACCATACGAGGACCCACCGTCATAGTGGATGCAAGGTCTACGATAGAAGAGAATTTGTTGCCGTTGAAATCAACAGATACAAGTTCTTCTTTTTCAACAGCAAGAACGCCTTTCAAAGCGCCGTTAGCTGCCGCAGTCAAAGCTTCGTTAACCGCTTCTTTAGTCACGTCAGTTTTAGCTTGGAATGTGAAATCCACCAAAGACACGTTTGGAGTTGGAACGCGTACGGAGATACCGTCGATTTTGCCTTTAAGTTCTGGCAATACCAAACCTACGTTTTTCGCAGCACCCGTTGTTGTCGGGATCATGCTTACTGCAGCTGCACGTGCACGGCGCATATCAGAGTGAGGAGCGTCCAGGATTTTTTGGTCGTTTGTGTAAGAGTGGATTGTCATCATAGTGCCATGCTCGATACCGAATTTTTCATTCAATACTTTTGCAAGAGGCGCCAGGCAATTTGTTGTGCAAGATGCATTTGAAACTACGTGGTGTTTTGCTGGATCGTATGATTCGTGGTTGATACCGTAAACCATAGTGATGTCTGCACCTTTTTCAGCAGGACCGGAAACCAATACGCGTTTCGCTCCGCCTTCGATGTGCTTCATGAAGTCTTCTTTGTTTTTGAATGCGCCAGAGCACTCAACAACAACGTCCACGCCCCAAGCTTTCCAAGGAACTTCAGCTGGGTTGCGGGATTTTGTTACGTGGATTTTTTTACCATTAACGATCAGGTTTTCACCGTCGTGAGAAACGTCACCGGCAAAAGTGCCGTGAGCAGAGTCGTATTTCAAAAGATGCGCATTACCTTCAATGCTATCCAAAGAGTTAATACCTACGATGTCGAATTGCTCGTGCGCGGCTCTGAAGAAAACGCGACCGATACGACCAAAACCATTAATACCAATACGAAGTTTTGCCATGAATGAGCTCCTTGTTTAAAAAAACAGCTCACTATGTGCTTTTGAACGCTAAAAAGCCAGTCTAGACACCCTGTCCCGACTGGCTTTTATGGCTTTATAAACGGAAGACCCGGATTAGAAACGGGATACGTTAATATTCGGGTAACCGTCCAACGAGAACACTGTCAAAAGGACGTCTGCGTAGCCACCCATGGACTCCAAACGGACGTCAATGGCAGTCACACGATCACCGCGGTAGAAGTTTTCAGAAACCGCGCTTTGACCTGCGTACATCGTTCCGCGGCCTTGAAGACTGTAAAGGGATTGTCTTTGGCCTCTTTGCGTATAGACAATCGCGTCATGAACACGAACACCCGCCGTCAAGGTACGAACTTCAATCTGATCAACAGCTTGAGGGTAAGCAAAACTTAGGCGAACCCACTCACCACCCGTACGGCGCGTGATGCTGGAAACCTGAACTTCCGCACGGTCATAGCGACCACCTGGGTTTGGTGGAGGTGGCATTGGTGGACGAGGGCGTGGATTTGGACGAGGTCCGTAACCGCCATCACCACGGCCTGGACGACCGTGACCAGGGCGACCGCCCCAGCTTACATCTGAAGAGCGAGTTTCTGACCAGGAACCATTGTGACCTTGGCAGGCAATGCCTTGAGTTCTTTCCGAACGGCCACGCATTTCAATAACGCTGACATATTCACGGCAGTATTCACCACGAGAGTTATAACCTTCGCGAGTGGAGTTGAAAGATCCACGCGCGCCGGAACGAGAACCATATTGGCCACCATCCCAACCGCAATTCTCACCGATGTTACCCTCAAGAGAACGACGTTGAGCCTCGCCATAAGCGCGGCGATCGTTGTCTTCCATGTTTTGACCAAGTTTGTTACCGATCACAGAACCTGCGATTGCACCGATAATAGTTGCCGCCGTTTTGCCGTTGCCTTTTCCAAAACCGGAACCAGCAACGCCCCCGATAACACCACCGATGATTGTGCCCACATCTCCCTTATCGAAAGCCGCGTGAGCTACAGTTGAAGTTTGCATGACAGAGGCGAAGAGTGCCGCGCCAAGAATCAGGTGATTTGTTTTCATAAGTGGTTCCCTTTCGATAGGAGTTTTAAGTCGCAATGAACCCTATAACAAAGTTCGTGCCACTAAAATCGGGGCCATACTGGCCCTAATTCCACTGAAAAGAAATTCCAATTTTTATTACGTATTTTTAAACGGAAACCTTTAGGCTACGAACATCAGCAGACAAATCAGCTGACACATACTTCCGGTGATCACGAACATGTGCCAGATTCCATGGCCATGTTTAATTTTTTCATCGAATAAAAAGAAAATGAAACCAATCACATAGGCCAAAAAGCCCACCATGATCAGAGTGAATCCCCACATTGAGACCGCTTGATAGAGGTCACTCAGAACAGGGATCACAGAAGCACTCATTGTGACATACAAAATATTACGCAAGGTGGCACCCTTCGGTTTCCTGAAAACCTCCAGATATATACCGAGCAAAGCCAAACCCCAAACCACCAACAGAACTGAGTACCCAGCGACACCACTGATCGCCAAAATCATGTAAGGCGTATAGTTTCCGGCAATTTTAAAATAAATGCCGATGTAATCGAGCTTTTGAAAAGTGCGCTTTTGCTCGCCTTTGGCAGAATGATAAAGTACCGACAAAATATAAATTAAAACGGTCGAAACGCCGTATATCGTAAATGTAATAATGCGCGGCATGTCTTGGCGAATGAAGGCCGTGTGCATCAGGAAACCCACTCCCACAAAGGCGATCAACGCCCCCAGTAAGTGGCTAAAAGTATTAAATTTTTCACCGTGCTGCACAGATAAAAGACGTTCCACATCCTAAGCTTAAAACCCTTAAGTAAAACTGCGCAAGGATCTTCAATGCAATCTGGTCTATTTTCGAATTTAGTTGCCAAGTTTTCTGAGTTCGATAAATACGCGCTATGAAATACAGACTGCTTCTCGTTGCGTTATCACTTACGACCGTGGCTGCTTGCCAAGGTGGCCACACATCTTCGGTTACGGCCGCCCAGGATTCCGCTGTCATCAATGGAACGCCCGTTATTTCTCGTAACACCCCGGCATCAAAAAGCTTGGTGTTTATCGAACTACTAACTCCCCAGGGGACAGTTCGCACCGCCTGTTCAGCAGCCCTGGTGGGGCCTCGCTCAATACTTACCGCCGCTCACTGCTTTGACACGAAACACGTTAAAAACTTCGTTGGTTTTCAGGTTGTGTTCGCGAATCAATTCGGAACCAGAAGCCCTGCACTGATCCGTCGTGGAGTAGTTTTCAAAAAGCATCCTCTGTACAACTCCAACAACCTTTACAACTATGACTTTGCCATGGCGGTCTTTGAAGGCACTGCACCTTCAGGCTTTGTGCCGGCGGTGATGGATTCAGACATCAATGCCAACTACGGCGGCAAAACCCTGTACGTCTATGGTTACGGCAGATCCCGCGACTACACCGGCAAGCCAGGTGAAAATCTGCGCGACTCTGTCGGAGTCCTGCATCGAGGAATCGTTCAGGTGCATAGCAACTACGACAAGCTGGATGATTTGTATTTGTTGAAAGCCAGCTCCACCGCGCACATTTGCCAAGGTGATTCTGGTGGACCGCAGTTTTACACCAATAAAGGCGTCACCAAAATCGTTGGCGTCACCTCTGCAAACTTCGGTCGAATGCTGGAAAACGGTCAGCACTCCTGCATGGAGCACTCGCAGGCGGCCAAGGTCGCACCAAATTACGCTTGGTTTAAGCGCGAAGAAAGACTGGCTTTGGGGCGGCAATGATCCCCTGATGGCGCCTGGGTATCAAATTTTGATGCCTTAAAGGTGCTGATGGAGCATTTGGAATAAAAAGACGATACCTATTTGTGTGAGGCGCTGATGCCTGCAAGAAACACCAAATAGGAGTTCCCATGAAAAATCTAATACTCGCTTCCCTGCTACTAGCTTCAAGCCTTTTGCTAAATTCCGAAGCGCAAGCTGCGATGAAACCGCAACTACAATGTCAGTTCACCTATTACCTGCCCAACAGCGACGACATCGCCTTACAAATTACAGGCAACTCATACAATTTTATCGAAAGCAATTCAGTGATAAAGTTCCGGGATGATCGTTCCCGCGACTGGGGAACTGTATCAATCACTGACGATGGTGGCGCAACACCCACACTTCACATCAATATTCTTCAGTGGCAACAGGACGTGACCATTGATCATGAGCAGGATATTTCCCTGCGTGGCGCTGAACAAAATATGTTCGGATTAAAATGTCATGTATACCGCATTCAGGATTTGAAGAATGCCTACGGTTCTTTACTAAATATGCCAGAACCAAAACCCTACACTTTGCAAAAATCATCGAAATCCCTGAATAACTGGATGTTCGGTACGAAATCATTCCCATACGCTGATGTATTCGAGGAAACATACGAAGTTAAGGAAAACAGCGGTTTCGGTGTGACTGAACACGATGTGGTCTTCAACACCAACTACGCAACGATTGTTGGTTACGAAGTGATCAGCAACTGGCACGACGGCACTAACGGCAACTGGAGTATTGATGAGCGCACCGTCGGCGGCACCAGAGCGATTATTGAGATTCGCAGCAAACAGTTCCGCGGTATGAACTACACCGTCAAAGTTTACTGGGTTCCCAATTTCACTTTCGCTCAGGACTGGAGATTCAACAATCCATGGCCAAAATAAATAAAGCCCCTGCGAAGGGGCTTTTTTCGTTCCTACCACCCGTAACTTAAACAAAACGTCAGACCGGTAAGATCAAATCGTGTCTGACCGGCTAGTTGTGCGGATTCCTGGCGATAGCTCATTTCAAAATTCAAAAGTTTCTTACTCATTCCAAAAAGCATTTCAACTCCTACAGCAGCACTGTACCCATAGCCGGGCGCTGTTTGATGAGTCTTCAATGAGCTGACCGTGGCTGAAGTACTCAGACTGAGCTGGTTGTAACTGACATATCCTCCGCAGCTCAAATAAAGATTTGTTCCGGAATCCCTGCGCGGAACGGGAAAGAACATTCCACCCAACTCCCCTTGGCCGAAATAAAATGTATACGGAGATAAAACCTCGTCAGTTCCATCCAAAAAATTCTGCTGTCCTGACGAACTACCAAATCGGCCTCTGATATAGCCCCGAAGTATATCGCCACCAGCATCGCGAAGAAACTCAACCCCTACGGCAGGAGAGCCTTTCGCCAAAGACTTTCCCTCGTCGCCTGAAAACACCGTTTGGAACAAACCCATTTTTGTCGTGCGAAATCCCCCCGGACCAGAAGCTCTGGAAAGGCCCGGTACGATCGACACGATCGAAAAAAGTGTTAATAACAAGACGACGCCGAACGATCTCAAGCCTCTGCTCCTATGGGATGTTAAATAAAATTTCTTAACAATTTATCGGAGAGAAACTCGGCTTAAGAACAAGACCATTGTCCAATTCCCACGGGAACTCAGCACATAAGATGTATTGCTAAATGCATTGTAATCAAACTACCAGGAAATTTTGGGGAACATTTTCAAGGCATTGGCTTTTGTCTGTTCAGCCAATTGTTCGACGGTCACACCTTTTAAATCAGCCACGAATTTGGCGGTGTGAACGACGTAAGCCGCAGTATTCTTTTTCCCACGCATCGGAATCGGCGCCAGGAATGGCGCATCTGTTTCAACGTGGATGCGATCCAAAGGCAAGCCACGAACTGTGTTGCGCAAATCATCTGCGTTTTTAAAAGTCACCACACCACTGATAGAGATATTGAAACCCAAATCCAGCGCTTCTTTTGCCAACCAGGATGTCCCCGTGAAGCAGTGAATGATTCCTGTCACTTCGCCTTTGAATTCCTTCAAGATAGCGATTGTGTCCTCTTCCGCGTCGCGAGTGTGGATCTCGACTGGCAACCCTGTCTGCTTTGCGATTTTCAATTGTTCACGGAACGCGTGTTGCTGTTCATCGCGAGGTGATTGATCGTAGTAATAATCCAGACCGATTTCACCGATCGCGACCACGGCCGGATCCTGTGCATTTTCCAAAATGAATTTACCAACTTCATCGGTATAAGTTTTGCCGTCATGGGGATGAATCCCCAAAGTGCAATACACGTCCGGCGCGTATTTATGAGCCAGATCCAAAACCAAAGGCAGATCATTCAGCTCTGTGCCGATCGTGATGATTTTGCGAACGCCCGCAGCCTTCGCATTTTGTATTGCGGCTTCGACGCCCTCTTCGAGCATATTCAGATGGCAGTGAACATCAATCCATTCAGTCATGGTCTTATTCTACACTATATCCTGGCTGGTAATGAAGTATTCTTCCATCACCAATTGCGAATCCCTGTTGGCTCCCAAAGCTTGTTCCGACTGCAGGGCTTTTTGAATCAATACGAGCAGTTTTTCGCGGGACTCTTCGGCCAAGGTCTTAATTAAAGGGGCCTGATCCAGATTCGCAATCTGGGATTTGGCACCTTCCTGATAAACGATGGCATCACGGAAGTAGCTCACCCAATAGGACAGCAGTCTTTGCCCCTGTTGACGGTCTTTGAATTCCGCGCGCCACATCTCGTTCAACAGGAAATCTTTGTCTTTCAAAAAGACATTCAAAATTTCCACGGACTTCTCACGAAGCTCCAGTTCCGGACCATCCTGCAGCTGCGCCAGTTTTTCAAAACTGCCACCCGCCGATTTCAGCGCCCAGGTTGGTGCCTTCACGCGCTTACCCAGTTCTTCCATCGACAAAGGCTTAAACTGCACAATGCGGGAACGCGAACGAATCGTTGGCATAATGCCCGCGACACTTGGAGCAATAAGAAAGAAGAAAGTTCCATCTGGTGGTTCTTCCAACGTTTTAAGCAGTGAATTTGCGGCCTGAGGGTTTAGCAACTGAGCCTGATCGATGATGATCACGCGGTTTCCGCCCAGGCTTTTCAGACTTAAAAATTCCAGAACTTCTTTGGCTTGTTCAATTTTGATATTCGCCCCGGATGGAGCAATGATGCGCAGGTTTTCATGCGCATGATCTTTTTGCGCCACACGGAAACATGAAGGACAACGACCACAACCACGGGCGCTTTGCGGGCACATCAAGGCCTGCGCCAAACCAATGGCCGTCATTTTTTTACCGACTCCCGCCGGACCCACAAATAAAAAAGTCTGCCCGGGCTTCCCTGCTTCGAAGGAATCCGTCATTTTTTTTATCGTCTCCTGGTGTCCCAGGATAAAATCCAGCAGCCTTGCCACTTGTTTGCTTCCTTATTTCAAAATCTTTTTGTCGGTCAGTGCTTTGATCAATTGCTCAAACAACACAGCCGGAGTTTCTTTGGCATCCAGAACCAACCAAGCGGCAGCATCCGCTTTCGCTTGCGCCAAAAAACTTTGTCTTACTTTTTCATGGAAAGTATCCGCTTCAGATTCGATGCGGTCTTCGCTTTCTCCATTTTGCTCGCCACGACCTTGACGACGTTTGCGGGACTCCTCGACCGGAAGATCCAGCAGAATTGTCAGGTGTGCCTTCAGCCCACCGGTTGCAAAGTTATTCAACATCACAACTTCATTTTCAGAAATCTCGCGGCCACCGCTTTGAAAAGCAACGGAACTTGCTGCAAAGCGATCACACAAAACCCAACTGCCTTTTTCAAGTTGTGGACGGATCACTTGATCCACGTGTTGGGAGCGGCTGGCTTCGTACAAAAGCAACTCAGTGCGTGCGGTCGGCGCCGGGCCTTCTTTACGCAAAATCATGTGACGGATTTCATCCCCCAATGGAGTGCCACCCGGTTCACGAGTCATGTATGTGGGAATTCCACGTTTTTGCAGCTCTGCTTCCAGAGCCTTCATCAGTGAGCTTTTGCCGGAGCCATCAAGGCCTTCAAATACCAAAAAAGACATGCCTTGTTTTGTCAGATATTCGTGGAGCCCGGTCAACTAAAGGACTCTCAACAAGGGGCAGCAATCAGTCTATTTTTGAACCACCCAATCCCCGTGGGTGTCTTTTCTTAAATTATAAACCACAAAGAGATATTTCATGGGTTCACCGGGCCGGCCGGTTTCCTTGGCGATCAACTGGTAAGCGTTGGCGAAATTGAATCGATTCACTGCCGCCGGCGACACGGTCGCGGCAACCTTTAACATACCCTTTCGGACATCTGGTGGATAAGACGTGATGTAGACCGTGGTGCTGCCCATAACTCCGCCATTCAGTTTGATGTCTTCAGCAGAAAATTCCGCGAATTTCACCATAAAGCTCACATACGCATTCAGGAAGGAATCCGACTGGGTCAGATAACCTTTGGCCTCTTCTTCGATGGTGCTCTTGAATTGAGCAGCAGCTGCCGCCTCCGCCGCCTTTTTTAGAGACTTTTCATCCGAGGTGCAGGCAACCAAACAGGACATCACGAGAAGCAGGGGCAGAATGAGTTTTTTCATGACTTTCAGTGTACGAACGAGCCGGGATTAAACACAACCGCTCACGACATTATGCGTTATAACCCCGGGAAACCGTGTTTTGGGTGGACGAAGGGTCTGCTTTATCCCTATATTGTGGGACTTTGGGAGATACTTGAAATGACTACTTTTGTTGGAATTATCCATATCATCGTTGCACTTGTTTTGATCGTTCTAGTTTTGATCCAAGATTCAAAAAGCAACGGCGCATTGGGCATGGGCGGAAGCTCAGGTTCAAACAGCTTGTTGGGTGCTACGGGCGCTCAATCATTGGCTGGTAAAATGACAGTTTGGGCTGCAGTTATTTTCGCAGTAACTTGCCTGGCTTTGTCTGTATTTACTTCTTCTACTCATTCTAAATCTGTTGTTGATTCTTTGCCTGTGACGGCTCCAGTTGCTCCAGCAGCAACTCCGGCTCCAACTGATGCAGCGGCAGCAGCAACTACGGCGATGCCAGTTGAAGCAGCAGCTACACCTGCAGCAAGCCCAGCAGCTACTGCAACTCCTGCAAAATAAGCTGTCATCTTTTAACTTCTTCGCTATAGTTTCTCTATGGCGAAGAAGAACAGCTTGTTGATTCCATCTCTTATCGGTCTTGGTGTATTGAGTGTCGCACTCTCTCTCCTTGTCTCCAATTTCACTGAAAAACAAAAAGTCTCAGTTCGCCCCTTGGCACGTGTTGATCTCAACATGGGGACCGTCTTCGTACTTCGCAAAAACATGACTCAAAAAGAAAACCTGACACGCACGGCCTCCTTGTATCCATTGGACTCCGTGGAAACAGGTCCTGATGGCGATGCCACTATGACGTTTGATTCCGCCTATCGCATTCGCATTCAGGAAAATTCCCTGATCACTCTGGATGAAGAGTACGGACGCCAGGTGATTCTGATCAAGCGCGGTGATGTGCAAATGGAAACCGCGGGCCGCGATGGGTCCGTGATGATTTCACGCGATGGTGTTCGCTGGACGGCGAATGACTACGAAGCAAACTATCGCAAACAAGCGGCCAGCGGAAACCTGCCCGACATGGCACCTTCCACGGAAGGTTTTGCCGGAGCTAAATCCGCGGGCGAGGGCCTGACTTCTGAATTCATCCAGGAAACTCTACGCACACACCGTAATTCCTTCTTTAAGTGCTATACACAGCTGTTGCAAAAAACTCCAGGCGTCGTGGGCCAGGCCTCTGTTGGCTTCACCATCGAACGCAGCGGTAAGGTCAGCAACCCTTCTGTGACCAACTCCACAATCAGCGATGTTTCATTTAAAAAATGCCTGACCGAGGCCATTCGCCGTGTGGACTTCAAAAGCTTCTCCGGCAATCCGATCTCGACGGTTTTCCCTCTTAAATTTGAATAATTGAATCGTCTATTCTGACCTTTCGTCTAGTATCAATAAAGTTTTATTTATTGATACTATCTTTGCATGTTAATTCTCAAATCCAAACTTAAACACGAACTACACTTAAAGAATTTACTTAATACAATTGCTGCTCCAATTGGCCACTGCAATGAGTACCGCTACGAGACAAAATTCATCTCCGCCGAAATTGATCTCACAAACAAGAATCAAAATGACGTTATTTATGGGATAGAGTTAGATGAAACGTTTATCCCAATTCGCACTGGAAAGGTGCTGGATATAAACAATTTCGGGGACTTTCATTTTTTTAACGTTCAGCTTGGAAATTTTATCTCTCATGCAGAGCTATCCAAAACTTCACTCGAACATTTAGCTTTCCAATGCACGGCTAATTACAAAGAAATCTCAGTTCGGAGTACCGATTGGAGCAACCACCTTTCACACTTATCAGACATAATTAAAAATAAAGGGCTAGGGACCTGTTGTTTCTTGCACCTAGAAATCTTCGCCAGTGACTCGGAAGACAACTGCCACTTCGATGAAAAACGGCTGTCTCCTAAAAACTCAAATTGTCACTCGATATATCAGCCAAAGGCAAATATCGACTACTATATTAACATTGTTTGTTTGTTTCCATCATATACTGGAAATAGCAATTGCCCAACTTTCTCGGTGGATATCCCAACACAAGCAGGTTCCCATCACATGAAAGAAATCGTCATCTCCAGCAAATGCAACCGCACAGTTATTCCACTAAATTTCAGCTCTATAAAAGATCACCCGCTTGGCAGCATAGTAATAAGTAGCAAAAGTAACTGTTTCAAAACTCCAACAATTTCAATTTTTTACAAAATGGACTACTTGGAAGTCTATTGCTCAATTTTGGCAATGACTCTCACAATTGTGTTTCTAAAGGCAATAATGATTGGTACAACAAGTTCGAATATCATCGAACATTGCATTACTACACTTCAAGCAACCTTTCTTGTGTCTGCTGCATACAAGTTCCGCGAGAAAATTAGTTGATATGGAATGCTGGCAATACCTAATTAAAAAAGAAAAATCCCAACATCAGAATTTTCAATCAAATCCCATACTATCGAGTAACGTGTGCGTCGAGCCGATTTCATATCAAGAAGCAAAGGATTTCATATTGGAGTATGAATGGCTTGGAAATATGGGCTGGGGAAATATTTGTTTTGGCCTGCGGCACGAAACAAAACTAATCGCAGTTGTGGTTTTTGGAAGTCACCTAGGACGAACGATTAATTTAAACTCGAAAGGCACAAAAAAAATAGCGAAAGCATTCCAATTACATCGAGGCGCCAGCGCACCTAATTGTCCCACATGGGGTCCAAGCTACTTAATCAGAAGATCCTTGAAGGAAATCCAACGCATTTACAATAGTAGTTTGGTATTTTGCTATGCAGACCCCCAAGCTGGAGAAGTCGGAACAATTTATCAAGCGTGCGGCGCTGTCTACTTGGGATTAACTGATCCTGGAGGTGCAAAGTATCTCGACATCAACGGAATACTGTTCCATCCTCGAAAAGTTTACAGGATATACGGGACAAGAAATATCACAACTCTCACGGAAAAAGGTTTGTCGGTAAAAGCAATTCCAATTCACAAAAAACACCGTTATGTATTTATTTTAGGAAGCAATCAGCATGAAATCCTCAAACTCTTTGCAAAGAAAATCAGCCCTTACCCAAAACGAACTGCATCATCTCCAATGAACACAAATAAATAGTAACATAAACAATACCAAGCCTAACTACCTAAGGCGCATGCACTCTATTACTTGATTCTTTTGCAAAAAAAATGAAACTCGGTTACGACAATGTCATCGATTTGATTCGTCAAAGAAATGAGAAATATGCCTAGCAATAAATGGACTGACCCCCAAACTATAATTGCAGCGTTCGCCCTGATAGCTGCGATTTATATCGGAATTGTGCAAAACAGTATAAATGAAGACCTTAAAAACCTGCAGGATGTAGTTGAAATCGTAGCAACCCCTGGACAAAAAGAGAAAGTTCTGGACTCCCAAGCGCCCTTTGCAACCGTGCCAATAGTCGCACTTCAAAATGTCGGAACAGTGAACATTTACTTAAAAGGTTATTTCTTTAATGACTCTAAATACTCCGCCAATGGCACAGTTTTAGCGAAGTCTAGCAACATATACCACATTGATCTACCTACAAACGGTACATCTAAAGTTTCTATTGAACTATATTATGAAGATTCCCTCGGAAGAAAATGGATAACAAATATTAGCGCAACCAGAAATCCAGTTGCTACAACCTCTCCAATTGCCATTGCTTCATGGAATGTTTCAAATGTTAAAAGGAAAGAAGTAACAGCATTCCCTGAGTTTCAATAGATCCCAATATTTGCCTCAAGCGACATAGCCTTCAAAAGGTTGCGTTGCCAGCGAAGTACGGTGGCTCTCAAGAGTCACCAATTATTATTTGGGACGAGCTGACCTTCTCTCCGTAGCCTAGCCAGTTTTGAATTCGCTTTTTAACTGCGCTGATGACGCATTAAACCACCGACTCCGTCAAAGCCCGATCCCTGAACAGATTTGTATTTGGCGAAAAATACGATACAAAAAAATTCTGGAAGTTCATCGAAAAACTTGAAGTCTCGATTTATCCTTAAAGGGCGGGTCCTACTGGGCCCGTCGGGCAACTACGCAGCTCTACGAATCGTGGTTTTCCCAAAATTTACCCAGCGTAAGAACTCGTTTAAATCGGCTGAAACACGATTATGCGAGTTCTCCCAAAGCTGAGTGTCGTAAAGGCAATAAAATCTGGATTTTGCGCGCGTGACTGAAACATTCAGTCGTTTTGCATTTGCCAAGAACTTTAAATCAGTTGGATTTCGACTAGTGCTTCCAAACGACAAGAATATCGCTTCTCGCTCCTGCCCTTGAAACCTCTCCACAGTATCGATCAACACCTGAGAGGCCAGCTCAACCCCAAACCTGGTTTGCAGGGTTGAGTTAACGAGCCCCGCTTGCGCCCTATACGGGCAAATAACTCCAACTTTACTGAGGTCCACACCATTCTTAATCAGTCTTTCAACCTTATCAGAGATATAGTTAGCTTCCTTTATTGAGGAATTCCCGCGCCCATCACCATCAAATCTCTTAGGCACGACAAACCCATCGGTATACAATGCAGGATTGCCCTGAAAGAAATCACGGTCGGCATTTGATGAACTCGGAGTAAGTTTCCCTCGATAAAATTTTTCTGAAGACCACGCTTGGATTTCACTGCGCATTCTATACTGGATTTCCAGCATTGGTGAATCACTGCCAACGATAAACGAGAATACATCATCACAGGGAAGATCATTGTGTTCCGCAACCAAAACTGGAGAAAGCTGATGCTGGTCACCAACTAAAACTACTCGATTGGCTATTCGTTCAATATAAGGCCAGAAGTAAATTGGAACTTGACCAGCTTCATCTACAATCAACAGGTCAAATTTAGGAACTGATTTATTGAAGGCAAGCTTGTGCAAAGTAGAACCGACTAACTGAGCTTCGTTGATCTCTTCATTAAAAATGGTTGATATGAAGTCGTTCTCCCTCACATTTTCACTATATAAGTCCCAACGAACTTTTGTTATATCACCCACTCGCCACCAATTAAACTTCACACCGCTTCCAACAATTCTCGACAGCAAGTTATCCACAGCAGCATTGGTAAAAGACGCCAAACAGACTTTCATGCCAGAGTTTACTGCAAGTTCAACGACGGTTTTTAATAGATGGGTTTTGCCCGTCCCTGGAGGCCCCTGTATAGCTCCTGATAAATTGTTTTCCATTAAATATCTCAGTGCTTCTTTTTGGGGAGGATTCAATTGCTCGAAAAGGTCTCGGAATTTGGCACCAGAGTCATTAAGGTCATATCGACCATTGCCAAGAATCGCTGGCTCTGAACTCACTTTTTCAGCAATTCTTTTTCTTAAAATTTTACCAAATACTTCAGATGAACTTTGGAATAAGAAAACTTCCCTAACACCATCCAATTCAAATGGCTTGCATTCAACTAGAACCTCAATTCGCCCAGGAGAAGGATAAATGATTTTTTTAACTATGCCATTTTCCGACAATAGCGCCGAAGCATCACTCTTACTATTTTGAATACGAAGATCAACTCGATCTCCAGGTCGAAATCGCGAATAACTAATATCCCCTCTTAGAAGGACTGTCGTAAATGAAGGGGCTTTAACGAACAAAAGAGGTCCCAATGCACTTCCGCTGTCGACAATTTCACTGAGTATTCCTTCCGCCTCGTTGCGATGGCGCCAGTATTCAGCTTTAGTCTCTTTCTGTATCATATTGAGAATCGCGGCAGGTTGGATTACAGGATACTTCTTCATAATAAATACATCGGTATTTACAGAAAAAGGCTTAGAGATTCCTGACGTAAACGACCTCTCCTCGCAAAAATCCACCTCTCAAGCCTGATCGCTTTGGAGCGCTTCAGCTAAGGTGCAGTTTAATTCTGCAGAAGTGCCTTGGTTCTTTCAATTGCTCTCGCGGATGATTTGATCTGATCCTGGGGAGCATCGCTTTTCAGTCTAAGCTCCATCGCTTCGGCGAAAAATGGCAGGGCTTCGCTGAATCTATTTTGGTCAAACAGGTTTTTACCGGCGTGCTGAAGGGCGAACGGCAACAGGCTTGATAGCTCTTCGTTCACCCGGCAGGCTGCGACAACTTCTTCAAACAGTGCATTGCTGACTTTGAACTTCCCCTGATATTGCAAGACATGGCCCAAGCGGATTTTATTCTGAAACTCCCGACGAGCCCCCAACTGTTCTTCACCCACAATGCGAAGCGCCTCGCGCAAAACCTGCTCTGCTTCCTTCAGATCCCCCAGGCATCTTAGATGAACGCCGGCCTCACCCAGGATGCTCGCACGTTTGCCATGACTTTTTACTGAGGAAAGAGAATCCAATAGTTCGATGACATACTTTCGCAATCCGACAGGATCGACAGGTATGGATCTTAGATTTTCATCTTCTTTCATTTCAGTTCTGCTATCCATATTCAAATCCTAGCGATAGTCGTGCAGATAATCGATGCGATCAGGAATCCACGGTTCATGCAGACCTTCCATCTCATAGACGCGGCCTTCGACCACGGTTTTCTCTTTTAAGGGAGCCACTGTGGGTTGATAAGACGGATACAACAAACCTTTTTCGATAAAGAAGGCGCGTGCGGCTTCGTAGGCCGCCTGCCCGATCACTCCACGACGGATGAACTCGTCAAAGCTTTTCATCAACTCTTCAGGAGTATAGCTGTAGTTATAGATCATATCCTGAATAACCGCATAAACACCTTCAAGACTTAGGCGTCCATCCTGGAACATGTCGATGGCGACTTGAAAGGTGTTATAGGTCGCCAAAGTTCGGCGACCAAATTTCAGGTAGTAATCGGGATCGGTGTCAGTCGCAAGATTGATGTAGATCTTTTCCACCGGATCATTTTCAGGAATCTGCGCCTGTAGCTCCAGGATCGTGTCGACCTGCTCACCCGTGACGTTCAACTTTTCAAGTGTCGTGCGGATATCATGAGGCCCCAGACGGCGCGAACAAATATCTGAATACAGATTATAAATAATCGCGTCGGTTTCACTGTCATCCCCCCAGCAAATCTGACGAACATTTTCCGCCAGACGTGTGCGCAGTTGCATAAGGGCCTGCAGCTTGAAACCCACTTGCTTGGTCAGCCGCCAAAATCTGCCGGGACGAAGATTCGCAAGATTGTCTTTATAAAAACAACCAAACGGTCTGATGTTATCCAGTGCGAATTTTTCAGAGATTCTTTCTTCCATCTGCGGCGGTGATGCTGTGATGAAATAAATCGGAAAGTACATATAGCCCTTCTGGGCCTTGCGGTACTCTGACAGCGTCTGCAAAAGTGTATTTGTCCCTGGAACGTTTTTTTTGTTCAGGGCGCGTTCCAGAACTGTCGTCAGCAAACCTGAAAGTGAATCGATGGTTGTATCAAGATAGGTTTTATCCAAATCCCACAAAAAGACTTCGTCGTGAGATTTCTCCATGCCCTCAGAGACATATCGAAAAAACACCACATCGCCATTCATTTCGCTTAATTCACGCCAGTCTGCCATCCTGATATTTCATCAATAATGGCACTCGTTGGCAAGTCCTAGCAGCCTGTACCTGGAGCCGGATCTGCCATTTGGCGACAGCGCACCTGACTTTTTGAACACTTGATGCGCAAGTGGAAGTGATTATAGTGATTTACCTCAGAGACCAGACGACGCAGGACCTCTTTACCCGCCTCAGTGTCAAAATCACCTTGGCTGCGGGCGTGAGTACACATGGACTTTTTCAATGTTGGATGGATAAAGATGCGGTCCACGAACTTGGAGCTCACCGCGTACTTAAACAATTTCCATTGTTGTGAAACCATCCATTCACCGATGGGTTTTCCACCTTTCAATGCAGAAGAGAAGCCCGCCATGTTTTTATCCGCTTTGAAATAGTAAGCAATGTCAGCATCCAATCCCGTCTTGTGGGATTTATGACTGCCCAGCGTACCACCATTCTTTTTGGATAGATCTCCCAGACGCAGACTGTGGCTTGGCGCGATGGCACGAGTGTACTTGCCCATTCTCGCAACCAGGTAAGCCAGTTCGACAGTACCGAAGTGAGTCATGCGCGTAGGACGCAGAATATTCAAGTTCGTCTCTGGATATGCTTTTTGGTAACTCAAAATATCTGTCGCATTTTCCAAATGGCCCGCACTTACAGGACCCACTGCCTGATCCATCTTCGCCAACAAATTGAATTGCGGCGGTGTGGAAGCTTTTGGAAGTTCTGCGACTTCGGACTTTTTATCGTCCTGTTTGTCATCTTTTTTTGGTTCAGACTTTTTCGGTTCTGATTTCTTAGGCTCCTCTTTTTTTGGAGGATCCTTCTTTGGAGTTTCCTTTTTAGGAGGCACTTTTTTTGGTTCCTCTTTTTTAGGTGGCTCCTGCTTAGGGGATTCCTTTTTAGGCTCTTCCGATTTCTTCGGTTCTTCCTTCTTAGGAGTTTCTTCCTTCGCCTTAGGTTTTACATCCAGGACTTTTTCGATATCATTTTCAACGTCACCCACGTACTGACCCATACCTTCAGGTGGCACCATCTCGTCGTGGCCGTCTTCTTCGCCCTCTTCGCCGTCTTCATCGGCAAAGTTATCATCCCCATGGGAATCACCTTGCTCGCCCACAGTCGGTTGTGCCGGTTCCTGAGGAGCCTCTGGCATTTCCAATGTGTCTTCTATGGATTCAACCTGGTGGTGATAAATTCGGTCTTCGTAAGCGATATAGATATCAATGAAATTACTGGAGCAATCACTGCCCACTCCCAAACACGTGGCCTTGGCTGCCAATTGCAGATCTGCCACACCCACAGAGCCTACGGGCTTAAGGATCGCGAAGCCATTGTCGTCGGCCGTACCTTGCAATTCAACGTTGAGAGGAATCGTTTGATGGGAATCCAGGGTTTTCAACTGCATTTGTCCCTGCAAAGTCACTCTTGCATTGGTCTTATCAAACTTAACTTCCATCCCTTGAAGCTGTGTAGAGCCTTCGATTACTTCATAAGCGCCGGCCTGACGAACTTGCGGAGTCTCAGGGGCTTTTGCCGTATCCTGAACCAAGGAAGGCATATTGTTGCCGCGAGGGGCACACCCTGAAACTATTAAACCTAAAATAAGTAGAGATGACAGTAATCTTCCCATAGCTGAACTTGTAGGTGCACGAACCATGCTCCACCAAAAGACGCCCTACTGGAATATAGACAATCTCCCCTGTCCAAAAGTTATACAGGGGACCAAATTCGCGGAATTTCAGACAAAAAAAAAGACCGATCCTTTGGGGGATCGGTCTTTTGAATTTTTGATTTCAGTTCAGATTAGAACGCTGTCACAGCTTCGCAGCCAAGAGCATCGATTCTTTTCTTGATCAAAATTGCCCAGTTGTTTGTGTACTGGTTCACCAAGTCTGATTTCATGCGACCCAAAGTGGATTGGTAAGCACCAACGCCACGAGCGGCTTGCATACCACGGCACATTTGAACCATGTCCTGATCTTCAGAACGGTTGTCGTATACGTAGTTGTTGATCATTTGGCAGAAAGATTCGATGGCTGCCAAGTGGTCTACTGCAGAAACCCAACGGTTCCATACGTCTTGCGTTTCACGGCAAGTGTCAGCGTAAAGTTGAGTGTTTTTAACCAACAAGGATGGAACCAATGTCTCAAGGTTGTTAGCCGCTGCACGGTCACGAGCCATGATTTTTGGATTCAATTTTGGACCTTGATAAGTTTGGATGAACTGCCCTGCTTCAGTCATGCGGAATGCACGCTCTTGCAAAGAAGCCAAACCAGCTTTGAACTTGGAAACAGACGCTCTGTGCAAGCCAGACGTGTAGTCAAACCAAGCCATTACCGGAGAGTTGATACCCAAAGTACGAGTCTCGAACAGACCTCTTCTCAAACGAGCCATTTCAGCGTCGATTTCAGACTGGCTGAAAGAGTTCGCGTATTTTCTCAAGTTATCCAAAGAGTTTGTGATACGAGCTGCTTGAGCTTGTTTTTCAGCCAAAACCGTAAGACGAGCCTGGATTTGGTTGTACTCTGGAGATTTTCTTAGCTCTGTATCCAAATCTTTTTGCGCTTGCTTCATGATATCACGAGCTGCGATTGCGGATTTGTCCATAGCCTCAAGCAAGTACTTCGTCGTTGCTGCACAAGTCGCTGGATTTGCGCGAGCTGCAACTTTTTGCAAAGTTTGAACATAAAGTGCGCCGGAGCTTTTCAATGTGTTCGTGATCGGAGTCGCTTTGTAGCCAGTCGCTGTCAAAGAGTAGTTTACGCTGCTCAAAAGTTGAGAAACGTAAGAAGTGCTGTCTTGAGCTGTAGCAGCAAGGTTAACACCCAACTCACAGATCATTGCATCAGCAGTCGTGCTTTGTACGAAAACTTTGTCCAACTCGGATTGTGCAGAAGCTGCAGTCAAAGTCGTATTCAATTCCAAAGAAGCCTGGCTAAGAGCGTTCTTACGAACCATCAAAGAGTTGGTGTTCTTGGAAACACCGGAAAGCTTCATGGAGTAGTTACGTGCAACAGTCATCTCTTTGGAGATTTTAGCGATTTGCTCGTCACGGTTTTTAGTCAAGAAACGGTATTTTTGCTCAAGACGGATGTATTGGCATGTGTTTTCCAAAACTGCACGGCGAACCAATGGGTCTTGGATCTTCGTGGAGTTTTCGTTCACGATTTTTTCCATGCTGCCGATAGCGCTGGTCAAAACCTGACCACCCACGATGAATGGGATTGCTGCTGTACCGCCAGTCATTGATGCTGCCATCAAAGCGTACGGAGTCAAACCGTTGATCATGTCATTGATTGCCAAAGCAATTTGACCACCGTTCATTTGCTCACGGCAGGATTTGTTCATCAAATCCGTGCTGGAGAAAGACGCTGCCAATGTGCTTGCTGCACGAATCGCAATGTCCACGTTCGCCACGATTTCAGGAACTTTTTCCTTAGGGATTTCTTCAGTTGAGTTCAAGAACGGCTGGATCTTGGCGATCGCATCTGAGATTTTTTTATTATTATCAACCACAGCTTGTTGGTTGACTTGGTTGCCCGCGCAGGAAGGAGAGCTCACTGCTGCGTTCAAAGAGTTCACTGCAGAAAGGATTTCTGCGTAACCTTGGCTGTCGGAGTTAGTAAACAAGTTACATTTGAATGCTTCAGGTACCCCAGTTGCATCTTTAACGATAACTGGAAGACCTACCCCAAGACCCGGATTAGCTGGGTTTTGACCCGGCTGAGTTGGTTGAGCTGGTACATTTGGAAGACCAGAACCTGGTTGGCCAGTAACTGGATTGATTGTAATTGGAGGTGGAACGACACCTTGTTGACCACCAATACGAGGCTGAGTTGGAAACAATTCATCCACAGAAGTCGTAGAAGATGTTGCGATATCGATTGGAAACAGGCTCGGATTAAAGCTCGCAGGTGCTGCGAAAGCGCCCTGACATTGAATCGCAGTGATCACTGCTAAACCTATCTTACCCCACTTCATAGGAACTCCTTTTGGATTTCACAACCCCGGAAAGATTCGTGCACTTCCCCATGTGTGCATACTCGGTGCCATCGTTTAGGCCTCTGTATTGAATCTCAAGGTTGCGAGTTTGTAGGAGTTTCTAGTCAGGTTGGTAAAAAGAATCAAACCTAAAATTACTATTGCAAATAATTGAGAAACTTTTGACGGAGTTCTCTGTTATTGATCTCGAACAGATCCCCATGGTGGCCACCGGGAATCAGCCAGAATTGCTTGGGTTCACGCGCCGCTGCGAACATCTCTTCTGAGCTCTCAGATTCAATTATAGGATCGTTAGCGCCGTGAATAAAAAGCATTGGAATCGGGGAGATTCTCTCTATGGGCTCGGGGGATTGGGAGTCGCTCAGAACCACATAAGTTAGGGGCTGAAGCCACCAAGTCAACCAGGATCGAGATAAAGCCCTTCTCCCCATTTTACGATATGAGGAAAAGCTCCCATCTATGATCACATTGCGCACCGGTTGGCGGTCCTTGATCTCAATGACTGTTTGCATTGCGATGATGCCCCCAAGGCTTTGACCATAGATGATCAAAGGCCTTTGATCCTTGTTTTCCCTTAACCAAGCGGCCGCAGCTGTCCCCGCCTCCACCGTGTTTTTAGGATTGGGCGAGCCAGGGCTCTGTCCATAACCCGGGTAATCAAAAATCATGTAATTATAGCCCTCTTGCGGCAGCCAGTAGAGCATCATGAAGTGAGAGCTTAGATTTTGAGCAT
Organism: Bdellovibrio sp. GT3; assembly: GCF_037996765.1. Taxonomy (NCBI): domain Bacteria; kingdom Pseudomonadati; phylum Bdellovibrionota; class Bdellovibrionia; order Bdellovibrionales; family Pseudobdellovibrionaceae; genus Bdellovibrio; species Bdellovibrio sp. GT3. The sequence goes on along the minus strand of NZ_JBBNAD010000004.1, from coordinate 168,863 downwards.
TCCCATGAAAGAACAAAACCGTGCCTTTGCTTTGTTTTTGCGGAGTCGCAAAATACCAAGCGTGAATTTCATTCCCTGAGGCGGTTTTAAAACGCACGTCCTCGTAAGATAAATTCAGTCGTGCAGGATCGTAATATTTGATGTCAGTAGGATGATAAAAAACAGATTGGCATGCAGTCAGAGAGAACAACAACGCGCTGAAGCTTAGAATTTTAAAGCACAGAGACTGCAACTTCGCCATACTGGAATCATGAAACGATTTGAACATCAATGGCAAGAGTTTAAGTGGATTGATATCGAAGACCCCAACAAGGAAACCTTCGTCGATCTGGCGGAGGAGTTTGAAATTCCGTTTCAGAATTTGGTCACCTGCATGGATCCAGAGCATCTTCCGCGAGTGGAGTATCTTGATCATATCGCAGTGGTGACCTTGCGACACTTTGATAGTCAGGCAGAACCCACTGCGGGGACCATTCAGGAATTATCAACCAAGCTGGTCGTTTATGTTGGCAAGAAATTCGTGCTGACTTTGCACCGCAAACCCCTGCCCTGCATCGACGACAAAAAAGAAAAAGTGAATTTCGAACAACTGAGCATGGCCCAGCTGTTGGGACGTCTTTTTTTAAAAACGATGGAAAGTTTTGAAGCTCCTCAGGAGGAGCTGATCAACAAGATGGACACCATTGAAGAACGCATTTATGCACTGAAAAGAAAGCACATTTTGCGTGAAGGTTATCTGGTCAAGCGCCGCGCTTCTGGATTTAAAAAGATCTTCAAGTTCACTGACGCCGTGCTGACCAATCTGCAACAGCACGAGAAAATCACAAAGCTCAACTATGATTATCTGCGCGATCCGCTCTCCATTTTAATTTTTGACTGCGACAACATTGTCGAGGAAATCAACGGTCTTCTGAATTTGCATCTGGCCTTGATGTCACAGAAAACCAATGAAGCCTCTTTCAAAACCAACGAGATCATGCGCATTCTGACGGTGGTTTCGATCTTCTTCCTGCCGCTGAATTTCCTGGCGGGATTGTATGGCATGAACTTCAAATACATGCCGGAGCTTGATCACCACAATGGCTACTATGTGGTCTTGGGAATAATGGTTGTGATCGCTTTGGGAATTCTGACCTGGGTGTGGCGCAAAGGCTGGCTTTCCAAAGAGGATTTTTAACGAGCTTTGAATATGGAGCGGATTCGCTCCATCAAAGTTGGCGGGGAAATCATATTCGACAGGATGCGAATCATCTCAGACCGTTTGAACAACTTTGCGGCCTGCATCGGTGTCATGTTATCAAATTCTGAAAGCAGAGCTGGATCGGCGCCGTTTTCCAGCAGGAATAAAGCAATCTCCATGTGATTGGCAATAATACTGGCCACCAGTGCCGTCGACATAATTTCAGGATGCTGATAGTTGGGATTCACACCATTTTTAATGTGATAGCGAACCAGCTCCAGATTCCCAGCGACAGCTGCGCCGTACATTTCTTTCCAATCACCTGCCGACATTCACGTCCTTTGATTTCAAGTGCGCGCGTGAGCCTGCACAAAGCTATAGTAAAAGACCGCATTGGGATCATTCGCCACAGTCGCCATTTCCAGAGTCATGCCTTCGACGACTTCTTTGGAAACGCAATGGGCCTTCACCAACTGGTCACTTGCACTTAATAGTAGCTCAGTCCAGTACTCGACACAATCCTTGCGGGCCTGAGGTTGGCGACTATCCAGGAACCAGGTCTTCACTTCTGTTTGAATATCGTGATAACCCAGTTGCATCAGGAAGTTACCCAGTTTGGCTCCCACAAAGGGATCACCCTTTTGTTTCAATTGGTATTCGTTAAAAGCCATCCAGTACTTCCAGACATTCGGAGAATAGGGATCCAGAAAGAACGACGAGTTCATAACTTCTGTTATATAAATGGGAGATCCCGGGCGCAAAACCCGGCGCACCTCTGAAAGAGTGCGAATCGGATCTGGAACGTGTTCCAGAATCCAGCATAGAAATGCTCCATCAAAAGAGTTGGCACCAAACTCCATATTGGTCGCATCCATCTGTTTCATTTCAAATCGTCCGCCAAATCCCGGCAATGCCGCCAGCCGATGCCGGGCGGAACTTAATTGGTTGGTGCTTAAATCAATTCCGGTCAGATGCAGATCAGGAAATCGGCGCAGAATGATTTCACTTTGCGCCCCAACACCGCAACCGACTTCCAAAAGATTTTTCACGTTGCCAAGATTGATGTTCTGGTAAACAGTAAATTCACCGAAGCGCGCCTGCTTGCGCAACCGATCCTGTTCTTCTTTACTAAAACCATGTAGGTAAGGAAAATCACCAGCCATGGTTTCAGATTAGGACATTTTAAAAGGAACTCCACTTGATAGATGGCACAGGAAACTCGACCCAGTCCTCTTCTTCAGGAAAATTGGCAGGGCGTGGTTCGGTAAGACCTTTAAAGCTTAAAAAGCCTGTTAGTGCACAAATAAATGCTTCGAAGGCGTGATTGTTTTCAATCATCAACTTCACATCCTGATCATACACGAAAGCAATATTGTGAGTGCTCAATGCATGCAGAATTGCACGACGGCTTTCATCCCCACCGATGGCGTGCTTATGAAACAACAGATGACTCTTCATCACATGCAACGAGCGACCGATGCGCCATAGGGAAAGCTTGGGGAAAACCTCAAGACAATCGAATTTCAAACGACGACGCAAATACATTGCTCGCGCCAGTAACGGTGCACAGTTGGCACCCAAAGCATGTTGCATAATGAAAGGCTCTTCCAACTCGGAAGACAAATACATCTCCACACAGCGCTGGGTGTAGGGTGTGAAGAGCTTGCGTGGTTTCTTTTTCTTATGCAGTTTGCGGGTGTAGTCCCACATCCACTTGATATGTGGTTTGGGACAATCCTCGATGCCGCCACAGCAGTTTTCCCTTAAGCACACCGGGAACCGAAATGGCACATCGAATGCGATGGATTCGATCTCACCGCGGTATTGATCAATAATTTCGTGAATTTTGAAATCAGCAGAATGCACTTCGTCGCTTTTGATTTTCTCGACCAAGCGGGATAGAAAAACTTTTCGGTGCTTGGGGAAATACTCGATAACAGCGACACAGGCTTTGTCGGTCTTGCCGCCACCCAGGGAGATACCGATGAAACGGTGGACTTCCCCGGAGTGTGTAACGTTGGATACGGCAGTGCCCTTGACGACATTTCGATTTTTCGCGTTTTTGGCGGCAACCTTCTTTGTCGTCTTTTTCACCACTTTCTTTTTTAAAGTGGATTTACCGGTTTTGCGTCCATGACTTGGAATCCGGCTTTTTGGCATGCGTCTGCGACTCCTTTTTTCTTTTCAGGTGGACACCAGACTAACACGCAGCCTCCGCCCCCAGCTCCACAAATCTTAACAGCCTCAGCCCCATTCTGCAAAGAGAGTTCAGACAAGCGGCGAATCTCCGGACTTGAAAATTCAGGTGCCAGACGCACACGTGCTTCAAACTCACGTTTGAAAAGTGGTCCCAACTCATCCCAGTTTCCGCTGCGGACAGCGTGCTCAGTTTCGATGGCAATCACTTTCAGATCACGAAGCGCCTGAATGGTGCCGGGATCCTTGGTCACTGCATCTTTCATCACTTCGAAATTATTCAAACCAGAGTGATGGGCTTTGCCGGTATAAATCAGCATGAACTTTTCAGACAGCGGCGTGTTTGTGACATTCATCACTTCCTGCTCGATGCCATCGTATCCATATCTAAGAATATTCAAGCCACCCGAAGCCGCAGGATAATAATCCTGAGTTCCCGTCGGCGTATTCAAAATCTCGGCCTCAATATTATGAGCGGAATGAACCATGTGGTGAACGTTACGGAAAGGCTTTTCACAGAACTGAGCAAAGGCCTTCATCAAACCAATTGTCAGACTGGAGCTGCCACCCAGCCCTCCACCGACCGGACTGTCAGAGGACGTCTTCAATGTGAAGCCCTTGGTTGGCATCCAATAGCGCAACTGAGTTTGCAACAGGATCATCATCGGATCCGGATCAGAAAGTGCCTCCACCAGATTGGAATACGCCTTGCGAACTTTCAAATCCACTGATTCCAAAACAATTGTGGAATCCGTATGCGGAGTCAGCTCCACATTCGTGAACACATCGATCGCCACATTCACCGTGGATGCCCCATTGATAAATAGATAAAGGGGCCACAAATCCAATGTGCCCCCAGCCAGATCCACGCGCGTCGGCGATTTAACGATAATTTTCTGCATCTTACTTGCTGTCTTTCTCTTGGGCGAGTTGCGCACCATTTTGCTCTTTATTATCTTGCTTCGGAGTCGCCCCAACTTTCAAGTCTTCTATTTTAAGCTCGATCAAATTGTCCAAAGCCCCAGGCTCCATCATCATTTGCAGCTTGGGATCAGAAACAGAGGCATAGATCTTACCGGTTGCCGCCTGCCCCACTTGGGCCTGCCATTTTTTATCGCCAAGTTTCAGGTCCAGGGTGAAAAGCGGCTTCAAAGACGGCAATGTGCCCTCAACATAGTCCGCGCCTTTGGCGTCGGCGATATTACGGAAGGTCTCGCGAACCTTTTGCTGATCCAACTCCACATTAGCGGAACCAACAGCCACCCATTTTCCGTCTTTGTTGGCGATCTCCAAAACTCCGTTTTTATTTTTTAAACGGAAGTTCTCGATGGATCCCATTTTATGGCGCAAGAATCGTCTGTCACGGAACTCCACCACCGGTTTATCCAAACGCTCCGTCCAGTTCGTGTTCACAACCAACACACGGTTGTCGTCATCACGACGGGCAAAGGGGAAGTTTTCAAAATTACTTTTGCTGGAAACAAACAGCGTGGTCTTTTCGCCGGCAGCGTTTGCAAACGTCACTGATCCATAGGGCTGATCCAGACCGTAGACTGTCCAGTCGATATTGCCGCCATCGGCTGCGATATCCTGAACTTTTTCAGAAGAGGTCATCTTAATCAGATCTTCGGCAGCAGAATCATCCCCCAAATCCTTCAGAGGCTGCTCCAAATTCCACCCTTCAACCGAACGCTTAAGGGTGATCACCTTCTCGCCTTTTTTAAGTTCAATGAAATCGATCTGGTCCACGTTCATGGTAAAAAGCTTGGCGTCAGCAACTTTCCGTTCGTCCGACTTCTTTTGCGCCAGATAGTCATACAGAGCGTATCCACCAAATAAAAGCAGACACATTACTAAAATGCCGCGACCTTTGATCTTCATGCGTTTCTCCGTCTCATGTAAAGCGTGACACCAGCGCCCAAAAGCACCAATGGCAACGGGATTAAAAAGGCGAACAAGAAAATACCAAATTTAGTTTCAGTCAAAACCAGCTGTGTTGCCTGGGCTTCTTTCGGAGAAATGCTGATCAGATTCTCCTCTTTTGCCAACGAGGCGATGGAGTTCAAAACCAAGTCACGATTCAGATTTTGATACAGCATCTGATTGGTCATGAAATCCACATCGCCGGCGATGATCGCCGAGAATTGCTTATTCTTGGGATCCGAATCCCATTGACCGATCACTTGATCCACCAAGGCAAAACTTCCCACCGGGCCATCATCTTTCAATGCCAGACTTGTAAAGGCCATGGACTTGGGATTGGTTCTGACCAGCTCATCAACAGCCATGCCCGGAATTTCCTTGGCCTTCAATGACTGAGGATGACGGAACAATGTCACTTCGCTCGCACCAAAAGATTTGGTGATTTCATTCATCGGTGAAAACACCGACCCCATCACCGGTCCTTGATTAACCCCCTGGCCCATCACGGTATCAACGATATTGAAAATATAGTTGTTACCCAGTTCGATACCCATTTTCGCAACCAGCTTATCCAGGTTTGCAGTGTTCTGGGATTCCAGGGCAATAAACAGACTGCCACCTTTTCTTAGGTACGCTTCCAAGGCCTCAATTTCATGTGCCAGAAAATTCTGAATCGGACCGGCAATCACCACAACATCCGCGTCCGCCGGGACCACAGGATCCTGAATCAAAGGCAAAAGCTTCACCGTGTAACGGTTGCGCTCCAAAATAACCTTCAAAGCATTCAGTCCCAATCCCTCTTTGGCATCGTCAATCGCAGCCTCACCATGCCCGATGGTAAAATAAATTGTCTTGTTTTTTTCGCGAGTCACTTTAACCAGTGAACTTGTGAATTCCTGTTCGTCAATTTTTTGCAGAAGATTGCGGCGTCCTTTGTATTCGACAAACGCAGTTCCACTGCCCTTATCAACGCCAAACTCTTTGGCCAGATCCGGGCGCTCGTTCACTTCGACAAAGTTCAATTGAATGTTGGTGTTGATATCCTGGTACTTCTTGATCAGATCCCGGAAGGAACGACGGTTCTCTTCGTTGCCCTCGACACCCTTTTTATAGAAGAAGTAGACTTTCAATTCAGAATCCAGGCTTTTCACAAGCTTGATGGACTGCTCTGCCAATGTATTGGACTGCGCCGTTGAGAAATCCCAGGTCGCATAGTGGCGAACCCCCAGGTAGTTCACCACTGAAAGCACCGCCAGCATCAACAGGATCAAAACTCCCATGCTCATGCCTTCTTTGGTGGTCTTCATGGTCAGGAATTCTTTAAAGAACGCACGGTCCTTGATAATTCCGATTGCCACGAACAATACGGACATCCCCAGGGCGAGCCAGCAAAACGGCACCCATTGTCCCAGGATGTAGCGTGTGATTGACATACACACCAGTGAAATACCCGCCATCAAAAATGAAATCTTACTTAACTTGCTCATCACTATCTCCAACGGGAAGATTCAACCACGCGCTCTGACAAAAAGCAGAACAACAAAATTAGACTGCCAAAGAAGACCAGCCCATTTGTGCGAATCGTGCCTTCAACCAAAGTTGAAAGATGCGTGCTTAATGAAACGTGCTCAAAAATTTTGCGTGCGATCTCGCTATCCACCACTTCAGCACCTATTCCGACAAACCAGATGGATACATTCAGAATGACGGACATCACATAGGCCACCAAGCTGTTCTCGGTCAGGGCTGAACAAAACAAATTCATGGCCGTGTAGACAGAACCCACAACGAAAATTCCGAAGAACGCCACAAACAACGGACCCCAGTTGATTTTCGCCAAAGTCGCCGTCGCTACAGGATAAGACAGTGCCAGAAGCACAATCCCACCAACGGCACCCAAAGCCGCCAGATATTTACCGACCACAATCTGTGTCGAGGTCACTGGCGAAGTTAAAAGCAAATCAAAGGTGCGCATCTTTTTTTCTTCAGCAAACAGCTTCATGGTCAAAGCCGGCACCACGAAAATCAAAATCAAATTTAAATAGGACAACTGTCGCAGGAACACTCCATAGTGAATGTTCAATTGATTTGCGGGAATCCCCTGTTGCGCCACATAGTTCATCAACAATTGGGCAAAACCCCACAGCTGCAATGGATAAATCCAGCTGAACACCAGACTTACCAAAAAGCAGATGATCCAATACGTCGGATTGAAGAAGAAACCTTTCAGTTCCTTTTTCAAAATAATCCAAGCCCCATTCATCGCCCACCTCCGTCTTTGCCGTATGTGAGCCTTAGGAACACATCTTCCAAATCCATTTTACTTGGACTGAATTCAAGCAGTCCTAAACCTTGATTCACCAGTCTTGAAGAAACCGCAGCAACGATTTCATCGCCACCACGAACATCGATGCGCCACTCTTTGTGGGATTTCCCCATTTGCACTGAAAGGATTTCTGACATGTCCCCTAAAACGGATTTCATATCGGAAACATCCTTGGCCACACGGATCGTCAGGCGGCTTTGCCCCTGTTCCATAGTGGCCAAATGATGAATACTGTCCTCGATGACGATTTTACCTTTATTGATGATGATGATCTTTTCGCACGTCGCCTGCACTTCCGGCAGAATGTGCGTGGAAAGAATAATCGTGTGCTGACCGCGCAAGGCTTTGATCAGATCCCGGATCTCGGCCACTTGTTTTGGATCCAAACCTACGGTCGGCTCATCCAAAATCAAAACTTCAGGATCCGACACAATCGCCTGGGCGATACCCACACGTTGTTTAAACCCTTTGGACAAGTGTTGAATCAAACGCTTTTGCACTTCTCCCAAATTGGTTTTTTCGATCGCCATGTCGACGGACTTTTCAATTTTCTCTTTGGGCACTTGCTTGAGAGCTGCCACATAGCGCAGATAATCGCGCACATACATGTCACCATACACAGGTGGAGTTTCCGGCAAGTAGCCGATGCGCTTTTTTACTTCCAATGGGTTTTCAAAAACATCATATCCAGCGACGGATGCCGACCCATGACTTGGAGCCATGAATCCTGTGATGATTTTCATTGTGGTGGACTTGCCGGCGCCATTGGGACCTAAGAAACCCACAACATCGCCCTTGTTCACTGAAAAATTCAAATGATCAATGGCTCTGCGGGGACCGTAATCTTTGGTGAGATCTTTTACAGTTATCATGTGAAAATTTTAGACTGCACAGAGTGTCAGTCAAGACTCGTCAGGATTGACGCAAAGAAAAATGAAATGTCTTTTCCGAATGATAGGTGACTCTTCCCAATTTATCGCCCTTGATGGGACGTACAAAACGGCACTCCACCATGACGACAGCGACTTTTTGCCCCACCATCAGCGATTTTGAGGAAAGCGACTCACGTGCGACCCACGAAGCCACTTCCTGAATGTCGGCCTGACTGATTTCCTGCTCGCGCTGACGGTGAATAATGGCATGAGCCCCTGGATAGTCCTTCAAATGCAGCCAATAGTCCCAAGCTTTGGCTTGACGAAGCAGTGCTAAATTATCAGCCGCTGATTTTCCACAATAAGCCAATGCTCCGGACTCCAGAACAAACTTACGCCCTCGCGCCTCTGCCTTGTGCATCAAATCCACAAGACCGGATTTGCCTGACTGTTTTTCGCGATATTGGGACTTTTCAAGAGTCGCAATTTCTTTTTGCAGCTCCCCCAAGCGTTCCCGGGCTCCATCTTTTTTGGCCACCAACTGTTTGGATTTTGAAAACGTATTTTCAATATTCCAGCTTAAGGATTCCCGCGGGTTCACAAAACTTACCAAATGTTCGGGAACTTCCAAAGTGCGATTGGCCACCAGGAAATTTCCTGTCTCCTGCCACTCCAGATGTTTTTCATTCTCGATCTGCTTTTGGATCTCATCAAGGGCCTTGCGCTTTTTCTCAAGATCCTTTTGCTTTTGTTTTTCCCATTGCGCGACCGGATCCAACGACGGTTTCTTGTCCTGTCTTTGCTCACCCAGCCATTCTTGATGGATTTCAACCAACCCTCTTGGCTCAGGTGGATTTTCCACCGTTGGTGCCGGCTTCAAATCCATGGGCTTTTCCCAAGCGATGGTTTTACCTTCGGCACGCACCAGAAGATTGCATTGCTTGGGAATCAAACGAACTTCAAGCTCACAGGTGATGGTGGTGTTGGACAAAGTCAGCACTGCCACGCGGCCGAACTCACTGAGTACTTTAAATCCCGACACATAAAGATTTTTGGCGTTGGAATTCAAAAACAACCCTACCGGTTTGGGCTTGGGACCCTTCTTAAAGGGACACTGATTTTCAAAAACCAGCATCATAGGGGTGTTAGGCACAAGGTCCAGTATCAGCCAGAACTGTGTTCTATTATGAAATGACAAAGCCAGACCACGGTCGTTAGCCAACACGTCCTGCAACTGTGCCCCCATGAGCACCTGCTCAAAGTGATTCACAAAGTTGTTAAGTTCTTGTTGGGTCATGGCTTTCATCCTGCTGATTGTGTCATTCTTTGGGCCAAATTTCCAACAAGTACTTAGGTTCCGATTTCGCATTCCGATAAATTGAATATGAAAAATGATGCTTTGCTGAAAATCGTTGAGACCCAACTTCTAGAAACCAAAAACATGCGGGAAAAAACCCCGGATTTCATCAATCGCGTGGTGCACATCTACACGCTGCAATTGATGGGACTAGGCAACATCCCTATCGATTTTATGGAAGAAGTGATGGAAGACGTCGAAGCAGAGACAATCGAAATCTACCGCAAAAAAACCTACGGCTTTTTGACGTTGGAAGACTATCGCCGCCATAAGTTCCGTCAAAAGAACGATAACTAGATTAATGCTTTAACAAAAGCCTGCTCCTAAAAGCAGGCTTTTTTTTCTCCGGTTGTACAAACTGCCAACTTTGACCTCAAAATGATTTAAGCCCAAGGTACAGCTTCGTCTATTTACCTTAAATTACGATATTGGATGTGGCGAAATAGAGTAACTCAACTTTATAGGAGCCCCACGTGAAACCCAGCTGCGCCCTTCTCCTTGTTTCAACTCTCTCCACTCTTGTCGCTTGCACTCGTATTGAAACCGGCGAAGTCGGTGTTCGCATCGGATTCGACAAACAAATCAGTCCCGGCGAACTGCTTCCGGGCAGCTTCAATCAAACTTTCGTCGGCAGCGTTCTGACCTTCCCGGTAAAAGATGTCAGCGTGCGCGTGGACGACATCACTCCCCTTGCCAAAGACAACAGCACCATGAAGGACTTTGATGCGATGGTGGTGTACAACATCAATCCGCAGGCGGTAAGTGAACTTTACGTTAAAAAGAACAGATCATTTCATGCTGAGCACGATGGCGACATCTATTTGATGTACAACTACGTTCACCAAGCGGCCAGAAATGCCATTTATAAATCTGCGCGCAAGTACGAAGCTTTGGATATGAATGACAACCGCCAGGCTATCGAAACTGAAGTCAAAGAGCTAATCATTCACACTTTGGCAGAAGAAAAATTGGATACATCCATCACCGTCAGCCAGGTTCTGGTACGCGTAATTCTGCCTGCAGATTCGGTCGTGGCTTCAGCCAATGAGCTGGTTCGCGCCAAGAATGAATACAAGCAGAAAGAAGTTGAAGTGCAAACTGCGAAAAAAGAGGCAGAACGTATTGCAGCTTTGAATTCCAACAAAGGGGCTATCGAATATATGGCAGCCATGGCCAACATGAAAATTGCCGAAGCGATTGCCAACGGCAAAGTGAATACGATCGTGATCCCTTCTGATTTTAAGGGCATGGTGAATGTTCGCTAGTTATAGATCTAAGTTTAATAAAAAAGCCTGCTCCTAAAAGCAGGCTTTTTTTAATTCCCGGCAATTTCCACACCCGCTACGGGTGTACAAACTGCCAACTTTGGCCACGATTCATCTTGCGTTTAATGCCCAGCAGTTTTCGAGAAAACGTTGATAACAAGAACTCCAGAAACAATCAGCACCATCCCGACAATTGCTGGAAGATCCAATTTTTCCTTCCACACAAAATAGCCGATCAAGGTCAACAGGAACAGTCCCACTCCGGACCAGATTGCATAGGCAATTCCCACAGGAATCACGACCATCACTTTACTTAAAAAATAAAATGCGACGCCATAACAAAGAACCGATGCAATAGAAAAGCCGACGTGGGAAAACCCCTCGGACTTTTTCAACAAAGTGGTACCAACAAGCTCAAAAATAATTGCAATAGCCAGCTGTAGATAAGACATAGAACACCCTTCTTCTGAGGGTGTTCCGCATAAAGCGAATCTCTGCTCCCTGATTGAGAGTGTCTGGGCTAACCAAACCAGTCTGCGATTTCCAGTAATTAATATTTTACCACTTTCTTGAAAAGGGTCAAGTCAGCTCACTCGTACACGAGGTGCTACTCAGATTTTTCAATCACTGCAAAATAAAGCGGACCAAACCCACAGCGATCCGGCATGTAGGCCACACCAAATTCCGTGGATTCGCCACCAACACCGGGATCGGCTGGCAAAAGTTTGACGGCGTCTTTTTTCTTTTTCAAAAGTTTGCGAATGACATCGTCGTTTTCTGTCGGACTGATAGAGCATGTGGAATAGACAATGCGCCCACCGGGTTTTACAGCAAGCAAAGCTGCCGCCAGCAACGAGTACTGACGAGTCGCCAGATGTTCTGTTCTGCGCGGACTCCACTCCTCTTGTGCTTTGGGATTTTCTAAAATGTGGCGTTCACCGGAACAAGGGGCATCCAAAAGAATGCGATCAAAGCCGTTGGCTTCTTTCAATCCAAACTGCACGCCGTCCTTGCCAGTCACCCACACGCGATCACGCACACTGCGCGGAACGTATTGTTGAATGACTTTTTTCAAACGCTCGCGGCGTTCTGGTGAAAGGTCGTTGCAAAAGATCTCACCTTCGTCAGCGATGGCTTCGATCAAAATCAAACTCTTCCCCCCCGGAGCCGCACACATATCCAGTAAACGATCACCAGGCTGTGCTTCAAGGGCACGCGCCACCATCACACTTGCCGGATCCATCACATAAGTATCCAGCAACTCGTCCTGACGACGCTCGGGATGACTTCCCTGATCCACGGGAATCCAAAAACAACCCGGAAGCTGTTCTTTGGTTTCTAAACCCTGCCAAGATTTAGCAGTCGCATCTTGGCTCCCCAAATAATTTACGCGAGCCACTTGCTGCTCGGAATTTTGTAGCGCAGCAAAAAGTGCAGGCCAGCGGTCGCCATAAACCTTATGAAAATGTAAGTAAAACGGATGGGTCGGTTGCATGGTGTATTAGATAAGACATTTTTCACTGTGCGTCACGCAGAAAAAGGGCCTTAGTGGCTCCAGATAAATCAGGCATGATCCTCGCATTATTAGTTACCGGAACAAACGAAATGTCAAAACGACACCACTTAAGAAGGAAAAGTTTATGAAAACACTCTTGTTGTCCTTGGTTACTGTTTGCGCTTTTGCACATGTTGCTCACGCAAATGAATTTGAATTGTATGAAAACGAAGACGCTGCATTCAGCGAACAAATGGATGCGTCCGCATATACTGACGGCATGGAGCTAAACGAAGACATCACTGCTTTCGGTCGCGGTGGCCGTGGTGGTCGTCATGATGGCCCAGGTCGCGGCAATCCAGGCCGCGGTCGCGATGATGGTCACTGGGGCCCACACCCAGCACCTCGCCCAGGCCCGGGTCCTCGTCCCGGTCCACGCCCAGGTCCCGGCCCACGCCCTCATCCACGTCCTCCAGGACACGGTGGTCCCGGTCATGGTGGCCCAGGTTACCCTCCTCCACACCGCCCAACTATCGAGTACGTAACGTGTGAGTCCCATGGCAACCGTTACAACACTTGCTACATCAATCCATACGGCATTCGTAACTTCTACTTGGCAAGACAGCGTTCTGACTCTGCTTGCGTCGCTGGAAGATCATTTGGTTTCGCAAGAAATTATGTTTGGGTAGATCGCGGTTGCCGCGGAGTATTCGCAATCGAGAGATACTAATCTCAAAAAAAAAGACCAGCTTCGGCTGGTCTTTTTTTATTCTAAATTATCTAAAAAGAATCAACGAATCGGAAAGGCACAAATAAATTCCGTGCCGACATCCAACTGGGATTTCACCGCCACCGTACCACCATGACTTTGCATGATGTGTTTAACAATGGCTAAGCCCAACCCCGTACCGCCTGCGTCGCGGGTGCGACCCTTGTCGATACGATAGAAGCGTTCAAACAGACGATCCAAATGCTCGTTTGGAATCCCCGGGCCGTCATCGATCACTCTTAGAATAATGTATTCCTTTATGTCGCGCTCCCAGCGGATCTGGATTGTTTTATTATTTGGAATAAACTTAACAGCGTTCGAAACCAGGTTGCGCAGAACCTGCTCGACCTTGCGGGCATCAGCTTTGAATGGCGGTACTTCCCCCACCACGCGGATGGCGATGTTCTTTTCTGCTGCAAGCACAGCCATCTCTGAAACCACGTGCTCGGAAATTTGCAGTGGATGAATCATTTCAAGTCTTAATTCAGAATTGCTGGCTTCCATAGAAGTCAAAGACAACAGGTCGTTCACCAAGTCCATCAAGCGATCAATGTTGCGGGAAACGATATTGATAAATTTCCCCGCCTGGTCCATCTGACCGTTGTTGATATCTTCCTTCAAGGTATCCACATAACCTTTGATTGAAGTTAGAGGCGTACGCAGTTCGTGAGAGGCATTGCCGACAAACTCGATGCGGATCTGTTCGGCTTTTTTTAGTTCGGAGATATCATGGAAGATCCCGACGATTCCGTAAACTTCACGGGTTTTTTCATTGCGAATCGGATTCACGGACACCGAGAAAAAGCGCGGCTGATTATCAATCAACGTCGGTAATTTGACGGTGAAACGGTTCACTTTACCGGTCTTGATGGTTTTTTCAAAACCCTCCAGAACATCTGAAGAGCGAATCGCATCCTTCAGTCGCAGATTCTCCATGGACAACTGCGGGCCTTTTAGAAATTGAGCTGCAAACTGAGAATTGAAATACAAAATCTTTTCATCAAGGCTGATGCTCACCAGACCTTCTGAAACAGAGCTCATGAAAGCCTGGGACTCTTCTTGCGCCTGCAGGAAGTTCGCCTTACGGCGTTTCATCTTTTTGTGAATCTTATCCAATGCCACTTCAAGTTCGGACAGGTCATCCCCATCGTCATCCAGCAGGTCTTCAGATTCCGAAGACACCAACTCACCGTAAGCGCGCTTGTTGGAAATGCGCAAAGCTTTCAAAATAACTTTATGGATTGGTCGAACAAAACGATACGCAAGGATGGTTGCAATCAGGATACTGAATATTAAAAAGTTCAGCAGGAAATCACTATAGACAAAGTCCGGCATGCGATGCTGGGTGTCCAGTGACGCCGCCACAATGAACGCCAACAAATTGAATACCAGAACCTGATAGATCAGCAGCTTCCAAAATAGACGCCACGGAAAACGAATGAAACTGGTCATGCTTGATCCATTTTTACCCGGTAGCCCACGCCACGGATGGTTTCAATGCGATCACCCCAGCCACCCAGTTTTTTCCGCAAACCGAAGACATGGGTGTCAATTGTACGACCCACAACGCTGATGCCCTCACCCTGGATGTATTCGATCAGCTTTTCACGAGTCAAAACCACGCCATGATTCTGAACCAAAGTCCCCAGCAGCTTGAACTCGGAAGGAGTCAAATGCAGAGTCTCGCCGTTATAGGAAATTTCGTAAGTTTTGAAATTCATCTTAAGACCGTGAATGTTAACTTCGCTGTCGTCTTTGATCACTTCCTCGGCTTTGGGATTTGCCCGACGAAGCAGGGCTTTTACCCTTGCCATCAGCACTGAGGGATTGAACGGCTTGGTCAGATAATCATCCGCACCACGCTCCAAACCCATAACAATATCCTGCGGTTCAGTTTTCGCAGTCACCATCAGGACTGAGGAGTTTTTATTTTTTGCTTTGATTCGTTCCAGGATGTCGACGCCGTGAAGTCCGGGAAGCATCCAATCCAGAATAAAGACCTGGTAGTTTTTGGCATTCATTTCAGCGAGGGCTTCTTCGGCAGAACCACATTCAGTCACTCGGTAACCTTGACGTAGCAAATGCAACGCCATCAGTTCACGAATCTCCTGTTCATCCTCTACCACCATCACCTGAACTGAATTCTCAGCCAAACTTGCCCCCATGTCGAACGTCTTTACCCGTATATGCGAAGATCACGTCTTCGGCGATATTGGTCGCGTGGTCACCCAAACGCTCCAGGTTTCGCGCGATTAAAATGAAATCCATGCTTGCCTCAACATCATCCGGGTTGGATTTCATATGTTGAATTGCATCTTTAAAGACTTTGTTTTTCAAAGTATCAATTTCGTCGTCCATCAACAGGATGTTTTTCGCCTCGACAGCGTCGCCACGAACAAAACAATCCAACGAACCTTTAACCATGTTACCAGCGATCTCTGACATTCTTTGAATATCAGCGGTTGCCGCTGCGATAGGCTTGCGCCCCAGATAGTCTTTGCCGGAATAAGAAATATTCACGGTTTGATCACCCATACGTTCCAGGTCGTTGTTGATTTTTAGAACTGAAATGATCAAACGCAGGTCCTTTGCAACCGGACCTTGCTTGGCCAAGATATGCATACACACGTTATCCACGCGAATATGATCTTCGTTGATACGTTTTTCGATCTCGTGGACTTCCTGGAATGCTGAAGCATCACGGGATAAAAGAGCAGAAGTCACTTGCGAGAGGGCTTTTTCAACATGACCACCCATTACCAGAATCATTTTCTTTAGATCTTCGAGCTGAGTGTCGATGGCACGTTCCATACGTATTCCCCGTTTAAATGGTTGTATAAGGGTTTTCAGAGTAAAAAACACCGCTTAACACGGCAATTAAAGCAAAACTAACACAATCTTAACACACTAAAACAGTACTTGAGCAGCCAATTCCACCTTTGAGGTGTCACGAATGCCCGGGCCATAGTTTTCTGCATACGAAGTGCGGTCCACCGCAAGGGCCGTTTTCACATCCGGCGTAACTTGGTAAGCCAAAGAAATGATCCCCGTCTGCATGTCACGGCCATCTTTATCGGCCACCGCATCAAGATAATCATAGCGAAGCATCAACTCCGCTTTAGGCCCTGTTGACAGCAACACGTAGGCACTGCCACCCAAACCATGCACTGCTTCACCCAACATGTCCGTCACATCCACACCATCCGCCATTTTCAAATCATTAACGGCATCAGCGGGATCATGGGTATCAAGAAGTTCCAGCCCCATTCTCACGTTGGAGTCCTCCGGCTTGTACAGAAACGCTGCCTGAATACGCTCCTTGGCAGAAACATCCTCACCATATTGCTCATAGGTTCCATGGATGTACTGCAAAGAAATCACAAACGGTGTCCAGCTGGTGAATCTGAAATACAAAGATCCTTCCTTGTGAGGACCGGCAGAGTCTTGCTCGCGGCCCTCGCCATTCACCACTGTCAGACTCCACTCACCCAAATTGGCTGGAAGCTCCGACATGAAAGACATTCCCAGATCGGAATAGTTCTGGTACTTCCACTTTTCAGTCAACCCCCATGCGGTTTCGCCCAAAAAGCGATAGTTCGTATCTTCGTACTGCGACTCCAACCACGCCTGAGGAATCACCCCCATGCGCAGACTGTGTGCTCCTTCAAAAATACTGACCAAATCCAAATACGCCTCACGAGTGTTTACGATGAAGCTTTCAGTATTCGTATCATCATTGCGTTTCTGTGCGCCTTCAAATGAGACGTACAAAAGGTTGTCGTCCTTCAACGGCACACTGAAGTTTAACAGCAGGGATGGAATACGAAACTCTGACTCCCCGGCCTCTCCAGAAGGCAGCAAATTCACCAAAGCATTCATATCAGCTTCCCCGCTGATTTCGATATCACTCAATGCGAAAGCCTGCCCACAAACAAAAACGCTCAAGAACACTGTCAAAAATGATTTTTTCATGTCTAAGATGCTCGCATTTTTATATACTGTTGCCAAAGGAGATCTTTAGCCGTGTCACGTCGAGTTTCTGCCATCGATATTGGGTCCAACGCCATCCGCATGATGGTCGCCGACATCAATGAAACAGCCCCCTTTATCAAAGTTGATAAAAAGCTGCGTGCCCCGGTGCGCCTGGGTCATGACGTTTTCACCACAGGCATCATCAGCCCCGAAACCATGGAGCTGGCCAGATCGACTTTTCATCGCTTCGCCGAAACCAATAAGAAACTTCAGGTGCAAAAATGCCGGGCCGTCGCGACCAGCGCCTGCCGCGAAGCCAAAAACAGCAAGGAATTTGTGGAAATGATCCGCAAGGTTTCCGGCATTGAAATCGAAATCATTGATGGCACCGAAGAGGGTCGCTTGATCCATCTTGCGGTTCGCAAGGAAGTCGAATTGGACAATAAAAAAACCATGCTCATCGATATTGGTGGCGGCAGCGTGGAAGTGACCTTCTCAAAAGGCGGTAAACTTCTGGCCACCAAATCCTTTCCCATGGGAACGGTGCGGGTTTTGGAAAACTTAAGCAAACGCCGTATGAACGAAAGCCACCTGGGAATCATCATGGGCGAGTTTTTAAAAGACCTAGGGCCCCACATTTATCCGAACACAGAAAATGAACCCGTTGATTTCGCCATTGGGACCGGGGGAAACCTTGAATGCATGGCTGAACTTAAGGTGCGCCTGCTTAAAAAAACTCCCAATACTTTTGTCACTTTACTAGAATTGGGTGAAATCATTGCGCGTCTAAAAGCAATGTCAGTTAAAGAGCGTATCGATAAGTTGGAACTTCGCCCTGACCGCGCCGACGTTATTATGCCCGCCTCGGTTCTGGTTGAAACAATCATGCGCCAGGCAGAGGTGGAAAAGATCGTCATCCCCGCTGTGGGCTTGCGTGACGGCTTGATTTGGTCGATGGTTTAATCAAAGATTTTGGGCGGGATTGAATACATCAACTCTGCCCCGCCGGCTTCAGCCTGCGCAAAAGATTCCAGTTCGAGGGAAAGAATTCCACTTTTGCGCAGATCAATGAAACTTTCAGCCTTACCGGTCAGCATGTAACTCGCAAATGTGCTTAGGTGCGGCTCATGCCCCACAATCAAAATGCGCTTATAGTTCCTGCCCTGGGTACGAATCCATTTTAACAGAGCTTGCGGCGGACTTTGCGGAACCATCTCGGGAACCTCGATGGTTTTCACACCCGGATAGCTTTGCGTCAGAATCTGCGCGGTTTGCGCGGCCCGGGTAAAGGGACTGGTCACAATCACGTCCACGTCTTTCACGAAATCCTTCATACGCAGACAAACTTTTTGCATGCGCTTACGGCCCTTCAGGGTCAAAGGACGAAACTGATCCTCCAGTCCTTTTTTGGCAAAGTCTTCGCGTTCTTCAGCTAATGCATGACGGACGATGATAATTTCCATTTTACTCCGAATCTTCGACCATCTTAACCCGGGATTTCGCCAATTGCATCAGCGTTTGATGAATTCCGACGTCATCAGATTTGAAGGTTTTTTTGGTATAGCTGCCATCGGAGTTCATAGACCACGCCTGACGGGATTCTTTAAGGTAAAACTGAAGGATCTCCCATAATTTTTCTTTCAGACTGCGATCCAAAACGGGAACAATCGCCTCCACGCGCGCATGAAGATTGCGGTACATCCAATCAGCAGAACCCAGGAAGAAGTCGCCATCCACCGGATTTTCCTGGCCGTTGCGGAAATAGAACAATCGCGAGTGCTCCAGGAATCTGCCGATCACGGATGTGACTTTGATATTTTCACTCATCCCCGGAACCCCGGGACGAAGACAGCAGAAGCCCCGCACGATCATCTCGATGTCGACACCTTTTTGTGAGGCAGAGTAAAGTGCCGCACCGATATCATTCTCCTCAAAATTATTGAACTTAGCCACTATATGAGCGGGCTTCCCGGCCTTCGCATGGGCGGCTTCGCGATCAATCATGGTCCGGAAAGTCGAGAACATATTCACCGGAGCAATCAGCAGGTGATTGTAACTCCCCTTCAAACTGATTCCCGTCAGATAGTGGAAGAAGTCCACCACGTCATTGGTGATTTCCTCTCTGGCAGTCAGAAGTCCCAAATCCGTATAAAATCTGGAAGTCGTGACGTTATAGTTCCCAGTTCCGATATGAACGTAACAGCGCAAGCCCTCTTGCTCCTGACGGACGACCAGGGCTGTTTTAGCATGAGTTTTCAAACCCACGACACCATACACGACGTGAACGCCGGCATTTTCCAACTCATTGGCCCAATAGATATTTCTTTCTTCGTCAAAGCGGGCTTTGAGTTCAACCAGACACACCACTTGCTTGCCTTGAGCCGCCGCGCGAATCAAGGACCGAATGAACGGACTGTTGTCACCCGTGCGATACAACGTCATTTTAATCGCTAGAACTTTGGGATCTTCGCTGGCAATGCGAATGAAAGTTTCAACTGAGGCCGAGAAACTTTCAAACGGATTATGAATCAACTGATCGTTGGCGCGAATCGCATTGAAAATCCCGGTGCCTTCCTCTGCAAATGCCGGCGAAACCACGGGAATGTACGGTTCAAATTTCAGCTTTGGCAACGGTAGATCTGAAATCATTCCCAAGTCGCCGTAATCCAGCTCTCCTGGAATTTCGTAGATATCCTCTTCGGTCAGTTCAAGCTCCTCCATCAGGAACTTTAACATCCACGGATCAGGCTTGGGCCCATGCTCCAAGCGCACCACTTCGGCAAAACGACGCTGACGCAATTCCTCTTCGATCGCTTCCAACAAGTCTTCGGCGTCTTCTTGATCCTGATCTGAATCCGCGTTACGAGTCAGGCGAAATGCCATCGACTCCAACACTTGCATGGATGGGAACAAATCAGCCAAGTTGGCTTTGATCACTTCAAGCAGACTTACAAAACGATTTACGCTGGTATCAGCATCGACGCGAATCCATTGCGGTAAAACTTTTGGAATCTTAACCCGCGCAAAAAGTTTATCCTCTGAATTTGGATGCTTTAAAGTCAGTCCCAAGGAAACCGACAAATTCGAAATAAACGGAAACGGATGCCCCGGGTCCACCGAGAGCGGCGTTAACACCGGAAACACATTCTTGCTGTAGTACTTCTTTACGTGCTCCTGCTCTTTTTCAGTCAGGTCTTTCCACGCAAGAAGATGAATGTGTTCTTTCTCCAAGGCTTTCAAAAGTTTTTTATGACAGTTGCCCTGATCCTGCAGCATCGGCAAGACGACTTGGCGAATCTCCAGCAATTGCGCCATCGGGGTTTTTCCATCAGCTGATTTCGGCGATACGCCATAAGCCACGTGTCGTTTCAGTCCGCCCACGCGTTTCATGAAGAACTCATCCAGATTGGATCCCGAGATACTTAGGAACTTCACTCTTTCCAAAAGCGGATTGCTTGCATCCTCTGCTTCTGTCAAAACACGGCGATTGAAATTCAACCAACCAATTTCGCGGCTGGTGAAAAGACTTTCAGATGACAAGGGATGCTCGATGACCTTGACCTTACGTGTGGCAGCTTTTTTCTTAGACGTTCTTTTAGGCGTTCCTGCCTTTGGTGTGTTCAAAGAATCCTCCTTGACTCCCTGGATGTATATTTCACAATAAAGACTTATTCTTGGCAATGCCTACCTCAAGGAACAACGACATGCAAAATACTCCCAAAGAGTGGCAGGTTCTGAAGAACATCCGAAATAAGGTCCAGCGTCATAATCCAAACACCATAGTTCCTTTGGGTGATGATGCCTTTGTTTTCAAAAACTTCCCCGGCTATTCCGTGATCGCGCAGGATATGATGGTGGAAGACGTGCATTTTCGCCTTGATTACTCCTGTGCATTTGATCTGGGACACAAAGCACTGGCAGTTAACTTAAGTGATTTGGCGGCTATGGGAGCGGACCCGCGCTTTGCGCAAGTGTCCTTGGCGATTCCCAAAGAAATAACAGAAACCTGGCTTGACGAATTCTATCAGGGCATGACAACTCTGGCCGACAAATTCGGTGTCGAAATTGCCGGAGGTGATCTATGTGCCTCTCCGCGCGGTGTGATCATCGATGTCAGTGTACATGGCTCCTGTGATAAGCCAATCACACGCCATGGGACACAAGCCGGTGACATCCTACTTAGCAGTGGCCCCCTGGGCTTATCCACCACGGGACTTCGCGCGCTGAATGAAGATCGCACCGGGGATTTTCCAGAGGCGACAGCTCGACACCTTCGCCCACTTCCGCGCCTGGATCTACTCCCACAATTGCGGCAGCACGCAGATAAGATTCACGCCTTGATGGATTGCAGCGATGGCTTGGTCAATGATGCTTTGATTTTATCAAAAAAACCTTACGGCAACGGCCACTCTCCCCATATTGGCGGAGTTCATTTATTTCCCGATCAATTTCCACTGCATGATGAAACTTTACGTATGGCTCATTTGTCCAAAGCCTACGAATATGCTTTGTGGGGTGGAGAGGATTATGAACTTCTGATTTCTGTGAATCCTGAAAATCGAACTCTTTTTCCGGAGTGGACAGAAGTTGGCCAGTTCACAGAAAGCCCTGGAGTCTTTCTGATCCACGGCGATGGTAAGGAAGAAATTTCCACATTCAAAGGCTGGAAGCACTTTTAGGCCCCACAGAGCCACAGTCTCAAATTGATATACTGTTTTTTGGTGCCGCTTGGTTAAGACACCCGGCTTTTCGTCCGAAAAGAACAGTATGACATCACTCGCACGCTATCACGGCAGATCTCCCCGATTTATTCTTCAAACAGAGGATGAGAGCATCGTACGTGTAGCGGGTCCGAAGCAAGTCCCTTGGGAAGAAGGAACTTCGATCAAGAATGTGTCACTGACGGGACTGGCATTCACGGCTCCCGACGACCTATGCCC
This sequence comes from Bdellovibrio sp. GT3, assembly GCF_037996765.1. Classification (NCBI taxonomy): domain Bacteria; kingdom Pseudomonadati; phylum Bdellovibrionota; class Bdellovibrionia; order Bdellovibrionales; family Pseudobdellovibrionaceae; genus Bdellovibrio; species Bdellovibrio sp. GT3. The sequence goes on along the minus strand of NZ_JBBNAD010000004.1, from coordinate 146,568 downwards.
TATTTTAGGCGAAGTCATCAAGATCCAATTCACTCCACCGGGTTCACGTCAAATGGCGTGTTACGCCATTGTTACTCGTCTGGATAGCATTGCAAATTCTCAAACACTGGTTGGCGTTCATTTCTATAAAATGGAAATGACCCAAAGAATCGTATTGGCGCAAGGTTTGGCCCGTCGATTCCGTGAAAACCAGGAACGTGGGCAAATCGATGAAATGCTGAACAAACAACCCGGCCCCATGAGTTTGCTGCACTTCCCGCAACTGATGATGATGGGGGTTGTGGCACTTCTTTGGGGTGCGGTGATCTTTAGTTCACTGAAATTTCAGTACGAAGATATCTTTTCATTCTTCGCTGGCATCTTTTAAAATTGTTCAAACTTCTCTTTAAGTCTTTTGGCTGCAAAGTCGATGAATTTCTTTGTTTTCAATGACACTTCCCTTTGTTCCGGTGAAACCAGACTGACCGGGATTTCCTGACCACGCAGACCACGATGAATATGAACCAAACGCCCTTGGCGAATCTGCTCCGCTGCGATGAACTCCGGTATCATTGCAATTCCCCGCCCCTGCACAGCCATTTGTAAAACCATGTTCGGATTGTTGGCCAAAAATACGGGCTCAACTTTCACAGAAACTTTTTTACCATCACTCAAACGCCACAATTCCAGCTTTGGCTGCGATCCCAATCCTAAAAACGGCACTGAACCCAAGCTATCAATGTCCTCCGCTTGACGATAGCGCTCAAGGAAGCCGGGGCTTGCCACCAAAATACTTTTTAGCGTTGCCACTTTTTTGACTCTTAGTGAGCTGTCCTTCAAAATCCCGATACGAACTGCAACATCGATGGATTCCTTCACCAAATCCACATAGGCCTGACTCAACAAAACTTCGAAACGGACTCGGGGATGCTGTTTTGAAAACTCCGCCAAAACATCCGGCAGGTGCAAGACACCCAGATCATCAGAGGCCGTAATACGCAACCAACCGGAAACATCAGCCACTTCCTCACTGAGTTCTGCACTAAGGCTTTCCAGCCCTTCTACCAAACCTCGAGAACGCTCATAATAAGCCCGACCGGCATCGGTCAGCTGAAACTGACGCGTGGTTCGATACACCAGCTGAATGCCCAAGTCTCGCTCTAAGGCGGCCAGTCTACGACTGACTCTGGATTTGGGCTGATGCAAGACCTCGGCGGCTTTGGTGAAGCTGCCTGCTTGAACCAGTTTGACGAATGTGCGTATTTGATTGAGATCTAATTGTTCCATATGTGCAACAGTATATCGTGAATATGTCTCCTACCGCAACACCAGTTAATGCCCGAAACTATATGAGTGTTCATTAACTATTAAAGGAGAGAACCATGAAAATGATGACCGCAACCACAGCTACAATTATTACGTTACTCAGCACGGCGGCTTTTGCCAAAACAATCCCAGCAGGCACTTACACCCTGGATTCTGCCCATTCGCAAGTTGGTTTTGAAGTTCCCCATTTGGTGATTTCTTCCGTTGACGGCCGCTTCACTAAATTTGACGGCTCCATCACGATTGATCCAAAACTGGAAAAGTCCAAAGCCAATTTGAATGTCGATATCAACAGTATCGATACGTCCAATGCTGATCGTGACAAACATTTAAAGAGCCCGGACTTTTTTGACGTCGCAAAAAATCCTACAATGAAGTTCGTAACCAAAAAAGTGATCGGCACGGCTGATGACTTAAAATTGGTAGGCGACTTGACGATCAAAGGCAAAACCAAAGAAATCACTCTGGCAGTGAAATACCTGGGTGATGTGAAGGATGCTTACGGCAACCAAAAGATCGCCTTCACAGCGACAGGTAAAATCAATCGTCAGGAATTCGGTCTGACATGGAGCCAGGCTGTTGAAGCCGGTCCCGTAGTTGGTGACGAGATCACTTTGAATATCAAAATCCAAGGCAACAGACCTGTGGATAAGAAGGGTTAAGAATTTATGAAACGCATGCCTGTGATTTTTGCAGCTCATGGCTCCCCGATGAATGCTTTGGCAAAGACTCCGTTCACGGATGCTTTGACAGCATTGGGTGAACGCGTGCCGCACCCACAGGCAATCCTTGTGGTGTCGGCACATTGGGAAACAGAAGGAACCAAAGTTCTGTACACGGCGACTCCGCAAACGATTCATGATTTTTATGGATTTCCCAAAGCCCTGTTTGATGTTCAGTACCCTGCCCGCGGACCTTTAAGCCTGGCACAGACCACGCAAAAACTGATTCCGGGCTCGGAGCTGACTGAAAAATGGGGCCTGGATCACGGCACCTGGTCTGTTCTGGTGCACATGTTTCCGAAGGCTGATATTCCAGTGTTTCAACTAAGTTTGGATGTGCATGCTCCTCCTGAAAAGCACATCGAGATGGGTAAACACTTGCGCAGCCTTCGCGAACAAGGTGTGTTGATTTTGGCGAGTGGAAATATCGTGCATAATCTGCGTGAAATCAAATGGCGCGAACCTGACTCCTCCACCCCCTGGGCGGTGGAGTTTGATTCTGCGATCAAGCAAGCACTCGAGCAAAGGGATGAAAAATCCCTGGCGCATATTGAAAAGTTTGGCTCCGCCGCAGAACTTTCCGTTCCAACGCCTGAACATTATTGGCCACTACTTTACGCTTTCGGCGCTTCGGATGATAAGGACAAGATCTCGTATCCTTACGAGGGCTTCGAGATGGGCTCACTATCGATGCGCACGGTGATGTGGGGCTCTTAGGACTTTTGAGTTATTTGGTAAGGTCGGGATAGTACTTTTCGACCATTTTACGACGGGCCTCAATCAAGCCATTTTGGTCATTAATACTGAGCCAACGATCGACACCGTGACGAATATCCTCTAGGACTTTACGACTGTTTAGAACCAAATCAACAGACTCGATGACTTTTTTGCCCCATTCGATTTTAGGACATGCAACCACAACATATACGAAATCACCGTTGTCTTTGAGAGGCAGATACTCTACCGATCCAGGGGACTTAAGAAGTTTATTGTAGTAAAATGCTTCAAAGGGATAACCGAGAGTGTATTGAATGCGACCCGTATGAAGCATCTGATGTGCAAGTAAACTGTTGTCGACCACCTTAATTTTCGGATTCTTTTTGTAGTTGTTCTTAATCAGAACGTCATCGATTCCTTCTCCATAAAGTCTGCCCACACCCAGCGTCCATTGAGGCTTTTGATCGATCACCTTTTGCAGTGAGAGCGGCACCAGACTTTTGAGCTCCATCAGATTGTCATGCTTTGTTAGCAGACCGTTGGTAGGGATAACAAATACAGGTTTGGAGAAATAGAAAATCTTGCTCCACTCGGGAGTTTCGAGCCACCCGGCATTGCAAATTGGGGATTTATCTTTTCCCTTTTGTACGACTTCGGGAACACTTCCTTGAGTGGTCTTGTGAGTGTATTGCGGGAGATTCTTAATAAGAATTCTTTGCGTATTGTCGAGAAGCCCCTGCCCCTGAAAGGGCCCTGAAAAGATAAATATCGGTGGGTCGTCCCAGCGAATCCAGGTAACGGTTTGGGACGCATCGTTTGCCAAACTAGTGTTTGCGCAAAGTGCACCGGCCAATAAAATTACACTCAAAACCAATTTCACAGATGCTCGTCTCCAGTTCGAAGTTATGAATATATTTATTTAACATCGATTGAGGCAGAGTAAAACAAACTTTCATGACAGCTGGACGACCGACATTTGAGAAACCTTAGATACCCGGTTCGCAGTTTGTTTCATTGTTAACTTCTTTCTGTGGTAAGTCAGAATTTAACAAAGAAGGGCCGTTTGCTGGCCCTTTTCTTTTAAAATAAGCGTTGCGCTAGCTTCCTAAATCCAAGAACGGTTCTGCGCTGCTTCCGTAAGTAGGACCTGGCACCTTTTATTTTTCTTTTAATGTCAGATAGACCTGGGGCTTCTTGCCCGCTTCTCCGGGAGTGGCCGCCAGAATAAACATCCGATTCGGCTCAATACCCAGGGTATTTAACTCTCCCATGATCAGATTACTGCGGGCCAGGGCCAATGCTTTCAGATCATCGACGGTAAATTCCTGATTCTTTTTTCCCTGCGAAGCAGAACGCAGCATCTCCGCCAAATCTGCTTGCTGGTACTGTCCCGTAATTTCAAGGGCCAGCTGCGGTCGATCCTTTAAGGCTTCAGCAATTTTAGACACCTTCACAGCCTCCTCGGCTGTCAAAGTTCGTTGGCCGGGTTCAAAGAAAATGTTTTGCAATTCAGGACCGCCATCCACCAAGCTCGAAATGAAATCAAAGGGCGACATTGCGATTTTGACCACCAGGTTCTTAATCGCCGTCCAAACAATGCTGCCCACGGAAAAATCCGGAGAGCTTACATCCCCTTCGATCGGAAGCTTGAATTTAATTTGCCCCTTCCTATCTTTCATAATGGCCAGAGCAAATTTGATCGGCCAATTGCTTTGTTTGCCGCCTTCGACTTTTTTCCCTAGGGTAAATTGATCCAGGAACACATTGTTATCGCCTTTGATTCGATGATTCACCAAAGTGTACTTCACATCTAGAAACAACTTCCCCTTGCTGATCTCATAGCCCGCAAATTTCCCGGCGTAGGGCGTAAATGTCGTCATTTCAATGTTTTGAAAGCTCGAGGTGAAATCCAAGTTAGGCCACGGTTTTTTCATAATGAAACTGCCCTTGCCTTTAAATTTTCCGTACTGCTCAACCATTCCGTTTAGATCAATATTCATTTTTTGGCCAAGTTCAGATGAAATCGGACCCAAAGAACCATTGAGGCTGTGGATACGAGCCACAAAGCGCGGTCTGATTTGTTGATCTGAATAATCCAAACCACCGTTTTCAATCTTCAAAACCTTTACCAGGTATTGAAATCCTGGCGCAGACTCTTTCTGCTCCGCTGCCGCCGGCGACCCGGCAGGTGTTGATGCTGATTGAGGGACCGGATCTGCTTTCTTCCCAGTACGCATCATCTCTTTCACGTTCAAGGTTCCATCAGCGCGCAAAGCCAGCGTCGTAACCAGCCCATCCACATTGACGTTCTCAACCGTCATCCCCAGGGGCTGGGATTTAAACTGCAGCTTTTCGGCGATCAGAGTTTTCCACTTTAAAACCGGCAACTCCACTTCTTCTTGTTCTATCGCCAGGTCGTGAATTTCCGGGTCACCGTTCAGTGTAACAATACCGTCCCGATAAATAAGACTTCCCTGAAAATTCAAGGTTCCTTTGGACAGCCGCAAATACGTGGTGTCGGACAAATAGGCCGAAACAAAACCCATCGGCAGGTCTTTGAAATCCAACTTCAAGTCGGCAGAGGTTGGCTTCATGTTCGCACTGCCGGAAATTACCATGCGTCCCTTGTCGCCGACAGAAAACACCAAACTTTCGATTTCCGACGATTCCCCAATGGAGGTCGTAAAGTTCTCGATGTTTAAACTCAAGGGACCTACCGGCAAATGCAAAGGCGAGACGTGAGTGTGATCCCAGACATCCAAACCACTGTTCTCGATGGCCAGTCTCCGAAAGGTCACGGTCCAAGGTTTCCCGCTTGAATTACTATCATCCTTTTTTTTCGCGCCCGCCTCTGGGTCCGGCAGCAGCTCCCAATTGGTATTGCCTTTGCTGAAGATGATGAATTGCCCTTCGGCCTTTTTTAGATCAACGTACTTAAAATGGACTTCCCGTCTAAGAAGTTTCCACCAATCCCCGTTCATGGCGAAGGTTTCAAACTTCAAGCGGCTTATTTTATCGGTGGTTTTTTCAGCGGTATCGGGCAAATCAAAGTCGGTGATTTCAAAGTGAAATGTATAGGGATTGAAATAGATTTTCCCAATCGTGGGGGTGCTGCCAAATCGAGTTTGCAGAAATTTCTGCATCTGATTTTTTGCAATCCACGGAACCAGGAAAAAACCAAAAAGTGTATATATAAGAATGATTAAAGCCCCAATGATCAGGAGCTTTTGAAATCGTATTAAGAATGCCATGCAGTCATTCTTGCCAAAAGTCGGGGAAACTGTCGAGAGATCCAGCAAGAAATCAAACTTAGACCTGAGTCCAATTTACATACTCACGTTCAGCATTAATTTGGCTTAATAAATGGGACCATTGTTACGATACATACTGTATGAAAACAAAAGTCGCCGCCAAAACTACTATCCTTGCGGGCTTTTTACTCGTTTCAACTTTAGCTGCCTGCTCCCCTTCAAACTCTGGTTTCCAAGCCGCTGCCTTACCAAGCACCGACTCGGACACTGACAACTCACAGTCTGTTCCTGATACGGGCGATACGACTGTGCCGACCACTCCAGATACAGATGATGGAATTACCGACAGTGCCAAGTCACTTAGGATCCACGCTTTCTCTGACATGAACATCGACACCGATGGCACATACTCCAGCAACACAATATCGATTGTTAAGAATATGATCTCCAAGCAGCCCGCCGTGATCCTGGGAGTTGGCGATTACATCGATGGCGAAAAGACAAGTCTGTCTGATAGCACATACACGAAAATGTGGAGTGCGTTTTCGACAAAAGTTATGTCACTCATGCGTGATGCGCGAATTCCATTCATGGCGACGCCGGGAAACCATGACGCGTATTACAGCCAGGAACGGCGTCTATATAAAACGTTCTGGGGAAACAACAAAGGCAAAGTCGAGTTCGTCGACGACAGCAACTTCCCGTTCTACTATTCGTTCGTTCAGGAAGATGTCTTTTTCGTTTCTTTGGATGATGCCAATTATTCAAATCTTTATAACCGCACCACTCAACTTGCATGGTTGAAAACACAGCTGACCTCTACCCGCGCCAAGGGTGCTCGCGCCCGTGTGGTCTATGGTCACATTCCGCTGTATTCGATTGTCAGCACAAAAGCTAACAGCTCTACCGTTTATTCAAATGGTGTTTTGACGAGCGAACGACGCACCGCTGGAAGTAATACTCTTGAAGCAATCTTGTTAAATAACAATGTCGACTTGGTCATCTTCGGCCACTCCCATAGTTTTTATTCCGGTCACTATACCTATCCGGATGGTAAGAAATTGCAGGTTATTTCTATGCCGTGCGCTGGAAGTGCACCCCGTTATCTTGTAGGTACCAGCACCAAAACTCCGGTGGGCTATGTCGAGCTGCTTTTCTCCGAAACCAACAAGCTCAGCATCCGTTATTACAATTCTTCCGGCACACAGCAAAGCCTCAGCTCCCTGCCAGCATCTCTTACGCTTGATTCCAAAAACGGCGTGAAGTACGTCCGCTAATCAGGCTTGCAGTAAAGTAATTTGGATTTTAAATTACACGGTTCTAGTCTCCGTATTTCATATACGGAGGCCGAATCATGCTTGCTGCATTCATTTCAATTGCGCTTTTTGGTAACTACGCTCACAGCTATCTGGATCCTTACGACAGTCGCGCTGTAAGAACGTACAACTTGGAAGTTTCAGGTAAGGCTCTTCCGGAAAAATGTTATCTGCTGCAAAGACTTCCGGGACTTGAACCAAAGATCGATAAGGACGAAGACGGACTTTGCGGCCTGAATCTTTATGCCACCAGCAGTGATCACCCGAAAAATCAAAACTTCTATGCCTGCCCTAAGGTGAATAGCACCTCGGTCGCCATCGAATATTTTAAAATTCCAAAAGGCATGAGTGAGGCGCAGTTCCAAAAAACCGTCTGCACTCTAAACCGCCCTGATAAAAAGAAATTAAAAGCCCGCGCGGGATATCCGGATAAAGAGGCCAAATTCAAATTTGCATCTCCGGGTGTTTCCGTGGGTAGTATTTTGGGTTATTCCCGTCTGAATCAGCTTTTTAAGGCGGTCGACATTCCGCCGGTTGTTCTGCGCACGGTTGATATAGACACGGTTCTGGATCAGGCGTTGGCCGGTCGCTACCTCAGTTTGCAAATGGGCAAAACCATCATCAATCGCTACTGGCATTATCAGATTGGCCATCTGGTTCGCGCAAAACATGGAAACGTATCCCAACTCCCTGACGTCTACACCAAGCCACCTCATGGCTTAAGTCTTGTGCCTCCATCCTTTTACAGTGTTGGAAAGCGCCGCGGATTTTTGGACAGTTCTTCGGAGCATTGGAATAATCTGATCCTGACCCAGGGCAAGCAACAGGTCTTTGGTGTTTTGGCGGAAAATCCTGGCAATGAAGAATCTTACGGCGAAGTTTCGGGATTAAAACAGTACAAAACCCGCATCGATCAGTTCCGTAACAGCAGCGTCTACTGGCCATTGGTGAAAGATGCTCGTCCGATCACACAAATCCTGGGCAATAGAGACTTGGCAAAATCAGGACAAAAGCTGCAAGGCATGCAGGATACCTCCAACATGCTGGTTTTGGACTTCCTGATGAATCAGTCTGATCGTATCGGTAATGTAGCATTCAAACGTCGCCAGTTCTTTAAAACGGCACAAGGCACCTTGGATGATATGTCCGAGAAAAAGTATAAAGAACTTCTGGCGAAACCTGCCAACACGTTGACACCGGAGGAAGTGGAAAAACTGAATGCCATCAAGCAAACCGGAGTTTCCATGAAAGTCATGCTTCTAAAAGACAACGATGGTGGCTTTGATCTGAACGTTGCAAGAAAATATCACTTGATCGCTGATGTCAAAAAAACGTCTGCCACCTATGACACCTGGAAGGACAATGCAGATCTATACTTGAATTCCACCATGGTGTTGCGACATTTCGCTCCCCGTACTTACAAGGGTGTGATCGCGCTTTATGGACAGGTGTTTGGCACAGCAGAAAGTCAGGCAGCTATGCAGGACTATTTTATGTCGACTTTGCAGTTTACTTCGGGTGAATACAAAGTCTTTAAACACAACCTGCTAAGTCTTTACCGTGCCCTCTATCGTGGTTGCAAAACTGGAACTCTGTTTCTGGATTTGGACATGGCGGACTATTTCTCGGCCTATCCGAATCCCGTGCTAACAACAACACCGGGCGTGTGTGAGGGTCAATTCTAGTATGTTGGACTTTTCCGTTCTTAATTCATCCTTTGCCAACCCGACGTGGATTTCGATCATCTATGCCTTCCTGCTAAGCTTTATTCTGGGCACGGCCTTGGCGGTCGCTTATGTGAAAACCTTCCGTGGGCTTTCCTATTCACTGAACTTTCTGCATGGCCTTGTGCTGCTACCGATTGTGATTGCCATCGCCATGCAGGCGATTGGTGATAATGTGGCCCGAGGTATTGGTATGATCGGGGCTTTGTCTTTGTTGCGCTTTCGCACCAATGTCAAAGACCCCCGTGATATGTTCTTTATTTTTGCCTCGCTCGCGGTGGGTTTGTCCTCCGGAGTTCACGCCTATGGCATCGCTATCCTGGGAACGATCTGCTTTATTCTGGCTCTGACAGTTTTGCAAAAGTCCCCCTTCGCTGCGGGACCTCAGTTTGATGGTTTGCTGCGTTTGAATTTGTCGCGATCAGGATCAGATCAGCGTGAGGTGGAAGGGGTTCTTGAAAAATCCTGCCGACATTTTGCATTGGCCACGATCCGCGAAATGGGTCAGGGAGAACGTCTGGATTATTCCTATCAAGTACGCTTAAAACCCTGTCAGACTTCTGCGGATTTGGTGGAAGAACTGGGACGCATTACTTCAGTGCGCGGTTTGAATTTTATGAATCAAGAATCCGTGATCGAGGTGTAAAGTGAAATTTTCTGAGGTCGTCGGAACCGAGAACCGATTCTTATTGGGCTGCTGGAGTGCTGCCGTTTTTCTGGTTTTGATTTTAGGCTTCATTCTGGGATCGGACCCTGTGAGTATTCTAGGAGTCGCCGAATCCCGTGAGTTCCAAGTCAATTTTGACAGTCCCGTTGAAATCAAGCACATCTATGTTTTGCCCAGTCAGATCGTGCGCAAAGGCGATTTACTTGCTGAATTGGGTCAGTCTGAGTGGGAATCCCAGTTGCGGGTGCTAAAAAGTCGCTATGACAAACTCAACGCCGAAATGCACCTGCGCCAGCAATTAGCCGGCGTCGTTAAGGACCTGGGTCATTTAGCTCCACAGGCCGACCCCTTATTGGTGGACCTCGAGGATGCACGCAAAGAAATGGCTTTGATTGAAGGTCGCATGAAAAATCTTTTCGTCTTTGCCGAAGTCGATGGCGCCGTAGGTGCCGTGAATTTCAAAAACGGCGAAAAAGCACCTGCTTTTGCTCCGCTGATAACTTTGGTTCCCCTAAATCCCACCTATGTAAATGGATATATCAATGAAAACCTTTCCTCGACCCTGAAAGTGGGTCAAGTGGTCGAAGTGAATTCCGCTGGAGGCAAGGTCACGCGTGGTTCTGTGGTTAGCATCGGTTCACGCATTGTGCAGATTCCTGAGCGCCTGTTACGGATTCAGACCTTGGCTGCCTGGGGACGCGAAGTCGTCATCAAGATCCCCCGCAATAATGAATTTCTTCTGGGAGAAAAAGTTTTTGTGCAGAAGAAATGGAGCCTGTCATTGCTAAGCCGTGCCTACGCGGACGAGGCCCTATCAAATTCAGATCTGAATCAACAGGATCCACGTGAAATGGATATTCCGTTGAATATCGTTGAAACATTCAAGCCCGAGATGTCGGGAATTGTTTTTATCCCTGAACTGAAACAGTTTGCGCTCATTTCTGACGACTATCCGGAGGACCATCCGGTCTTGTTCTTGATGAATGAACAAGGTCAGCTTCAGCCGCATCAAATTCAGCTGCCGGGAATGCCCACAATGGCCGACATCGAGTCCGTGTCCACAGAAGGGGACAACTTGTATTTGCTCAGCTCCCTGTCGAAGACAAAAAAAGGAAAGCTAAAAGACGAACGACACATTTTTGCACAGATCAAGCGCCACGGACTCAGCTACAAGATTGAACATCATGTGGATCTGCGCACGCCTCTGTTACAGGTACTTCGCGACTCTCAAGATCCAGTCCTAAAATCCATCTATGAGGCGGATCTGCAGGCGGGCAAAGAGGGTTTTGAAATCGAAGGACACACCATAGACAAGAATGTCCTGTACCTGGCACTGAAAGGACCTGTGCTTCAGCGCAACGAAGGGATGATTCTGAAGGTTACTGACTTTGCCTCGGTCTTTTCGGGAACATTGAAGCCTGCGCAAGTCACCCTTGCCGCCCGTTTTCAAATGAAGCTCCCCCATCAGGATGTTGAATCGGTTTTGACCGATCTGATCAAACAAGGGGATTCGTTTTACGTGGCTTCCAGTTGCCGGAAATCATCTTGCAGCGCCATCTGGAAGTTGAATGCGCGCACTACTCAGACCGAGTTGCTTCATGAGTTCCAAGTGCCTCATCTGGAGGGCTTGGCTATTCATCCTGAAACACATCAGATATTTGCAGTTTTTGATAGCAAAGGCTCCAGCCCCTATGCCGTTGTCAGCATGGGTGCAGAAAAAGGAACTCCTTGATGTTTCTAAGCTGGCTCCTTCTAGGGGGAATTTCTTCATTTGCCGTGACTCCCGAGCAGGTATTGAAAACCGCCTGGTCCGACTCGGCCTTTGTTTCCCAGGAGGAAATGCGCACCACCGACACTCGCAATCCCCTGCGCAATGTAGAGGGTTTTGCCAGTGTTGAAACCGAAGACAAAAAGAACGAGTACGAACTGGGAGTAAAGTTTCAGTTCCGCTCCTGGCCCGAATGGAAATTGGGTTCCACTCCAGAAGCCGGTCGAAAAGTTTTGAAAGACGCTTCACTTGCCTGGGCTTTGCACGAACGCTATCTGAATTTGGTTTCCTATGAAATCAGTCATAAAAAAATGGCCGTCCTGGAAAACTCGCTCAAACTGTCAGAGGGATATCTAAAGGCGCAAAGTCTTTCGCTGCGTGCAGGCCGTGCCTCCACAAAATCTTTTTTGGGCGCACAGGGTGACATCTACAAGCTAAAACGCCTTGAAAACGTTATTACCCAGGAAAACAAAGTGGCCACGAAAAAAATTAAATCCTGGGTGCCCTCCTGGTCGGATGAATCTTTGACTGGTTTTGATTTGCTCAGTGTGCAAGAAGTGGTGGACTCGGTCGGCAGCATTCCCCTACCCGAAACTTCCCTGTCAGCAAGAATCTCGCAAACCGAATTTAACGACTACAGCCGCGAGCTTGAAATTCTGCGGGGTCGTGAGGACCAGTGGATCAAGGGAATGGATATTTCCCAAACTCGCAAAGAGGACGAGATCGGATACAAGTTTGAGGTGACCGTGCAGTTGCCGCATCTTGGGTCCGACGACCTCTCCCGACAAAAGCAGAATGAACTGATTCTAAAAAAAGCCTTGAAGCAAAAAGAAGTGGATGACAGTAAGGACCGTTTGCTGAATTTGAAGAACCAAATTTTGAATTTAGCCGGGCTTTACAAGATGTCCAGTGCCGGCTTGAAAGAAAGCGGCAAGGTAAAGGGTGCTGACACCTTATCTGTGCTGGAAAACAAGTTAATGCAGGAGCAAGGTGAATTGGATCTGTTAAGTCAGCAGCAGGAGATCCTGACGTTGTTTGTCGACTACCTGCTTGAAAGCGAACGACTGGCTGCGGAGCCAGAAAAAAATCACCTTAGCAAATCCCTGAAAGTGGTTAAACTGTGAGCGGCCCCGTTTCCCCGCTGGCGTTGGAGCGGTATGAATTAAAGTACCTAATTCCCGCCTCGATGGTAGAGCCGATTTCCCGTTTCCTGGAAGCCTATTGTGAGATGGACTATTACTCGACGGTATCTCCGGACAAGCACTACACCATCAACAGTCTTTATCTGGATACGCCCTCTTTGTATTTACTGCGCTTCAAAGAATCTGCGAACGCATTTAATTTCAATATGCGGATTCGCTCTTACGGTGACAATCCCAAACCGCCCTATTTCTTTGAAATCAAATACAAGCTGCAAGAATTCGTGCGCAAGAAGCGCGCCTTGGTCCACGAGGAAAACTGGGCCGAGATATTAGAATGGGGAACTATACCAGAGCACGTAAAGGGAAGTTCACGCGCAAATCTGGAAGAGTTTCTAAGAGTCAAAATGACCTACAATACAGCCCCGGTGATTTTGACCCAATACCGGCGCAAAGCTTACCTGTCTGTGGTTGATGACTACGCCCGTGTCACATTTGATCGGGATTTGCGCTATCAGGAGATGAACGACTGGTGTGTGAAACCCGATGAACAGCTATTAAGTCATTATGATCATCCGGCTTCGTTTGAGCAGCCCGATTGCAATGTCATTCTGGAACTTAAGTGCGAAAAGAAAATCCCCTATTGGATGGTCGATCTTATTCGTCACTTTCAACTGGAAGGCGGGTCATTTTCGAAGTTTGGGAACTCGATGATGACTCACTTGGGTATTCCTGAGGTGCTATCTCCGGGTAAGCTGTATCTATAAAAAAAAGGCATTGGATATAACCAATGCCTTTTAATCTAAAAGTTCCGAAGCCGCTGAACCTTACTATTTGCAGCTTTTAGAAGTACCGCCAACGCCCATTGCAGTAAGGAAGTATTGGATGCCCTTGCTATCCACTGCCAACACCACTCCGGATTCCGCGAAAATATAAGATGTTGCAGAAACTAGGCTGCCTTCAAGGCCGTAAAAACTTGCCATTTCTTTCAAGTCTGACTCGCTGGCTTCCAGCACTTCCAGAACCTTTTCAGAATGCGGTTTTTTACCTTCAGAAGTGACTGACAAAACATCGCCCTTCACAACCACCAAAGCAGCTTCGCCACCGTTATTAGGGTTGCACACTTTAACCGAAGTTACAGAAGCAGACGCCGTACCAACCATCAAAAAAGCCAAAGCAAAGATCATTGATTTCATTTGGAATACTCCTATTTGATACCGCGAATATAGCAGAATCAAAAAGTTAACCCCGTTACGAATTATGACTTTTTCAAATTTACCCGATCGTCAAAATATTAGGCAGAACCGATATCGGTTCTGTACCGCTTCCGTAAGTAGGACCTGGCACCCTAAAGAGCTTCGTCGCCGACGGCGGCGAAGGCTTGGCGGGTTTTTTCGCGGACCTCATCACGTTTTCTGAAGCGATCCATCAGTGAATACACACATGGAACCACGAACAACGTTAAGATCGTCGATACAAGTACGCCCCCGATCAGACACAAAGCCATCGGACGCATGGTTTCGGAACCAGCACCGGTCGCAGTTGCTGATGGAACCGCGGCAGCGATGGTCGCAATGGATGTCATCAGGATCGGACGCAAACGGATCGGACACGCTTCAATCAAAGCCGCATTTGCCTCGGATGTTCCGCGGTCACGAACGGTGTTGGTGAATTCGATTAACAGGATCGAGTTCTTTTTCACGATACCCATCAAAAGCAACAATCCGATCATCGAGTACATATTCAAAGACTGACCCGTGATCAGAAGCGCAAAAAATGCCCCCGAGAAACTGAACGGCAGCGCCATCAGGATCGTCACTGGATCAATAAATGAATTGAACTGCGAAGCCAGAACCATGTAGGCAATCACCAAACCCATGATCAACGCAAAGATCAAACTTTGGAAAGACTCTTGGAAAGTCTTTGAAGAACCCTGTTGCTCAATCATGTAACCCGGCTCTAACGTGCTCTTGGCAATTTTCTCGATTCTTTCCATGGCCTCTTGTTGCGAAGCACCCGGCTTTAAATTGGCCGTGATGGAAATCGCACGCTGACGGTTGGAGCGCGAGATACTTTGCAACGCCTTGGTAGTTTCCTGCTTGGTCACACGATCAATTGGAATCAAGTTGGCATTCGTGTTTCCGATCAAAAGTCTTTTGATCTCGACCATCGCATCTTCTTTTTTGGTATCCAGCTGAACTTTGATATCGTAGCGATGTCCACCTTCAGGATACTCCCCGGCTTTCACTCCACCAATCAAAGCACTGACCGTTGTTCCGATGGAAGCCACGCTGACACCGTGCTGAGCTGCCGCCAGGCGATCCGGTTTCACCTGGATCTCTGGCATACCCAACAAGTAGTTGGAATCCACATCGACCATCATGCCTGTCTTCGTCATCTCTTCCATGATTTTTTGCGAATAACCTGCAAGCTTCTCCCAATCTGAGCCCATAACAGTGAACTCGATCGGGTAACCACGACCACTTGAGAAACCACGCTGAGACATATCCATCAAAATCGGACGCACGTCTTTAATTTTGCTGAACGCTTCACGGGTCACTTGCATGAATTGCTGCTGACTTAAACGCTTACCGGTTTTTTCGTCCTTCGGACGATCTTTGTAATCCTTCATGGTGATAAACATCATCGCCGTGTTGGCGTCAGAGATACCGCCCCCGAATCCACCAATACTTGCAAAGACCTGCTTAACTTCCGGGCGAGTCTTCAACCAGGCTTCAGCTTGTTTCACTTGACCATTTGTATAGGCCAAAGAGCTTCCCACCGGAAGCACAATGCGCGCCAGGAAAATACTTTGATCCTGCGCAGGTGACATTTCCTTCACCAGGAACTTGATGGACACAAACGAAATCGCCACAAACACCAAAGAAGCCAGGATCACAGTCCAACGCAGGTTCAAAGATTTGCGCAGCCATTTTTCGTAGCCGACCTTCATAGTTTCCATGAAAGTTTCAAAGGCCTTGCCGATTTTTGTCGAGCGCTCACCGTGATGAACAAAACCCGCACAACGCATTGGTGTGATTGTCAATGACTCCACCAACGACAGGAATACCGCAATGGAAATCGTCACCCCGAATTGCATGAAGAAAGCTCCGATGATGCCTTTCATGAAGGCCACCGGAAGGAAGATCGCAATAACCGCAGCGGTTGCCGCCATCGCGGCAAATGAGATCTCGCGAGCCCCTAAGATCGCAGACTCAATCTGCCCCCGCCCGTCTTCGTTGTACCTGAATATATTTTCCAGAACCATGATGGCGTCATCGACGACGATACCAATCGCCAGAGTTAAACCCAAAAGAGTGAATGTATTTAGTGTGTAACCCAGGAAGTACAAACCAATGAAGGCCCCCAACAGTGATGTCGGGATAGAGAGTAAAACGTTGAAGGTCGCAGACCACGAACCCAGAAAGGCCCAGCACACCAACGAGGTCAGGATGACTGCCAACACCAAGTGATGAGTCAGCTCGCCCACAGATTTTTCAATGAACTGAGTGCTGTCAAAGTTCACATGAATCTTCATGCCCTCAGGCAATTGTGATTGAATCTCTTCAGCTTTGGCTTTCACCGCCTTGGCAACCGCCACCGCATTGGTACCACGCTGCTTACGAATACCCAGACCCAACGCTGTTTCGCCATTAAAGCGCGAAATGCGTGTGATCTTATCAAGCCCCATGCTGACATCGGCCACCTGGCCGATTTTTACCATGTTAATGGAGTCTGACATCTGACGACCGGCGCGCTTGCTGATCACGATGTTTTCAAACTCATTGATGGTTTTTGCCTCACCCATGGTGCGCACATTGTAATTGCTTTTTTCAGTTTCAATGTATCCACCCGGCTCTTCCGAGTGCTCGGCCTTGATCGCATCGATCACGTCATTGACTGAGATATTGTACTGAGGAAGTTTTTTGGTGTTCACGAACACGCGCAAAACCGGATCTGTATAACCACCCAAAAAGATATCACCCACGCCATCCACTGTCGTAAAACGATCTTTCAGATAGTCACGGGCATACTTCATTAAGAATTCCAGATCGCCTTTGTCGTAAGTAAGCGCAAGCCACAGAATCGGCTGATCATCCGGATTGGTTTTGGAGATTGTCGGAGGATCAACTTCATCCGGCAGCTGTCTTTGCGCACCGGAAACCTTCGCTTGCACGTCTTGCAAAGCAAGATCAATGTTCCGATCCAGGGAGAATTCCACTGTAATAGTTGCCGATCCGGTCTTGGAACTCGAGGTGATACTTTGGACCCCTTCGACTCCCATCAGTGCACTTTCTATAACATCTACAACCTGAGTCTCCATAACTTCGGGGGCCGCGCCATCCAAAGTCACACTCACTGAAACCGTAGGAAAATCCACATCCGGCAGTTGGCTAAGCCCCATCCTTGAAAACGAGATCAATCCAAAGATCATCAAGCCAAACATCAACATCCATGCAAATACTGGATTCTTGATGGAAATATCTGAAATTCTCATAAACCACTCCCTGGTCCTAAATCATCCAAACTAGTGTAACAAATCAAGGTCGCAGCAACCATGAACAAATGTGAATTCACGACCCGTATTCGTCTCTGATTCCTAAGGACAACTAATCAATACTTAGGCGACTAATCAATCATTGACATGCCTCGTCTGGAAGACTATTTATGACCGCACTTCAAAACCTCGGAGACTCTATGAAATTCTCTCGCGCGACGAATGTATTCCTGTTCGTTTCCCTATCCACTTTTGCAGCAGTCAGCTGGGCTCAATCCACTTCTATCTCTTTGCGTGACGCCGCTTTGAACGAAACTAAAGCTAAAGGTATCGCCACGGCTTCAGCAACTGATGCTCAAACAGGCATGATGGTTCTAAAAGATCCAAAACCTGAAATCGTGTCACGCCCTTGGCAATACATCGCTGGTTTCACTGGCCAACAATTCCAGTCAAAAGGCACGGTAACGACGGACTCTGCAGGAACTTTTGATCTTTCGCAAAATGATCAGACATTCATGCCAGGTTTGATGTTGGGAGTGATGAGTTCTGAATTGAACTTGAAAAATATTTTAATCAGCGGTGGCCTTCGTTTCAACGGCTCCCTGGCAACTCAAAGTGTTTCAGCTGTTATGCCATCGGGTGTGGTTGTTGACGATGCTCGTTTGAACACATCTCTACTTTCCGGTGGAGTGGTTCTAAGCGTACGTCATGCCAAACTTGCTTGGTTGGCAGTCACTGTGGCACCGCAGTACGGCACGGTAAACTACACGCAATCTTCCAATAATGATTTTGCGAAGTTTTCCAAACAAGCCTCTTACAACGCCCTTAATTACGGTTTAGACTTCCGCTTGACGAAAAAATGGTCGGTCTTCACAGAATGGTCTCAAAGAGAATTGCGTGACCAAACTGAGATCGCTCTGCAAAAAGACAACTTTGAATTAGGAACTAAAGTATCATGGTAAAAAAAATCATCCTTCTTCTTTGCGCAACCTCGACGGCGATGGCTCAACAGCCAGTGGCGCCGGCAAACGTCATCACTCTTTCTCAAAAGAAAGTGGCTGAGCTGGCTTTGCAACAAGGTTACCGCACTAAAGAAGTAAATCTACAATACCAACAGCAAAAGTTTCCATTGGTCCAAACTCTTTCCACTTACGACTGGCTTTTGACTGCGTCCACTGGTTATGAGCTCGACAAAAGAGCCCAGCTTCTGACGTCGCAAACCCTGGATCCACACAATAAAATTGAACGCTACGACACCTTGTTGCAGTTCGGGAAGAAGTTCACAACTGGAACTGCGGCAACACTTGAATTGAACCGCCTTTCCCAAAGCGCAAGCTACGACACGGCATTGGGATCGAATGTTCCTCCGGGGAACCAGACTTTGGATCGCGCAGGGATCATCCTTGAACAAGCCATCCTGGGTAACTTCTTTGGTGTGGCGGATCGTGGTATCGTGAATGGCGCTGAAGAGACGTACAAAGCTTCCGAGATCCTTCGTGCGAATGATCTGGAAGAGGTGGTGCTTTCTTCCATCAGCCAATTCTGGTCATCTTATATCGCTCAGGAAAACTTCAAGGAAGCCGTGGCGGCCCGTGATCGTTATAAAAAATTGACGGACACAGTTCGCAGAAAAACTTCTTTGGGTTATTCCAATCCAGGGGACTTGCCACAGGCTCAGGCTGAACTTGAGGCACGTGAGCAGATCGTAAAATCGACTTCCACTGAGTATCTTGCATCAGTTGAAAATCTTTTGACTTCTTTAGCTTTGGATCCAAAATCCGAAGTTAAATTTGAAATGACGATGGCATTGCCGCCGATTCCAAGCTTGCCACCGATCAACACTGAAGATCTGCGCCAGATCCGCTCGCAAAAACTTTTGGTATCTGCGGCTGAAGAAAATCTGACAGCGGCCAAATCCCTGTCTTATCCAACTTTGAATGTTGTCGGTAAGGCGTACACGACGGGTGTGGGCGAAAAATCAGAAGATTCCTATTCGGAGCTTACTGGTGGCTCCCGTCCGGACTACTACGTGGGTTTGAAGTTTGCGTATAACTTTGGCTCTGATTTCCAAAATGAGCGCATCGTATACAACAAATTAAACCGCGACCTGCAACAAACGCGTTTGCAACGCCAACAAATGGAAGTTGTCGACACGAACATTCAGGCAGAGCGCCGGGCACAAGCGGCGTACACCATCGCGCAAAGTGCTGAGAAGCAAAAAAACTACAGTGAGAAAGCAGTGAGCGAATTAACCCGCTCCTACTCTCAAGGTAGAACCGATATTAATAACTTGATCCAGGCCCTTAACAACCAGTTCACTGCGCAAATCAAATACATCACGGCGGTAGGAAGCTACCACATCGCGCTGAACCAATGGGCTGCATCTAGAGACGAACTTATTCCTGACGAAAAAACGTCAGAAGAAAAAAAATAGGCAGGGGAATTTATGTTGAAAAAACTTATCGTAGCACTAAGCGTACTTACACTTGCTGCTTGCGCATTTAACAACGACAACAACGGCTCTGACAATTTCAACAAGAAATTGAACGAAGACAATATTCGTGCAGCTGAAAACTTCCGTAAAGTGGAAGGTTCCTACCAAGGCAATATGATCCGTGAAAATGGCGCGACAGAAATCGTTCAGATTTCTTTGCTGCTTTTGAACATCAACACCGGCACAAACACTGACGGTTCTGCAAAAATCCAGCACATGCAAAAAGCGGCTTACACTCGTGTATCCCCGGCTTCTGCTCCGTTGACTGATCTTGATGTTGCCTACGTTCCAGAAACTGGAACTTTGAACATTCTGAATACCAAAGCAATCACCAACGATGACGTTCAATCCATCATCGGGACTATCAAAAACGGTGTCATCACTGGTACGGTTAAATCCCGCACTGGTATCATCGGCCAAATCTCTTTGAAGTTCACAATTGGTGGATCTTCAAATGAAGGCAACGGTTCTGATGAGCAGTACTACAATCGCCTGCGCGAACAGTACACAGCGATTTCTGGAACTTACTATGGTTGCGTGATTTCAACTAAAGAAGTTTCTCAGCGCATCCCAAGCTACAAAGGGAAAATCAAACTTTCCATCTTTGAACAAAAAGTGGGTAGCAACCCGGCTGACAACACGACAATCCCAACATTGGTGGGCTCTTTCACAAGAAACTACGACAAGAATGATTTCTTGAAAGCGGACTTGTCCGGTATCTACCGCAGTGATTTCATTCCAGCGACTTTGAGCCTGACTGGTACGTATCCTGCGCAAAACAACGGATACTCCACAGTATTCAAAGGTACTTTGACGAACGGCGAATACAC
The DNA here is from genome assembly GCF_037996765.1 of Bdellovibrio sp. GT3. Lineage (NCBI taxonomy): Bacteria > Pseudomonadati > Bdellovibrionota > Bdellovibrionia > Bdellovibrionales > Pseudobdellovibrionaceae > Bdellovibrio > Bdellovibrio sp. GT3. The sequence goes on along the minus strand of NZ_JBBNAD010000004.1, from coordinate 126,137 downwards.
TGCTGACTTCATGAACGCTAAAGGCGGCATCGAAGGTCAAATGTACTTCAAAAAGGGTCAAAACTACCCAGCGAAGTGCGCAAACGTATCTCGCTAGTTTAGTCCCCGTTAAAAGCCTACAAAACAAAAACCCAGCTCTCGAAAGAAGCTGGGTTTTTTATTTAAGATTCTGGATGTAGCTTAGGACCGCTTCGCCTCGTCCTCGCATTAATACCTTAGGGTTTCGTTTGGCAAAGCTTTGCGAATAAGCCGGGTCGTAATAGTATCGCAAGAGTTTTTCAATCCAGACACGATTCTGATCCAACTTTTGGTGTTTTAGATAGTCTTGCTCACAGAACTCAAGATCATTCAGTATTTCCTGGGCTCTAAGTCCACCCAGTTTGCGGGATATTGTCTTCACAGCGTTTTTAAACTTTGTAAATTCACCTAGCGCAGCTTCCACGTCCCGCTTGCCAATGGCAGTGCCAGCAACATAGTCATTGAATATGTTCTCCACCCGTTGTTCAAACGGCTCTTCCAGATAGACCAAAGCAGACGCCCGCATCTGGTTAAATAAATTCTCTGGAACTGCACAACGACCAATCAGACGGCTTTCGTCTTCAAGCAATATTCCGGTGGTTGATGCCACGGATGTCAGTCTTAAGAAATCAACGGCTAGCGAATTTTCAAAATCAATCTGTGTGGGCTGCGGGCTGGCCGTCGCGCCAAACGCAGATCCACGATGATGGGCCAATGATTCCATATCAATCGACGGATAAAAGCTTTTCGCCTGATTCAGAACTTTTGTTTTTGCGCTGCCAGTAGGACCAGAAAGAATTAACAAAGGCTTTTGCGAGCTCTGGTCCACCGCCTCGCGAAGAAATTGCCGGGCGACCTTGTAACCGCCTTCAATAAGAGGCCGATTGACACCCATTTCTGATAGCCAGGTCTGCGTAATCCTTGATCTTAGACCCCCGCGAAAGCAGAACAACACGGTATCCGGGTTTTCACGAATAAAGGCGGCCCAACGTTGAAGACGGGATTCTTTTACTTCGCCAGATACCAACTGATGTCCCAAAGCTAATGCTGCTTCCCGACCTTCCCGTTTATATGTGGTACCGACGGCGGCCCGTTGAACATCATCCATAATCGGCAGGTTCACGGCGCCGGGCAATGATCCTTCAGAAAACTCCACGGGAGCTCTGACATCCACCAATGGTGTCTTATCAAGAAACAATTTCCTAAGTTCTGACGTCGCAATCCTAGACAAATGAAACTCTTGCGGCAGAAGGTGCCGCGACTTCTCCGATGATACTGGCATGGACAAATTTGGATTTAATTTCGCCAATCAAAGCCTCTGCCTGATCAGGATGCACTGACAACAACAACCCCCCGCTGGTCTGTGGGTCGTGCAATACGGTTTTTTGCAATGAAGACAATGCGCCGAAGTTGACGTCATTTTCGGTGTATTGCGCATTCGTGCGATGAGCTTTCGTCAAAAAACCTTTTTCTAAAAAAGCCATGACATTATTGAATATCGGTAGCCTGTCGAAGTTGACCTTCAAGCTGACTTCACTGGCCTTGGCCAACTGCATGCTGTGTCCTGAAAAAGCAAATCCCGTGATATCGGTCGCGGCATTAATGGCATTTTTTGAGTTTTCGCTTAAATAATCCAGAATATTATTTAAAGTCCCCATGCTGGCTGTGGCTTCGGAAATATCGCCTTCAGTGGCTTCCCGACGCTTCAATGCGGCAGTCATCGTGCCGGTGCCCAGAGCCTTCGTCAGGATAAGCGCGTCCCCCGGTTTCGCTTTATCATTGGACCAAACTTTTTGGGGATTCACAAAGCCCGTCACTGACAAACCAAATTTCAAAGTGTCATCATCAATGGAATGTCCACCCACAAAATTGGCACCGGCTTCAGCGATTACATCACTGGCGCCCTGCATGACTTCAACAATGACCGAATCAGGCATCGTCGCAACAGGAAATGCCAGTATCCCCATGGCCGTCTTAGGCAAGCCACCCATCGCATATACGTCGCTCAGTGCATTGGCGGCGGCAATTCGTCCAAACAATTTGGGCGTGTCGACAATCGGAGTAAAGAAATCCAATGTCTGCACCATGGCAATTTCATCGGTGACTTTATAGATGGCAGCATCGTCAAACAATCCACCGTCCACCATCAAGGCAGCGTGTGATTTTGGAAATGTTACTTTTTGAAGGATTTTACGAAGTTCGGATGCGGCAACTTTGGCTGCGCATCCACCTTTTTGTACTGTCTGGGTCAGAGCAATAGAATCAGTTTGCATGGATATGACTCCGATTTTTTAGGACTTACCTTCCAATTCACTCCAGCGGGCATATAGACGCTCGATCTCGGCCTGAGTGCTCGCAATTTCATTATATAACTCTTGGATCTTTTTAGGGTTGCTGGCAAAGTCTGGAAGCATACTTTGTGTTTGCGCAGCCTGAAGCTTTTCCTCCAACACTGCAATATTTGCTTCCATATTTTCCAGCTCGAACTTTTCTTTAAAACTTAACTTTTTGGCTTTACCACCGGCGGCCGCTTTGGCCTCCTGCTTTTCTTCGTTCTTCTTCGCGGCCTCAAGTTCCTTTTGATCCTCGTACCATTCTTCCCATTGAAGGAAGCCGGCAAAACGCTCCATGGAAGTGTTGCCTTCAGGGTCTTTATGAATCGCGATAATTTCTTTCGCAACTTGGTCCATGAAGTAACGGTCATGGGTTACTAAAATCACCGCACCACCGAAGTCGCGCAGGGATTCTTCCAACACCGCCAGCGTCTGTACGTCCAGGTCATTGGTGGGCTCATCCAGTACCAGAACTTGGGCTTCATTCAGCATCAGTTGGGCAATACGCAACCGCGCTTGCTCCCCACCGGAAAGTTTTTCAGCCGGCATATCCATTTGCTGACGGTTGAACTGAAAGCGCTCCAGATAACTGCGCGCAAACACGTAACTGCCTTGATAGTGAACGTAGTCGCCATCCGGGCAAATATTTTTTAGAACTGAAACTTTAGGATTGATGGTCTGACGGTTTTGTTCAAAGTAAGCAACTTTCAGACGCTCTGATTGTTTTACTTCGCCCATGTCCGGCTTTTCTTCGCCCAGTAAAATGCGAATCAAAGTGGATTTACCGGAACCGTTATCACCCAACAAAGCCATGCGCGTTTTTGGCGTCACCAAATAAGAAAAATCCTTAAACAGCACGCGACCATCGTAGGCTTTTGTCACGTGAATAAGTTCCATCAATTTTTGTGGATTGCGTTCGGTATCTTTGAATTCAATTTTAACCGTGCGATTGGCATTTTTTGCCGACAAATCCTGCACGTCACTTTTCAAATCCCCCGCGCGCTCGATGCGGGCCTTTTGTTTTGTCTGACGAGCTTTTGCACCACGACGAAGCCACTCGGTCTCGCGACGAAGCGTGTTCTTCATGGTCAGCTCTTTGGCCTCTTGTCCAGCCATCATCAATTCCTTGGCCTCCACGTAATTGGAGTAGTCTCCGGGAATCGCGAACAAGTAATTGGGATTTTTTGGATCCAGATCGAAAATTTTATTGGTCACACGCTGCAAGAACAAGCGGTCATGCGTTATGATCAAAGTCGCAAACTGTGCTTTGGCCAAAAACTCCTCGAGCCACATGATGCTGGTCACATCCAAGTGATTCGTCGGCTCATCCAGCAACAACAACTGCGGCGAACGCACCAACTCACGAGCCAGGGCCACACGCTTTCTCCAGCCACCGGAAAGATCCTCCACCAGGAAAGATTCTCCAAATTGGGAAAGCTCCAACCGAGCCAGCCACTCATAAGCCGGTCCGATATGTTCGTTATAGTCAGCATCGCCCATGATCGCATCCAGGATATTCACGCCGGGTTCAAACAACGGAGTCTGATCTAAAAAACCAATTTTCAAACCTTTGTTCATGGTCACTTCGCCACCATCGGGCTTCATACGACCAGAGATAATTTTTAGCAGAGTCGATTTACCGGCACCATTTGGTCCCACCAGACCCACGCGGTCGCCTTCATCAATCCCCAGACTGACGTTTTTAAACAGAGTTTTTCCCGCAAATGACTTTTCAAGCTTATAAGTACTTAGTAATGGCATGGGGCTAACTTAATGCATAGGCAGCAGGACCGCAAGGACAGGTTCCAAAATCAGGGCACAACCGCCGATTGGGCATGGCGTTCTTCAAGCATTTGCAGGTATTCCTCACGATCAATCAATCGGCCGCCCATTTGCGCGACGACGGGCGTAACCATCTGTACATCAATCCAACCGTGGCCCTGTGCGCCCAAATACTCCACCAAATACCACAGAGCGAGCTTTGAGGCGTTGGGCTTACGATAAAACATGCTTTCACCACTGAAAACACCTTCGACCAGCACTCCGTAGATGCCACCGATAAGAACATTATTTTCACGAACCTCGATGGACAGACAAAAGCCGGCTTTGTTGAATTCGTGATAAGCACGCTTCATGACCGGCAGGATCCATGTGCCATCCTGACCGGGACGCATTTGCCGGGCACACTCGTCCATCACGTGATCGAAGTCTTTGTTAGCTGTAAACGTAATTTGTGGATTTTTGCGACGAAATCTTTGCAGACTTTCCGGAGCACGAAACTCATCAAAAAACAAAACTCCCCGCTTTTCAGGGGAAAACCACAACATCGGAAAGCCCACCTGGGGCCAAGGGAAGATCCCTTTGGAGTAAGCGGTATACAACGTCCCCACATCCAAGGTCCCCCCGACGGCCAATATACCTTCGGCCATCGTGTCGCGGGGATCTGGAAAATCAACAGAGGAATGATACTTCAACAAACTTACTTTCCTTTTGGCGCCTTGTAACTAAGACGATAAATGACTCCGGCCTTGTCGTCAGAAATCAGGACGGAACCGTCTTCCATCACTTCGACATCCACCGGGCGTCCCCAAGCATCGCCGACTTGCAACCAGCCCTCAACCAAGGGTTTTACCGTCGTGATTTTGCCGTCTTTGATGAAAGCAAATCCCACCATATAACCTTGGGGGGCACTGCGATTCCACGAGCCATGCTCAGCATAAATGATACCGCCTTGGTACTCGGAAGGAAACATTTTCCCGTTATAAAAACGCATTCCCAACGCTGCTACATGGGCTCTTAACTCGGCCTCGGGGGCTTTATAGTTCTTGCAGTCTTTACCCTTGCCGAATTCTTTATCCAGAATATTTTTGCCATGGCAGTACGGAAAGCCAAAATGCTCACCCACTTTGGTCAGATGATTGATTTCGTCTGGAGGCGAATCATCCCCCATCCAATCACGACCGTTATCTGTAAACCACAGATCTTTGCTGACCGGATCCCAATCAAAGCCCACCGTGTTGCGCACACCTTCGGCCACGACTTCCTTGGATGAGCCATTCACATCGATGCGATAGATGCGCCCGTACTCGGTGCCCAAATCACAGATATTACAAGGAGCCCCGACCGGGACATACAGCTTTCCATCGGGACCGAAGCGAATGAACTTCCAACCGTGACTGGCGTCAGTGGGAAATTTTTGTGTCAATGTTCTGACGGGTTTTTGTGGTGTTGTGACTTTTTCGGGAACATTGAATTCCAGAATTTCCGAAACCTGCGCCACATACAGTTTTCCATCTTTGAAGGCCACGCCATTCGGCACACTGAGCTTTTCAGCGAACACCTGGGCTTTGCCATTTTGAACCAGGTAGACATTGTCTTCGCCACGATTCCCAACAAAAAACCGCCCACCCGGAGCCTGCGCAATCGACCGCGCATTAGGCACCGTCGCCCACACCGAAATCTCAAACCCCGGCGGCATTTTTAGTTTATCCAGAGGTAATTTGGTGTTTCCAAATGCAGTCACTGATGCCAAAGTCAGCAACGCAGCAACGAGTTGAATTGAAAGTGATAACGTCATTACTTCCTCCTTGAAAGACCATACAAGAGAAAAAGATTATCCGACATCAAAGCTTATCTCAAAGTTGACGGAGCTGCTTTTGACTATCAACACAGATATCACACTTCCCACACGGAGTTTCGTGCTTGTGCCCGAAGTAATGATAGATGTAATTCATGCGGCATTCTTTATCTTGAGTGGCCCAGCGAACCATCTCGAGCAATTTTGAATTTTGGGCTTTCAAAATCACCGGGCCATTTTCAGCAGCGAACTGCTCTGCCGTTGGTGCTTGCACGCAGGCATACGGAAATGGATCGTCGGATTTTTGCAAGCAGCCCCAGCGCTCTAAAATACTGACAGAGGCTTCGGGACGGAAATCGCGGCGATTGCGGAAGTTCATTTGCTCTCGTAAGAAATCAAATTTTTCCTGATTCACGCGCAGTCGATTTTGTTCGATCAAGTCGTAAACTTTGGCGATGAACTCAGGTTCCGGATGGGACCATTTTAGGAATTCCATCTGGATACTGACATCATCCTGATCATATAAAAGATGACAGAACGACTCGACGCCATCACGACCCGCGCGACCGACCTCCTGGAAGTAACTTTCCAAAGCACTTGGGATTTCCGCGTGCACTAACAAACGCACATTCGGCTTATCAATCCCCAAACCAAATGCCGGTGTCGCCAGCATCAACGGTGCTTCTTCATTGATAAACGCTTTTTGATTGCGCTTACGATCCTGGGGCGAAAGGTCACCGTGATAAACCAGATGATTGACGCCAGCACGACTTAATTCCGAAGAAATTTTGCGCAAAGTTTGAATCAGCGAACAGTATACAATCGCTGATCCCGGCTGCTGATAACGAAGTCCGATGATCGCGCGAATCTTATCGTCGATGCCGTAAAGATCATGCACGCGCAAAGCCAGATTCGGTCGTTCAATCCCGGCCGAAATGATTTCGGCATCAGGAATGTTGAGTTTTGATAAAATGTCTTTTTGAACTTCCGGTGTCGCGGTTGCGGTCAGGGCAATCGTTGGCGGATTGCCCAAAAGTGCGCGGAACTCCCCCACCCGGGAATAATCAGGGCGGAAATCATGTCCCCATTGGGAAATACAATGAGCTTCGTCCACCGCCAGAAGTTGAATTTTGCGGCCTTCGATGGCTTTTAGGAATTCCGGTTTGCGAAAACGCTCCGGCGTCACATATAAAAGTTTGAAATCCCCTTTGGCCAGTCGCTCCTGGCGAGACTCACGCTCATCTCGCGTTAAAGCGGAGTTCAGGCAAGTAGCCGGAATATCCAGATCTTTGGCCTTCAGAACCTGATCCTGCATCAGGGCAATCAGCGGAGATATGACAATAACGAGGCCGTCTCGGATCTTTGCGGGGAATTGAAAACACAGGGATTTTCCCATTCCTGTAGGCATTAATGCGAGCAGGTTTTCATCTGCCCATACTTTACGCAAAATTGCTTCTTGTTCGCCCCGAAAAGCGCTAAACTCAAAATTCCTTTTCAGGAGATCGTGGAGGTCCATCATGCCACCAAGCTTACGCTAACCCAGCCCGCAGAGGTACGCCGTACCTTTTGGGAATGCATTGTGTCATATCTATAGGCTGGGCCCGGCATGCGAATCTTATTTTGCATCTATATGTAATTGATGATAATTCGAGTACTTTCAAATTAGTAACAAAGACTTAAACGACCAATAAGAAGGGTAATATTATGTCCAAAAAATGGAATATTGATATGGTCAGAAACATCGGTATCTCGGCTCACATCGACTCGGGAAAAACCACTCTTTCTGAGCGTATTCTGTTCTATGGAGGTAAGATCCACGCTATCCACGAAGTTCGTGGTAAAGATGGCGTCGGCGCTACAATGGACTCCATGGATCTAGAGAGAGAAAAAGGTATCACAATCCAGTCTGCTGCAACTCAGGTTCAGTGGAAGGATTACACAATCAACTTGATCGACACTCCGGGGCACGTTGACTTCACAGTTGAAGTTGAGCGTTCTCTTCGCGTTCTTGACGGTGCGATCCTGGTTCTTTGCGGTGTATCTGGTGTTCAATCTCAGTCCATCACAGTTGACCGTCAGATGAAACGTTACGGCGTTCCTCGTTTGGCATTCGTGAACAAATTGGACCGTCAAGGTGCCAATCCGTTCCGCGTAAAAGACGCTTTGATTGAAAAACTTCGTTTGAACGCAGTTATGATCAACATCCCAATCGGTTTGGAAGACCAACACCGTGGTATCGTTGACCTGGTTCAAATGAAAGCTTTCGTCAACGAAGGTAACGACGGCGAGAAAATCACTGAAATCGCTATCCCTGCTGATCTAGTGGATCAAGCTAAAGAATACCGTCAAATCATGATCGGTGCTCTTGCGGATATCGACGATTCTATCGGCGAAAAATTCTTGATGGAAGAAGAGCCAACTGAAGCAGAAATCAAAGCGGCTATCCGTAAAGGTGTAATCGATTTGAAACTGGTTCCAGTATTCTGCGGTTCTGCTTACAAAAATAAAAACGTTCAGCATTTGTTGGATGGCGTAACTTATTACTTGCCAACTCCAGCAGAGAAGAAAGAACAAGCTCTTGACCTTAACAAAGGCGAAGAGAAGTTCGATCTATTCCCAGATGCTAGCAAACCGACTGTTGCCTTGGCGTTCAAACTTCAAGAAACACCATTCGGTCAGTTGACGTACATGCGCGTTTACCAAGGTAAATTGCAAAAAGGTGCGTTCATCACGAACCAAACGAATAAGAAAGCGGTTAAAATCCCTCGTCTAGTGCGTATGCACTCTGACAAGATGGAAGATATCGATGTTTCTTATGCGGGTGACATCGTTGCATTGTTCGGTATCGACTGTGCTTCTGGTGACACTTTCTGTTCTGAAGACATCAATGCATCTATGCAATCCATGCACGTTCCAGACGCGGTTATCTCTCTTGCAGTTGCTCCAAAAGACAAAGCTGCAGCGAATAACTTCTCTAAAGCGTTGCAAAAATTCCGTAAGGAAGACCCTACTTTCCGCGTTCACCGTGACGAGGAATCAAATGAGACTATCATCTCTGGTATGGGTGAGTTGCACTTGGAAATCTACGTTGAGCGTATGAAGCGTGAATTCAACTGTGAAGTTATCGTAGGTCAACCTCAAGTTGCTTACCGTGAGACTATCACTGCTGAAGCAGAGTACGATTACACTCACAAAAAACAAACCGGTGGTTCTGGTCAGTACGCGAAGATCGTGGGTAAAATCCGCCCTCTTCCAACTCAAGAAGACGGTTCTGTATTCAAATTCTCTAACGACGTTGTTGGTGGTCGTATTCCTAAGGAATTCATCCCAGCTGTTGAAGAGGGTTTCAAAGAGCAAACTGTTAAAGGTCCATTGATTGGTTTCCCAATCGTTGGTGTTGAAGTTGTTCTTGAAGACGGTGCATACCATGACGTCGACTCCTCATACATGGCGTTCAAAATCGCTGGTATGGCGGCTCTTCGTGAGGTTTACCCTGCAGCTAAACCAGCAGTTCTTGAGCCGATCATGAAGCTTGAGACTGTAGTTCCAGATGAATATCAAGGTTCAGCGGTTGGTCAAATCAACCAACGCCGTGGTACTATCGTTGGAACAACTGCTTTTGATGGCAACTGCGTGATCGAAGCTGAAGTACCGTTGACAGAAATGTTCGGTTACTCAACTGATCTACGTTCTGCTACTAAAGGTAAAGGTGAGTTCTCTATGGAATTCGCGAAGTACTTGCCAGTACCTCGTAACATCCAAGAAGAGCTTGCTAAGAAATACCAAGCGAAGCGCGCAGCTGAGCAAAAGTAATCTTAGATCACTTGATCTTTCAAAAAGCCCTGGTGGAGACACCGGGGCTTTTTTTTTGCCTTTCGACGTTATCGGTTTGCTTATCAACAAGATGTCAGACTCTTTTCGCCATTGTATAGAAAGTGACCTCGTGGCTAAATTTAGAGTTGATGACAGCTGTTTTTAAAAAAACTCTCTCCATTTTATGCATTCCCCTGCTAACCGCTTTGCCCTCACTGGCAGTGGCTAAGCCCAAAGTCGTCACAAGCTTCACAGTGATTGCGGATATCGCGCGAAACGTCGCTGGTGATGCCGCCACCGTGGAATCCATCACCAAGCCGGGCGCAGAGATTCATGATTATCAGCCCACCCCTAAAGACATCGTCCGCGCCAAGGGCGCCAATGCCATTTTATGGAATGGACTGAATCTGGAAAGATGGTTCTCGAGATTCCTGCGCGACGCCAAAGGCGTGCCGGGATTTGTTATTTCCGACGGTGTAAAGCCCCTGTCCATCTATGAGGGGCCTTATAGCGGCAAACCCAATCCACATGCGTGGATGTCGACCGAGAACGCTTTGATCTATGTTGAAAACATCCGTAAAGCTTTGACACAAATCGATCCGCAGAATGCCAAAGTTTACGAAGCCAACGCCACGGTCTACTCTGAAAAAATTAAGAAACTGCGCGATGAAATGAAATTGTCGCTTTCTTCCATCCCCGAGGAAAAACGTTACCTGGTAACCAGCGAAGGTGCCTTCAGCTATCTGGCTCGGGATCTGGGGATGAAGGAACTTTATCTGTGGCCGATCAATGCGGACCAACAGGGAACTCCGCAACAAGTTCGCAAAGTAATCGATGCCGTTAAAGCTAAAAAAATTCCGGTGGTGTTTTCTGAAAGCACGATCTCGGATCGTCCCGCCAAGCAAGTCGCCCTGGAAACCGGAGCGAAGTATGGCGGCGTATTGTATGTGGATTCTTTAAGTGAAGCCTCTGGTCCCGTTCCTACTTATTTGGATCTTTTGAAAGTCACCACACAGACCATTGCCAATGGGTTTAAAAACTCCTTAAAGGAATCCAAATGAAGGCACTGCACATTAAGGGCCTGGATGTCATCTATAGCAACGGACATAAAGCTCTGGCGAATATCAATCTTGATCTGGAGACCGGGAACATCTGTGCCTTGGTGGGAGTCAATGGTGCTGGCAAATCCACTGTTTTTAAAACTCTTACGGGTGGCATTAAACCCACCAGCGGAACTGTTTTGCTAAATGGACTGGAAGTGCATGAGGCTCTTAAAAAAAACCAAGTCGCCTACGTTCCACAAAGCGAAGAGGTCGACTGGAGCTTCCCGATTCTGGTTGAAGATGTCGTGATGATGGGCCGCTATGGTTACATGGGATTTTTCCGTATCGCGACCAGGAAAGATCACGAAGCTGTGGATCAGGCCTTGCAACGCGTGGGCTTGAGCGAGCTTAGAAAAAGACAGATCGGTGAACTGAGTGGCGGCCAGAAAAAGCGCGTGTTCGTCGCCCGCGCCTTGGCTCAGGACAGTCGCATTGTCCTGCTTGATGAACCTTTCACCGGAGTTGATGTTAAAACTGAACACTCGTTGATGGAGCTGTTCAAATCCCTGGCTAAAGATGGACGTTTGATTTTGGTCTCCACCCACAATCTGGGCAGTGTTCCCGACTTTTGCACTCATGCGGTGCTATTGAATAAATCCATTGTTTCCAGCGGACCTATACGCACCAGCTTTACTCAGGAAAACTTAGCCATCGCCTTCGGGGGAATGCTGCGCCACCTGCATCTGCAAGGTTCCGACCTTCATACCGATGCAGATCCACGCACTGTCACGGTGCTGACTGACGACGAGGGCGCACTGGTTTTGTACGGAGATAAATCCCATCCTGAAATCGTCAAAAAAAATCAGGACGAAGAATGATGGCATTGCTGCTTGAACCTTTTTCTTACCACTACATGGTCAATGCCATTTGGGTCTGCGGATTGGTTGGAGCCGTTTGTTCATTTCTTTCAGCATATTTGATGCTTAAAGGCTGGTCCTTGATGGGCGATGCCTTGGCGCATTCCATTGTTCCTGGAGTCGCGCTGGCTTACTTACTGTCCTTGCCCTATTCAGCTGGCGCTTTCTTTGCGGGGATTCTGGCAGCTTTAAGCATGAGTGTTGTGCGCAAGAAAACAAAGTTGCGTGAAGACGCCGTGATCGGTTTGATTTTCAGTTCTTTCTTTGCGTTGGGACTGCTGATTGCTTCTTTGAAGCCCACGGCGGTCAGCATTCAAACCATCGTTCTGGGGAATATCCTGGCCATCTCCCCGGAAGACCGCAATCAAGTGGTTATAATGGCCGTTATCACTCTGGTGATCCTGATCGCCAAGTGGCGAGATCTTTGGGCCGTCTTTTTTGATGAAGTTCACGCGCGCACCGTGGGACTGCCCGTAAACTTTCTGAAAATTCTTTTCTTTGTTCTTTTAAGTGCTGCCACGGTTTCTTCACTGCAAACTGTAGGCGCCTGCTTGGTAATCGCGATGGTTGTCACGCCGGGTTCCACTGCTTACCTGTTAACGGATCGCTTCCGTGTTCTGGTGCCACTGTCTATTGCCTTTGGCACTGTCACCAGCATGGTTGGAGTCTATTTAAGTTACTTCTTAAATGCTTCTCCGGGCGGCTTGATAGTCACTTTGCAGACGTTATTGTTTTTGGTGTTATTCGTCTTTGCTCCCAAACATGGGTTGCTGGCGAAAAGAAGAACTCTTCGTAAAGAGGCCACACCATGACCTTGATGAGTTTTATCATGGAGCCGCTACAACATGAATTTATGGTTCGCGCCCTGGCCAGTGCTATCATCATCGGCATTTCTTGCGCAGTCTTTTCATGCTTCCTGATTCTTAAAGGCTGGTCGCTGATGGGCGATGCTGTCTCCCATGCCGTTCTGCCAGGCCTGGCTTTGTCCTACTTATTTGGAATCCCATTGGGCGTCGGTGCGTTTGGCGCGGGATTGGTTTGTGCGTTCGGCACTGGGTTTATCAAAGCCAACAGTCGCATCAAAGAGGATGCTATTTTAGGAATTGTCTTTTCGGGTATGTTTGCCTTAGGGCTTGTGATGTTGACCAAGATCGAAACCGACATTCACCTTATGCACGTGCTGTTTGGAAATGTCTTAGGCACGAGTTATTCCGAGCTGATGGAGTCTTGTATAATTGGCCTTAGCAGTGCTTTGATTTTGATTATTAAACGTCGTGAGTTCGAACTTTACTGTTTTGATCCCACTCATGCACAGACTTCCGGATTGCGAGTGAAATGGATTCACTTTGGCCTGCTGGCACTCCTGTCGCTGACAATTGTTTCCGCGCTAAAAACCGCAGGCATCATTCTGGTAGTAGCGATGCTAATTGCTCCGGGGGCTTCGGCATTTTTGGTTTGCCGCACCCTGGATCGAATGATGATCGTTGCCGTGATGGTCTCGGTGGTTTCGTGCTTGCTGGGGACTTTGCTGAGCTATCATTTCGATGCTGACACTGCCCCATTCATCGTGATTATCCAGACATTATTCTTTATCGTCTTTGCATTCATATCCAATTTCAGCAAACGGCTTAATTGGGCTTAGCGATTCGTTCCCGTATAGAATACCTGCGTCGAGAATCCGCTATATAAACCTACTCCGAATGAGCGATAGGATTGATTTAAGATATTGGCGCGGTGACCAGGGCTTTCCATCCAGCCTTGCACGACCTGTGAAGCAGAGTAGCCCTGCGCGATGTTTTCACCGCACCCCGAAGCCAGTCCAAATCGCGTGCAGCGACTATAAAATGCCTCATCCGGTCGTGTGTGATCAAAATAACCCCTATCACTCATGTCCTTGCTTTGCTCATAGGCCATTTGTGTGCACGCCTGACAATATGCCAGGGCGGCCAGTCCATTGGCGACACGCTGAGTGTTGGTGGCTTTAAAAACCAGGCAGGTATTGGCATCCATCCCATAGCAGCCATCGCTGCCAGCCGGCGGAGTTTCCCCGATGACGGTTCCACCACTTCCACTGCCTTGGTTGGAACTGCCTTCATTGACACCCGCTGAACTGGCGGCACTGAGACCACCATTCCCGCAGGCTGTAAGACTTATCAAAGCTATAATTAGCAACGTGATTTGCAGCTTCATTCTTTAAGCATAGCTGCGGAATCCTCTTTTACGTGAAAGATTCCGCTCGCATTCTCACCCTGGTTCTGATTCCCAAAATGGGTGACCAGAAGGTGATCGCTTTATGAAACTTCTAATAGTCGTATCTCAACAAAAGTGATGTCGAGGCGATTGTTCCTTTGTTTTTGGAGGTGCCTGTGGAGTTGGTCAGGTTCAGTTCCGTCATTGCTGAACGCCCAATAAACTCCAAAGCAAAATGATCATTGATAAACCATCCGACGCCAAGATGCGCACCAATTCCATTCTTTGCTTCAATACTTCCGAAAGTAAGTGGCGCTGGCTGGAAATAAACAATGTTGTAGTTCAAGGCCAATGGAATATAAAAGATTTCCCAACGGTATGCAGTGCCCGCATAAAAGTTTTGCACCTGGTATTTGGAACTGGCTTGAATACTCGTCGAGGAAACTCGTCAAAAATACCGCGAACGCGAAAATCAATTTCATGTCTTCTCCTGATTCCTATAAATAAATTTATATTTGTTTTTATTGAAACGAATAAAGCATCGCTGGACCTAAATCCGGAACGACTGCTGACTCAATATGAGACAAACTTCACTGTGCTCACAGAACACGAAAGCAAACTTTGGATTCAAAAATTTCTTCAAATTAGCCGATAAGTATTCATATGAACGTGTGGGCACATTGGATTCGGAACATTTTTGCTTTCATAGCATTTGTGGGGACACTCACAGGATGTACTCTTGATCTCTCATTTTATGAGATAGACCAACTGCCTTCACTGGGAAGCCCAGGTATTTATTCCTCCCAAGCATCTCGCTCTCTTTACCCCAATGTTCGTAGAGTACGAAATACCGCAACCACATTAACTGATGGGCGCATCCTTGTGGTTGGAGGTACGGTTTTGAACGGACCTCGTCCCGCACTGAATGGCGTAGAAGTTTTTAATCCCGTGACTTCACGCTGGTCGGAAGCTCCAGCATTGACAGAGGCACGATCCCGCCACACATCCACCCTGCTTTCCAGCGGCAAAGTACTGGTTGTGGGTGGCATGAATGATACCGCCTACCGTGCGTCTGCAGAATTGTATGATCCCACAACAAACTCATGGAGTTCAGCTAACTCGATGTCGGTGGCTCGCGCGAATCACACGGCCACCCTTCTACCGGACGGTCGAGTGCTGGTCGCGGGCGGGGAAATTGGCAATACGACTTATACTGCTTCGCTGGAGATCTATGATCCGACGACAAACTCCTGGAGTCCTGCGGGTGTCAATTTACCAGCGGAGCGTACACGACATGCAGCCGTACTTATGCCAAACGGCAAAGTATTAATTATAGGTGGATCATCACAATCAGGTTATCTGACGGCGAGTGAGATTTTTAATCCAAGCACCCCTCCGGCAATTCCATCACTGGAAATGGGAATAGCGACACCCATTCTTTCAGTGGGTCGCAATGATCTGACTGCGACATTGTTGAAAAATGGGCGCGTTGCCATAGTGGGAGGCATAGGAAGTGCGGGACCTACAGATATTGTTAACATCATCAATCCCGCTGATCCAGCGGCGTTATATTTCGCTACTTTACTGCCGACGGCAAGATGGGGACACACGGCAACTTTAGTAAATGGAGTTCTGGTGGTCACAGGCGGCTTCGCCGATAGCAGTGGCAACACGGCGCTCGATGATTCCTTAATTTATACTCCTGACGCAACTCTGGGTTCATGGTCGACGCTGGGAACTTTAAAAAACGGAGTCCGCGGTTTACATACCGCCAATGTTTCCGGTGATTATCTAGTGTTGCTAAATGGTGCGACCGGCACCAGCTCTCCGGTCACTATGGCTGAAAAAATTGACATGAGTAAGTTCACCTGGAGACGCCAAGGCAACTTAATAAAAGATCGAGCCCTGCACGCCACCGCACTTCTGAAGAATGGGAAGGTACTTGTAGCCGGAGGACTCTCTCAAACGTCTTCAACGAATACGGCTTTGGATTCCACAGAAATTTTTGATCCAGCCACTGGGTTGTGGTCGGCGGGCCCCGCGCTACCCACACCTCGTTTATTTTCCCAAGCCACCGTTCTAAATGATGGACGAGTTTTGGTTGCTGGTGGGCTCGACGGAACTTTTGCAAGAACGGCAACGACAGCAATTTATAATCCTGCATCCAATTCCTGGTCTGCGGGTCCCTCGATTGCGGTCCCACGCGCGGGTCACTCTTCCCACCTGCTACCTAACGGAAAAGTTATAATAATCGGCGGCGCTGCACACCCAACGACCTCCGCACCAACTGAAAAAACTGAGATATTCGATCCGGCAACTGATCAATGGACCTATGGACCGGATATGCCAACAGCAGTTTCAGAGTTCCCGTCGGTTACCTTGTCAGACAATACGATTTTGATCCTTGGAGGACTAACTACAGCCGCGGTAACATCCATTACCACTGTTCAGGCATATGACCCATCCACGAACTCCTTTTCAACCAAAGCCCCTATGGCATTGGGCCGCTATCAAGCAGCAGCGGCTGTTTTACCTTCGGGAAATGTCTTACTGACTGGTGGCTGGGCTTCGACTGGAAGTATGACTGCGACCACGGAAATTTACAATGTCAGTGCCAACACATGGTCGGCGGGGCCATCGCTAAGTGGTAATAGACGCGCCCATGGCGCCATCGGTTTACCAAGTGGCAAAATTCTTGTTACCAGTGGAGTCAGCAATTTAACTGTCCCTTCTATTGCGGCAAAAGCCAGCGAAATTTATGACCCGGCAACCAACAGCTGGTCAGTGGATCCAATTGCAATTGAAGCGGGTCATTCCCTTGGAACGTTGCTGAAGCTTCCTGATGGCAGAATCCTGATCGCGGGGGGCGGAGATCCCGATTATACGGGCGCCGTTACTGAAACTTATATCGAAGGACAACTGACAGGCGTTGCGTGGATTGGCAGCACACCATTACTCGGTGGACGCGTGGGCAACACCACCACATTAATGAAGAATGGAAAAATTCTTTTCACCGGGGGACAACCTCTGGCAGAGGCCGCTGCCGTGACAGAGTCGACTGCCATCTACGACTCAAACACGAACACCATGACAGCGGGCCCGAACATGGCGAATGACCGTGTCTATCATACCGCCACGCTGCTACCTTCCGGTAAAGTCTTTATCGCAGGAGGAATG
Source organism: Bdellovibrio sp. GT3 (assembly GCF_037996765.1). Taxonomy (NCBI): domain Bacteria; kingdom Pseudomonadati; phylum Bdellovibrionota; class Bdellovibrionia; order Bdellovibrionales; family Pseudobdellovibrionaceae; genus Bdellovibrio; species Bdellovibrio sp. GT3. The sequence continues at coordinate 109,069 of NZ_JBBNAD010000004.1, read as the reverse complement.
AGTTTCACCCTTGGAGGCGTCGCTTCTTCGAGTGCTGAAATTTATGATCCAGATTTAAACACCTTCTCTCCCGTAACAATGCCTGTAGGTCGCTATGCCCATACCACTTTGGTTCTGCCAAATGGAAAACTGCTGATTTCAGGCGGCCTAGATTCTGGCAGCAGCCCAGTCCTGCAAAACGACGTATATGATCCCGCTGACGGCAGTTGGAGCACACTAACACCGCGCTCTGCACCTGCCCTTCTTGATACTGCATTTACAATCAGTGAAACCGAAGTCATCTTTATTGGACCCTATGGAAATTCAAAATACGATATTTCCAGCGGAACTTGGTCCACCTTGGCCAATCCCGCCTATGCTCGAATGAATTCGGTCGTGGTTAAGCTGCCTTCGGGAAAAATCTTTGTGATCGGCGGAACGGATATAAACACGAACACCGCCCTTGCATCTACTGAGATATACAATCCTGCTGACGACACCTGGTCGCCGGCTGCAAGTTTGGACACGACTTTAACAAGTATGTCGGGACAACTGCTTCCTAGCGGAAAAGTGGCCATTACTGGTGGCAATGAAAGTGCTTCTGGCAATGAACCCGTTTCGGGTGTCAGATTTTACGAGCCAAACACAGATCAATGGAGTTTTGGAACTCCACTTACCGAAGCCTGCCAAGCTCCCTCTTCCGTTATAATGGCTGACGGAGCCATGGTTGTTTTTAGTGGTGCGAACCTAACCTTTGGAATGCTGCCATTCTGGGAAACCGTTAGCGAATAGCCGCCACTGGTCGATAGTCTGGAAAAGTTAATCCTGTCTCGTTTTATGCCGATAAGGTTCATGGAGAAAACACCATGGACCGTGATCAACTTATCGCCGAAATCAAAAAGCAAATTCTGGAAGAACTCAAAGGAGCCGCGTCCCCTTTGACTGACAAAATTTCCGATGAACAAAAAGCTGAAATAACGGAGCTGAAAAACTCAATGGAAAGTTCCGTGAAGGAGCATCCGTGGATGGCCGTGGGTGTGGCAGCTCTTGCGGGATTTATGCTGGCTCGTCTTTTTTATCGCAGGGATGATTAATCATGATGAAATTTCTTTTGCCTCTACTTTCATTTTTGTTGGGCAACGCCAAAGGTTTGATTAAAGAACCAGCGGAGGCTTTCTCACAACAACTGGCCATGCGCGTGCGTTCACTCACCACTTTGTTGGTGGCGGTGATTGGTTCGCTGGCGCTGGGTTGCGTAGGGCTGTCATTGTTTATCGCATCGATCGCTTCTCAGCTGGATAAGAATGAAGAGTTCCATGTCTCTGGTGGCATGATGGTTTACCTTGTACTGACCGTCGTTGCCGTGGGAGTTTTGATTTATTCCCTGAGCAGCAAGACTTGGATGAAGAGTCTGGGGTTTGAGCAAAAGCCAGCTACGCAACAAAATCAAAAGCGCGCCACCGGAACCCTGGAAAGTGCTGTTGCATTGCTCGTGATGGACTTCATCGAGGAACGCAAAGAGCGTCGTGACGAGCGCAGACCATAAAAAAAAGGCAGCCCTAGAGCTGCCTTTTCTTATTTCAACTTTTCAAAATTGAATTAGTATCCGTTACCACCGTAGTAGCCACCGTCTTCATCGGTATCGCTTCCATAGCCACCACCATCGTAGTGTCCACCGTCGTTATCCTGACGGCTGCCATCTTCGTAACCACCGTTACCGTAACCGCCACCATCAAACGAACCGCCATTACCGCTGCACTCGTAAGATTCTTCACGAGGATCGCAACCTTCTGCCGGAACTGCAGAAACCAAAGACGCTTGAGATTGATAGAATGCCGATGCTGTGAACGGTGCCAAGAAAGCTGCCGCAACCAAAGCCAAACCAAGATTTTTCATTCGGAACCTCCAAAGATTTATTGAAGGCTCCTACATATCACACAAGACTCATTTGGCAAGATCGGCAAAGGTACGGACACACCTTTGGTAGCAATTACGCGTTATTACCGGCTGGAAATTAACTTTTGATATGACAGATTGAGGTACGGACTTACCGCTGCAGGTAAGTCCGTACCTTTTGGGTTATTTGATGGGGGCGACTTCAGCTAGGAAGTCCATGAAGTGGGCCCAGGAGCGCTTGTCGGCTTTTTCGTTGTAGGCGACACCTTTGCTAGGGTCATTGCCGGAACTTTTTTGCGTGAAGGCGTGAACGGCACCTGAATAAGAGATGAATTGATAGTCGACTTTATTGTCGTCCATTTCTTTCATGAAGGGCATCACCTCAGGATTTACACCTTTATCTAAAGCTCCGTGAGCAACGAGGACTGGTGCTTTAAAGTTTTTCGCATCAGCCGGAGTTGGGTTTGAAAGTCCACCGTGGAAGCTCACAAAACCAGCGGCTGGCACTCCTGCACGCCCCATCTCCAGGGCGCCTGTTCCACCGAAGCAGTAACCAACAACGACGATATGTTTTGGATCAACCATTTTGTTTTTCTTCAACAAATCAAAAGCCGCCTGTCCACGAGCGCGGAACAACTTGCGATCATTTTTATACTGACCTGCAAGCTTGCCTGCCTCTTCGGGAGAAGTTGCACGAACGCCCTTACCGTAAATATCTGCCGCCAAAACCACGTAACCTTTTTCAGCCAGCATTTGCGCACGCATTTTTTCGTTGTCAGTAACACCCATCCATTGATGGATGATCAATACCGCCGGTCTTGGAGTTTTAATGGAATCATCGTAAGCCATGAATCCCTCCAGAGCCGTTTTACCTTCTTTGTAATCCACGCTTTCTGTTTTAATTGCCGCATTTGCTGACGTCATAGCCATAAAGACCACCACACTAGATAAGATCGAATTAAACATTTCAGTCCCCTTTGATGTACGACAAAAGTCTAAGTAGACCGGTCCCAAAGGTCAAAAGTCCGCCCTCAGCTGTGATAAAGTACACCTGAGCAATCTGGCCCTGCGCGTTATAGACAGCCTCCTCGAGGGGTATGCTATTATAACCCCAATGGAATACCACAGGCCTAGGCCATCTACATTGTCTCCTATCTATAGAAATCTGATCAATCACCTATGACATTACTTATAGTCCTCTTTATCGTTACATTAACTGTTTCGTTTATTTGCTCAATGCTGGAAGCAGCCCTGCTTACTTCGACTTCGGCTTACATCGCAGTCCTGGTTCGTGAAAACCGTCGCAGCGCCAAGCTTCTTGAACACTTAAAAGAAAACCTGGATCGCCCGATCTCTGCGATCCTGACTTTGAACACTCTTTCCCATACCTTGGGTTCTTCGGCGATCGCTTATCAAGTGCAGCAAATCTACGGTGAAAGCGCAGTGACTGCTGCTTCCTTCATCCTGACGTTTGCGATCCTTGTACTTTCCGAAATCATTCCAAAATCCATCGGTGCTGCTCACTGGAAAGCTTTGATTCCGTTCACGGCTTACACAATTCAATTGATGATCCTCTGCTTGTATCCATTGGTGATCATGTCTGAATACCTGGGCCGTATTTTCCAACGTCGCAGCGAAGACCCGGAAGTCACTCGTGAAGAGATCCTGATGACAGCCGAAATGGGTGCAGAAGAAGGCACTCTGAAAGGCAAAGAATCCAACATCATCAAGAATCTTCTGATGCTGGATAAGATCTATGTTTCCGATATCATGACTCCCCGATCGGTGTTCTTTGCATTGGATAAGGACCTGACAGTTGAGGAAGTTTTCACTAAGTACAAGCCCCTGCGTTTTTCCCGTATTCCAGTTTACTCTGGCAGCTTGGATAATGTGGTCGGCATGACTTTCCGTTATAAAATTCACGAAGCACTTTCTAACGATCTGCATGAAAAATTGGTTGGCGAATTGGTGACTCCGATCTCCTCAATCCCCGAGCGCATGACCGTGTCTCAGGTGTTGGATTATTTCATCAAAGAAAAAGAGCACATTGCCCTTGCTGTTGATGAATACGGCATCGTAGCCGGCCTGGTGAGTCTGGAAGACGCCGTGGAAACATTGTTGGGCGTGGAAATCGTCGACGAGCTTGATTCCGTGGAAGACATGCGTAAGTTCGCTTTGGAACAATGGCAGCTGCGCAAACAAAAGCTTCGTAAGAGCTAATCCTATTTATGCAAATCTATTACATCCCCTGTCCCAATAAAGAGAGCGCCGAAAACATCGCGCGCACTCTATTGCAGGAAAAACTGATCAGTTGTGCGAACATCATTCCCGGAATGAGTTCGATGTACTGGTGGGAAGGGAAAATAGAAACTGCAAACGAGTTTATCCTTATCTTAAAAACTATTGAAGGCCGTGACGCAGGCAAAAATCTGCAATCCCGCGTGCTGGAGCTTCATCCCTACGACGTTCCGTGCGTGATGGCTTTGAATGTTGCATCAATCAACGATTCTTTTAAAAACTGGCTTGAACAAAGTCTTAAATAATTCCAAAGTATTCTTCCGAAGGTATTGCCCTCGGAGGTTTCATGACTCGCGCAGAACTCGCAAAAAAAATCTATGACATTGCTCACCTGACCGGTGAATTCAAACTTCGCTCTGGCCAAATCTCAAACGAATACTTTGATAAATACCGCTTCGAAGCTCAGCCCCACTTGCTTCGTGAAATCGCCAAACAAATGGTCTCCTTGATTCCTCCAGGGACCGAAGTACTGGCGGGACTGGAAATGGGCGGCATTCCAATTGCGACGGCTTTGTCATTGGAAACCGGCATCCCCTGTGTGTTCGTGCGCAAGGAAGCGAAAGAGTACGGCACTTGCAAATTTGCTGAAGGACTTGAGATCAAGGGCAAAAAAGTTTTGGTGATTGAAGACGTCGTCACCACCGGTGGTCAAGTGGTACTCTCCACTGCGGATCTTCGTTCGATCGGTGCCGAGATCTCTCACGTGCTTTGCGTGATCCATCGCGGCCCTGCGTTCCCAGAGCCGAAGCTTCAGGAAATCGGCGTGACGCTGACTCCGCTGTTTATGAAAGCTGATTTTAAATAGTTTTATTATTGATTCGGCAATCGGGGGAAAACCTTGGTGGTCTTCCCGCTGAATCCATCATCGCAGTCGCGAACAAGATAAGCAGTTTGCAGATTTCCATCAGCATTGATCGAGATCGTATATTCCCGGTGCACGCACAGACCGTGCTCTTTGGATTTCACGTAACCATCATAGTTTAATGAAAACCGAATTCCATTGTCGGCAATCACCGGGCTTTGGCATCTTTGGTGCGTGCATAGCGGAGTTCCATCCAGCACATAAACCGCTTTTTCCGGCGAAATCACGATCTCGCCTTTTTTGGTCGTAAATCCTGACCAGCGAATCAATCGATCACAACTGTCGTTTTCATATTTTACCACGGCTCCCTCGGCCATCTGATACAACCCCGTCAGCTGCGGGCAGTTAGCAGCAGAAGTAACGGAAGCAGCAAGCAGACTTAGTAGGAATAATGTTTTTTGCATCGGATAATCCTCTATTTAAGCCTGACACAGCAGAATTCTCGTGGCTACATGAATTGTATAAGCAGGAGGTCCGGGTGAAAGCGATTTTGGTATTTTCATTTATGATGTGTGCCGCTGGCATTTCACAGGCCTGCGTTGGCTTTACAGGTTCTTACTCCACACTTCGCCCGGTGGCTGGCAAATACCATGTGTTGGTGCTTGAACAAAATGATTGTAAGGCCGTTGCCGTGGGATCCTTCCAATTGGATCAACAAACCAGTGCGGTCTCAGATGAAAATGAGCCCAAGGTATTCTATACGGACAAAGACCACATTCGTATGTGTGAACTGACTGCTTGCCGTGTGTTCACCACCAACCGCACAGGGCTTGAGTTCGCAGAAAACGCTTCAGTTTATATCAATGGTGCTATTTGCAAATACGACCGCGTCTATTGGGAGCGCCAGGACACCTGGGATCTGAAAATCACCTATCGCCTGGTTGACGCCTCGCCGGCCTGCCGCCAATTCGGCCGCAAGGCCAGTGTGGTTATGAAGGACATCAAACAAGCACTCGGCACCAAGGACAACCAATAGATTTCAACTTACTTATTTTTTGCCTTTATCAGGATGATCGACTCTAAAAAAATCAATATTTAAACACGCAACTTGTTCAGCATCTCCATAGCTGACCAAGTTGTCAGAGATATGCTTGATCCAATCCTGCAGCTCCCGACGTACTTTTTTAAAACCCGCTTCTGAAATTGACATGGGGGCCGTGAACATCAACTCTTCGTCAGATATGAAATTAGAGCGATCGACCGCGCGCAGACGCCAGTTGGTTTGATGCTGCTTTAAGAATGGTGAGCCTTTCGGTACAAACGTTCGCTGTGTGCCCATTTCATAAAGCAATCCAGTTTTTTTCAACAGCTGCCGCTGCAACAGAAATTCGACCACGATATTAAGGTCACCCACCGGGAACTCGGAAAAAGCCTGGTGAATTTCTTCAATGCGCTTTCCATTTCCCATAGAACAGAACAAGCGAATTCCCGAATAGATCCAAGAAGAGTAAAACTGCCCTTTGTCAGAATCACTCAGTTCAGTGGTTGCCGCGACGGCCTTACTCACCTTTAGTGATTCCTGTTTCAACGATTCCAGTTTCTTTTTGAAATGCTTTTTCACTTCGTGGTGAGAAGCCCTCTCCCAATCCACCAGTGTCAGCCAGTACTCCATTTCAATCTCGGACCACGAGAAGTAGCGACCAATAAGATAGGCCTGATCCATCGTAATCGTCTTCACACCCGACAAAAACTGACTTACCTGGGGTGATGCCACCCCCAGATGCTCGGCCAGCTTCTTGACCAGGCCGCGGCCCTTTTGGGGTTGCGAGGCTATAAAGCTTCTCAATAGCTTTGAGGTGTCATTTTGGGTGAATATGTCAAAGTTTTTAGACATTTATAATCCATTAATATCAATAGGTTATGAATATATATTACCTTATCGGCTATTTTATAGGTTACTTGATTATAACTACAATATCGAACTCGCTAACGCAAAGCATTATCATCCTCACATCAGATCAAGACAGGAACGACGACGCGATCAGAACTATTTCAATGCAAGACTGATTGAACTTTTGAAATTGAACAAAATTGAACGATTTAAAAACTATAACAAAGGAAAGATTATGAAATCATCTATCACGAAATTTGGACTTACCGTTTTGGTCACTCTATTGGCTTCTCAAAGCTTCGCTAACGGTGGCGTTGACACTTTGGAAAACCTTGTCGGTACATTCAAAATTGAAGGCCCTACCAATGAACCGGGCGACGAAAACCTTGTTACTTTCACGAATGAAGGCGAGGTTTATTTACTTCAAAAATCGGGTGGCACAACCACAAGATGCAAAGGTGCATTCGAGGTACGCAACAACATTCTAAATGCAACCGGCACATGCAGCCACTACCCTCAACGTCTTTCAAACTTCGCAATGGCGATCGACCTGAGCCAAGTAACGAACTTCGGATACTTTCAATCACCAGTACTTTGCAAAACAATAAACGTTAGAGCGGCTGACATGCGTTTTTTACGCGTAAAATAATCATTAATTTACGAAATTAAGCCATAAGGATCCGGGACTGAAAATGGTCCCGGATTTGCATTTTCAAAGGACAGGAACTTAGCCCAATTTGAGAGTGAAACTATGGCCAATCTAAGAACAAAGACTGTCGAACTTTTATGCGCCCTTGTGACGATTGCCGCGCCTCTGTCTTCATTCGCGCAAACGAAATCCAAGGTCGATATTTCCCAGGCGTTGGCCAACTGGCGTCGTCAGGAGGCCATCAGTGTGGTCGCCGAGAAAAAGCGCATCTCTACCGTAAACCCGAAACAGACGCCACCAAAACAGGCTTTGACCTCCCTTGGCGGACCGGGCCTTGATGGCGGCGGTGGCGTGGGAGTAATAAACAGCAACGGACAACTGCGCCTTTTGGATCTTGCGGTGGCTGACTCAGCTCGCATTGTCCGTTTTCACAAAGACAGTTACCGCGACATCATGACCAGCAAGGGCCCGTTGGTTTCAAATAAAGGCACCTTTGTTTCCAACAAAGAATTCTTCGCCTGCGCCGTCAAGAAATTGAGTCGCCAGGACAACATCTTTTTGCAATATCTAAAGCCTGAAAACATAAAACTTGTCGTTGTTATGACAGATCTGCCTCTGAACCTGAGCAGCCTGCATCTTACCAAGGTTGTTTTTCCCTCCCCTTCAGGAGTCGGAAGCGTTTGGGAAGTGACTCAACTACCATCAAGCAACCTAATGAGCACGACCCTCCCTGTGGATTATCAACGCCCTATTGCTTCCTATGCGATTCAGCCAACCATCAAAGGCAGTGTCCCGCGCCAGACGCTGTTGGTAAGTTCGCAGATGTATCAAGCCCTGTCCGACCAGGATCAATGCGCTCTACAGATTCATGAGCTGCTGAGATTCATCAGTAACGCAGGAAACAGCGTCCCTTTACTACTAAAGACTCCGCTGAGAACTTCATATATAGAACACCTTACCCGCAGGATAATGGCTGAAAGACCGGTCTACGTCGGGGATATTCCGGCAACAAACTTCTTTAAATATCTTGCTGTGAATGGCTCCGATAAATTTGCACCGGGAGCTATTCAACAAATTGCAGTAAACTTATACGATCCAATTGACGATTCCCGGGTTACGGCCAGGAAGGCAGAATCTCTCTATTATCAGATGGAGGATGCAATCAAAACCCAAGAGGCCTACGAGGAATACCTCATGCAGTTTGCAACAAACCATCCCGCTCTAAAAACTGTTTGGTATTCACAGGAAAAAATGGAACTGGGCGAGTATTTTGATTTACGAGATCTTATTCACTAAAAAACAAAACCCCACTCGCGGTGGGGTTTTTCATTTAAACTATTTTTCAGCAACCACGTAAGCAATCCAGGACTCACAGGCTTCCCCATGATCGACACGGGTGAAGTTACCGTCTCCGGAACCGTCTTTCGCAGTTCCTTCCCAGTAAACGTGGCTTTTTGAAAAGCCCACTTCGTGCATGATTTCGCGGATCTCAGAGATACTCCACAAGCGCCAGTCATAAGTGAATACGCGCTCGATCTTCTTGCCACCCACTCGGAAGTGAATGTGGAACAAAGCTTCGTTAGAGATCGGATCAAAGTTGGTCTGATCCCAATAGTAAGTGAAATCCTTGTGCTTAATACGGTCCTCGATAGCGTCATAGCACTGACTGCCACCGAATACGTCCACCAGGAAGATGCCGTCTTTATTTAGCGTCTTATAAGCATTGGCGAAGTAGTTCTTCAGCAAGAATCTTTGCTTAAAGCAGAAGTACGAGAAATTCATCGCGGCGATGATGTCGGCCTTTTCAAGGCTTGGGTCCATCACGTTGCCTTCGATGACTTTCATGCGCTTTTGCTGATCTGGGCGCATCTTGCTTAGGTAGTGGGATTTACCATAAGCAATTGGTTCTGGATCCAAATCCACACCGATTGCCTGATTTTTTGGATCCAATTTGATCCACTCCGTAGACAGAGCAAAAGTCCCGCAGAAGTCCTCACGGAAGATTCGTGGAGCTTTTTTCTTAAGCTCCTTATAAGTGTTCGTGATGAACACGACGTCGTTTTCAGCCGACTGTACAGCCTTGTGATACAGCTCGTACTTGTCGAATTGCGTTTTACCGCTCTTCTTGGCAACGCGACGGCGAACCTTCTTGGTGTGAGTCCCTGCTCTTTTTGCCATATCTATGGAACCTCAGCCACGATCTCGCGGATCGCAGTTTCAATGTCATGATGTTGAGGAACAGAGTTCTTTTCCAAGTTTGGATGCAAACCGATACCTGGCAGATTTTTACCTGCTAGTACTCGCGGACGCGCCATCAAGCTGTAGAAGCACTCTTGAGTTGTTCTGTAAGCCAAGTGCTCACCGAAGTTCGTCACTTCAGTGTCTTCGTTCACGAATAACACACGGCCTGTTTTTTCGACGGAAGATTTAATCATCTGCCAGTCGTATGGGTAGATGGAACGAAGATCGATTACTTCGACAGAAATACCTTCGTCAGCCAACTTCTTAGCCACTTCATCACACAGGTGCACCATGCGGCTGTATGTAACTACAGTGATGTGCTCACCCTCGTGAGTGATCTTACCTTTACCGATTGGTACGATGTACTTTTCAAGTTCAGGCCATTTCGCTTTCCAACCTTGGGAATTTTGAACTGGCTTATCGATCATGGATTTCAAAGTTTTTTCGTCCGCTGGTTCACCCGGAATCAACTCATCACCTTTATGGCGCATCAATGCTTTTGATTTTAGGTAAAGAACCGGATTTGGATCTTCAATCGCTGCCAGCATCAAGCCGTAAGCGTCCAGTGGATTTGATGGCATCACGATCTTCCAACCTGGCAAACGAGATGCCCAAGCGTCGAAAGAGTGAGAGTGGTAAACGGATCCAAAGATCCCCGCGCCCACTGGAGTCATCACAACCATTGGCAATTGAACCTGACCGTTGGTGCACCACAAAGTGTTACCGGCAATTTTCAAAAGGTCGATCGTATTGAAGATATAATCTGCGAACTGGATTTCAGCCACGCACTTATCACCGGTCATCGCGATACCCATCGCCATGCTGATAATACCACGCTCGTCCAGTGGAGTGTTCCATGCAGTTTTCAAACCTTGAGTCGCCGTGAATACACCACCTAGTGGAGCACCCACGTCTTGACCGAAGATGTCTTTAACGCCCATGTTTTTTTCACCGTAGTGAAGGGCCATTCTGATTGCTTGAGCTACGCTTGCCATTAGAATTTTCTCCAATCAGCATTTTCATTATTTACGAAGACATGATCCCAAACTGATTCAGAAGTAGGACCTGGCTCACCACGAACTTGTTCTTGGGCTTTGATGCCCTCTTCTTCGTAGATTTCCCAGATTTTTGCCGCTGCTTTTTCAGTCAAGATACCCGCCGCGATCAATTTTTCCTGGAACTTGTAAACCGGATCGAAAAGATCTGTCTTACGGTTCGCACCGTCTGCAGAGGAGTGACCATACAAACGAGTTGTTTTTACTTCCAGGAAAGATGGCTTACCCGTTTTGCGGATGTAGTCCATTTCTTCTTTCAAAGCGATGTATGTCTCAACTGGATTAGTTCCGTCGATCACGCGTGAACGGATGTTGAAAGCTTTTGCACGGTCCGCGATATGCGTTTCACCGTGTTGGCCATCGTAAGGAGTGGAAATACCGAAGCCATTGTTTTGCACAGTGATCAACACTGGCAACTCCTGGCCTTTGCGGGAAGACCATACCAAGCATGTTGCGAATTCGCCCTCTGCCGTACCAGCGTCACCGCCAGTTACGATAGAGATCGCTTTGTGACCCGCACGTTTTTGTGCGTGAGCAGTTCCGCAAGCAATTGGGTATTGAACTTCGATAGGAGAAGTAACAGGAGCTACGTTCCACTGAGGGAAGCAATAGTGACCTGCGAAGTTACGACCACCTGTTGATGGATCTGTCACACGGTTCATCATCAAACGAACCGCTTCAATCATTGGCATACCCAGCGCCACCATCGTTGGAGTACAACGGTAGTGAAGATGGAACCAGTCGTGTTCAAGACCTTTACCTTTGCGAGCCAATAGACCCAATGGTACGCCGAAAGCTTCCTCGCCCGGACCACCGATCCAGAAGTAACCTTCACCGGCTTTGTAAAGTTTGATAACACGTTCTTCAAGAACGCGGGATTTGACCATAAGGTCGTGCATGCTCAACAAAAGTTCTTCAGACAAGCCACCGAAATCAGATTTCTTTGGTGTAGCTTTTTTAGAAGACTTCGCAGCGGATTTGGTAGCAGCTTTTGCCGGAGCTTTTGCTTTTGCAGCAGTCACTTTTTTGGCAGCTGGTTTTACAGTGGTCTTTTTAGACATGTACTCAGTTCTCCACGGTTTTTAGTCACATAAATCAAGGCCCCTATCTAAGCGAGAACAGGCGAAATTGTCTGCCTTTTTCCCGTTAATTGACGCATCACATTGATATCCTCAACATTCGCGCAACATTCCCCCGCGAGAATGAACCTATTGGAGGACATTATGGTTTACCGATATGAATCCAGTCAGGCTTCCGAGCTCACTGAAAAATCTGCTCAAAAGAAGAGCATTCAAGAGATCAACCAAGCCATCATTGAGCTTGGTGCAAAGGCAGAACGACATGCCTGCGCCAGCCGCCAATGGGCAGAAAAAGCGTTCGCAGCCGCACTCAGAGCAAAACAGGTCTTTTCAAAGCAGTCGCCACCGCTAGAATAGTTCTATGCAATACACCTATCCGACGCTGGCACTTTCCATCAATGTACTTTGGGAACTATTAAAGATTTCCGGAATTCTACTGGGAGCGGGATTTGTATTGCATCATTTCTCAGGATTTCTGCGCATCAAACTTTCTGAAACTTTTGGTCAGCACGCATTTAATTTGATCTTTGCACCGGGAATCATGATTCATGAAATCAGCCACGCTGCCATGGCCTTTCTATTTTTACACCAGATCGAAGACATCAAACTTTTTGACTGGAAAGCCAAAGATGGCTCCCACGGCCACGTCGTCAGCCGCCCGCGATCCCTGCCGTGGTTTTTTAAGATCTGGATTAAAATGGGTGAGCTTTTTATTGGTATCGCCCCGCTGATAGTGGGCCCGCTTATCTGTGCTGTCGTGTTTTACTTTTGGATCCCGGGTGGAAAACTATTTATCAACAATCCCCGCTTTGTGAATTTTCCGAATTTTTCCTGGGGCTTGATAGCTTGGTGGTATCTGGTGATTGCCGTGTTTTCGCAAATGGAACTGAGCGATGCCGATCTTAAGGGAACTTGGAAAGGTTACCTGTGGATAGCATTTTGCACTTTTGGGAGTGCACTTATCTATTATAAAATTCGTAATTTCTGATTTCTCACTCGCACTTTTTACAAATTTTAATTTTTGGAAAATCAATTGAAAGTGCGATGAAAGCCAGTTGTCTGAGTTTTTGTCTCTGGTGATTTCAAGTGTTAGGTTGCTCTCACAAAAGGAGAACTCAACAATGAAATCACTTCTGTTAACTGCAGCTCTGACTCTTGCCGCGAACACAGGTTTCGCCGCAACTCACACTATTAAAATGTTAAACAATGGCAAAGACGGAATCATGGTCTTTGAACCGGCTTATCTGAAAGCGGCGAAAGGCGATACAATTAAATTCGTGCCGACGGACGCCGCTCACGACGTGACTTCGGTTTCAATTCCAAAGGGTGCAAAATCCTGGAAGGGTGCCATCGGTAAGGAAGTAACCACAAAAGTTACTGAGGAAGGCGTTTATCTATATGAATGCACCTCTCACCTGCCAATGGCGATGATCGGTGTGATCCAAGTGGGTAAACCAACCAACCTGGACGAAGTTAAAAAAGCCGGTCAGGCATTGCTGCCAAAGTTCGCGATGAACAAAGAGCGTTTGGATAAATATCTAAGCCAAGTGAAATAAACAGATGAAGCACTTCGATCAAAACACCGCCAATCAATATGATCACGATATTCGCCTGCGAATACCGGGTTACAATCTAATACAGGAACTAATTAGCGCGGTCCTGGATGTCGAGGTGCCAACATCAGCCCGGATGCTGGTGGTGGGCTCTGGCACTGGAGAGGAAATTGTCCGTGTCGCCAGCCGCTATTCCGGGTGGAGAATCGATGGCATCGAGCCATCGGCCGAGATGAATAGAATCGCCGCACAGAAAACTGGCATCTATAAATCTCAGAATCAAATTCACCTGCACGAGGCAAAGATTGAGGATTTCACATCGACGGAGGGGTATGATGTGGCGTTGTCAGTCTTTGTCTCGCATTTTTTGCCGGACGACGGCAGCAAGCTTCAGTTCTTTAAAAAAGTGGCGACGCATCTAAAACCGGGCGCTCTTTTCGTTTTTGCTGACATGATGAAACAGTCGGATAGTGTCGGTGAAATATTTATCGCCAGTAATTACTACTGGGCAAAAACACAGGGCCTGGAAATGCCACAGCTCCGCGACCTTCCTGGAAGGCTTCGCAACTTATTCCACCCTATGGATGAAAACCGCATGCGGGAGATTTTTACTGAAGTGGGTTTCAAAATAGAAGGCCGCTTTGCCCAAAGCCTGGGTTATAGCGGATACGTCGCGCGAAAAACAGTCTCCAAATAATTTTGCAGTCCCTTGGAGTAGTACTGCTCTGCAGTTGGATCAAAGATCGCATAGGCAATCACTTCCGCGAATCCTTCAAACTGATTGGTCATTGCATACAAAGTCGGGAAGCCATATTTTCGGCCCATTTCACGATCCAGGGCATAGGCTTCGGCCACGCGCTTTTCTTTCATCAGACTCATCACCTGTTTGAATTCCGCCTTCACCTGTTCGTAGTCCACGCCAACAATCGCAGCCTCTTTGCCGTTATAGCCCCACCCAGCCGCTTGCTCAAAAACTTCCATCGAAAATGCATGGTTGGTGGCAATGTCAAAGTCATGCAGTAACTCATGAAGTATGTTGATCTGCTTGCGATCCACCTGTGCATAGGGATCCATAAATGGAGTTCCTGTGAAAAATGAATCGGTCACACCAATCACGTTGGTCACCGGATTCACCCACAGAAAAGCTTTTTCAGCCGAGCGAACAAACTCCACACGACGAAACTGTGGATTGTTAAACCAGCGGGCGGAATGAGACACCCGATGAATTTTGGTGATACCACCGGTTTGGATGGTTTTTAGAATTCCTTGCAAACGCGGGTCATTGATTTTAGCCAGATAAGCACCCACCACGGCTTTTTCCTGCTCCGTCCATGGCTTGAATTCAACAGCCTCGCAAAAGCTGTGATGGGGAAATTTATCCTGACACTGAAATGAATCCGCAAAAGTCATGATATCCAAGGCCGACAAGGCACTGGCATTGGCTGCACTCAAGGAAAGGACTAAACATACTAATGCGGCCCACAATCTGATCATGCATCACGAACCTTCAAAAATCGCTCCTCCCCATCTGGGATACTGAGGCTTTGAAGTCGTAAAAACCGTCAAACCCTTGGACAGAGACGGTTTTTGCGGACTGACCATGATCCAGTAAAACCGAAAA
Source organism: Bdellovibrio sp. GT3 (assembly GCF_037996765.1). Classification (NCBI taxonomy): domain Bacteria; kingdom Pseudomonadati; phylum Bdellovibrionota; class Bdellovibrionia; order Bdellovibrionales; family Pseudobdellovibrionaceae; genus Bdellovibrio; species Bdellovibrio sp. GT3. The sequence goes on along the minus strand of NZ_JBBNAD010000004.1, from coordinate 94,005 downwards.
TCACACTCGCATTCATCCTTGATTGCCCGTTTTTTCATCAAGTTAAAAATCCATGTGTCGTTAAGGTGGATATGAAAACATCATCCCAGATCTTGAACCTTATCGCCTTAGTTTCCGTTGCCAGCGCGGGTTGCGCGAAGATGGAGTTTGTTAAAATTCCTGATAACGCTTCTTTGGTGACACCAAACCCAAGCCCGACTCCCCCACAAAAACTTCCGGATTATACTTATTCCGATGTGGTAAAAGCCGGCAACAAACAAGTCGACTTCTTATTGGTGATGGATGATTCCAACTCGATGCTTGCAGATCTGAAAAAGCTTGCGGCCTCCATGAATGACTTTATGGGTTCACTGGAAGCCAGTCAGATCGACTGGCAGATGTGCTTAACCACTACCAAGGCTTTGCCTGACTCAGCTGGCACTTACCATTGGGGTATGCCGCTCACTTGGGCGCAGTACTCTCCGCTCAGCGGGGTTTCTCCGTGGGTCTTGAAAAAGGGCACCACCAACATGAATTCGATCTTCACATCCACCGTGGACACTCTGCAAATAGGTGGCGGCGCTTCGGGTGATGAACGTGGGATCAAAGCGACTTATGCGAATTTTCTAAATGTCGGTAATGGCTGCTACCGAGATGGCGCTGCCAAATCGGTGATCCTGATCTCAGACGAAGACGAACGTTCTGTCGGTGGAGATCAATCCAATGTAAAAGCCAAGGACAGTGCTACTGCCTATCAACCACTCGAAGCTGAAGACCAGCCGGCTAACCTGGTCGCCTTAACCAAAACTGTTTTTGGTGAAGATGTGCGTTTTACCTTCAACTCAATCATCGTGAAACCCGGTGATTCTGTCTGCGAGATGACTCAAGATCAGGATACGTCCCCAAGTCACGCGGGCTATGTATACAATGATCTCTCGAACCTGACTCAAGGTGGCGTCGGCAGCATTTGCGATGCAAACTTCGCGACAAGCTTAAATACTTTTAAAGACAAAATTATCAACTCCCTCTCACAGATCAGCCTGGAATGTGACCCTGATCTGCAAACGTTGACGGTGGCCGTGGATGGCCAAATCATCAAGAATTACTCTGTGAGTGGGAATGTCCTTCACTTCGCGGCTCCACTAACTGAGGGCACGAAACTGGACATGAGTTACGACTGTAAATAGCTAGTCGTCTTTCCCGATTCGAAGGAAATCCAAGTTGAAGCAAACCAGCTCTTCCGCAGGTTCCGAAGCGGCAATTTTCTGAAGAGCTTCTTTAATCATCTTGCTTATTACATCGCGAATGCTTTGATAGTCTTCATTCGCCAGGGACACGACCGAAGAAAAATGCAGGTCCTCCAATAAAGATCCCTTCACCACACTGTTCATAGCCAACATGCGAAAGTTGGAGTGATGCCGAGCCTGTAGCGGAGAATCCCACTGCAAATGCAGGTGCATATTGCCGTTCACGTATGTACCATCCTTGTTCTTTCGAACCAGATCTTTCGCCAGAAGAAATTCCAGAACCTTTTTTACCAAAGATTCCGACAATCCCAAACGATGTGCGATGGCCTTGCTATTGCTCAACCCGGGCAGGGTAACGGCAATGTGTATGACCGCGTAATACCAGGCACTGTAATAGACATATTGGTCCTCTGGTGACAGCTCATGTTTTGCATAATTTGCCACCCGTTCCTTCATACCAAGCTCTTTCAGTGTCTCTACCTGCTTCTTAAGACGCGCGCGAAGATTGGCAGAGCCTGCTCGCGCATAGGAGACCATCACTAACAAATACTCGGTTTCCGCTTCGTTCAGTTTCAAAAAGAGCGCAAGATCCAACGCCTGCTCGCTGCTGAAATTCAGATCGCCAGATAAGACCTGGGAAATAAACGACGTTTGGGTTCGCAAAGATTTTGCGATGGCAGACGAAATCCCACGCCCCTTCATCGGATGGGACTCGATCCACTTTTGCAGATACTTTTTATAGTCTTTAAACGAATAGATACTGGGTGTGATAATTTCGCTCATACCCCTATTTCGGCATAAAATGCCATCCCCACAAGGCTAGGCCGGAAAAACACAAGACCACAAATACCAAGTAATTCTTAATAGATACATGACTTATGGTGAGTCACTTAAACATCTCGCCAGCTATTTCAGAAACTCCACCTAGTGGCGCTGCGTCATTTCGGAGTAGAACCGGCTCAACGAAAACACAAAACAAACCTAAAGGAGGTTTTTATGAAAAAGTCCCTAGTAATCGCGGCAACTCTTTTGGCTTCCCAATTTGCACAAGCAACTGATTCAAATGTGCTTTATAAGTGCAATCTTATGGTTCAAGGCAAAAACTACGAATTAAATTACACTGCAGATCTTGCAGACAACTCAATTCAAGGTGCCACGTTTTACACTATCAAACCACAAACTCCAGTAGATATGGGCGACATCACGATCGCTCAATTTAAAAGCAGCTGGACAGTTGATATCCAACGCGTTGACGGAAAAAAAGGTCCTGGTGCCAATGTCGATGGCTCAAAAATTCTATTGTCATCTGGTGGCTCGAATCTTGTTCTTCTTAGCTGCGAAAAGATAACGAAATAAGATTGTTTGTTGAGCTTTTCGTCAGTACCCAAACGCAAATTGGCAGTGTCTCGAATTGAGACGCTGCCCTGGCCCCACAGTTAAATTGGCGGGGCCTTCATATTGCACCAATTCTGAGTTGGAGGCCCTATGCAAAGATCAACTACCAAACTGATGCCAGTATTGATCGTGTCTTTGATGACATGCCTAAGTCTCTTTGCCACCGCGAAAACCACCGTTGCCCTTGATCCTGATACTGAAGTCAGAAAGGTCGACGATAATACCTCGGAAAAAGAATACCAAGACAAGGTCCGCAAAGAGTCTGTGAAGCCATCCGCTTCATTCGAAGGCGGCATCTCTGGCGGCGGCGGCGGCATGGTCGTTGTTGCTGACGGCATGGTTAAATTGGTGGACCTGATCCACCCTAGCGAAAGATTCCTGGATCGCATCAAAGCCATGCCTCCTGCAGAATACAATCGCTTCATTGAAAACAGTCTTTATAAGGAACGACAGCCGGTTACCAAGCTGGGTAAATACATACTCTATGGAGACCTATTCCAAGGTGGCCTGCAAGCCATGGTGGACAACTATGCGCAGTTCCCGGTGTTTGCAGCGCTGGCAGGGACACGATGTGAGAATCTGACCGTGACATCATTCCTGTATTTACCTCGAATTAAAATTCGCACGGCCGAAGCCAATGTTCGCAACTTCTATTCAGAGCGCTTCCCCAAAGAAATCCAAGAGCCTGCGGCATACTATTTCGGCAATTCCATTATTCTTTCAGCGCGAATGCTGGAAGGAATGGACAGTAGAAATATTCAGGCCTTGGGCATTCATGAATGCCTAAGAAATATGAACAATCAGGTATTGGAAGTGGGCTTAACGACTTCAGAGATTGAAGCACTGACTCGCTTTTACGTTCAGATGCCATTCCAGGGGGACGACAAGCTATTGGTGTCTGCAAAAGTAAAAAGTCAGAAGTTAAAAAAAGTAAGTTGGATTAAAATTGCGATGGCCTGGAGCGATGCAGTTTACAAAAGAGATCAGCTAGTCAAAGACATCATAAGCGGAAAAGTGAAAGTCACTGATCCTCACTACGAAGCCCACGCTAATAAAATCATTTCCGACATAAAAACAAGTCGCCAAGCACTTAGACAGGACCGCATATATCAAGTCCTTGTCGAGCAGGAGTGCTACGTCAAATTATTTGGTCATATGAACGAGAACAATTTGAAATGGCGCAAAGGCCTTTCTGAACTAAATCAAATGTACATCGATGACGTCATCAAAGCTCACATCAAGTTACTGCCCACAGAGTGCAAATAAAAAAAAGCCCGGTTTCCCGGGCTTTCAACAACAACTAACATGTCAAATCTAGCGGCAAACTATTTAGCGTTCGCTTGCTTAGGCATTGCCGGAAGGGCTTTGCCGTCTTCAAGCTGAATCAGATCAAGAAGTACATTCGTCGCCTCTTGGATATCCGGGCGTTTCAGGTACTCTTCAGTCTTCTTCGCTTTGCTTGCTACTTTTTTGGCTTTCTCTTTTTTCTCTTTTTCGTTTTTATCTTTTAGCACTTCGCTGACACGGATCACTTTACCGCGCGCTTTGGCTTTGTTCAGCTCATCCACGATTTTTTTGAAATCATCAGATTTAGCCACACGGTCCGCTGATCTTTCGGACATTTGCTTCAACCATTCCGGTTTGATTTCTTTCCAAGCCCCGGAACCTTCTTTTACGAATGCATCCGGAGAAATGAAGGCCTCAATCGTTTTTGGCGGCAATGAGTAGTCCATATATTTCTCGCCAATGTCATCAGTGCTGAATGGACCCGGCAATACGATGTCGGCATCCACACCTCTGTGTTGAGTGGATTTACCTGATGGCACGAAGAACATGCCCACAGTTACTTTGATCGCACCCAGGTCATTTGGAATCGGCAATACAGATTGAACAGAACCTTTACCGTAAGTGTGATCTCCACCAACTACCACGGCACGTTTATAATCCTGCAAAGTTCCGGATACGATCTCGGAAGCAGATGCAGAAATACGGCTGGTCAAAACAACCAGTGGTCCATTCCAATCAACTGCTGCGTCTGTGTCACGAAGAGCGGCTTCAGCACGACCTTCGTTTTTAGAGGATTGTTTTACCACGTTACCTGTTTGGAAGAACAAACCTGCGATTTTAACAGCGTCTTCAAGAGAACCACCACCGTTGTTGGAAAGATCCAACACCAGGCCATCCACTTTCTTAGCCACTGCTTCTTTGATCAAAACTTTCATGTCAGTTGCAGAAGATCTGCCACCACGACGAGAGTCAGCATAGAAGCTTGGGAAGTTCAGGATACCGATTTTCTTCTTTTGGCCGCCGACTTCTTTATCAACATACGTGATGGAAGCCGCCTCGTCTTCAAGATTCACTTTTTCACGAGTCAAAGTGACATCGAAACGTTTTTTGCCTTCACCCGCTTTACGCAGGATCGTCAAACGAACTTTAGTTCCTTTTTTACCGCGGATTTTCTTAACTACGTCTTTCAAATCCTGATCAATCACGTTTTCCATCGCGCCTTTATCCTGGCCGACCGCGATGATTTTATCCTGAGGTTCGATCAAACCAGACTTCGCAGCAGCTCCACCTGGAACCAATGCCTCAACCACAGTGAAACCGTCTTGAGAGGAAAGAGTCGCCCCGATACCTTCCAAAGACAAACGCATTTGAATTTCAAAATCCTCAAGCACATCACGAGAGAAGAAGCTGGAGTGTGGATCCAACGCTCTTGCGAAAGAATCCAAATAACCGGAAAGAAGATCGTCCTGAGTTGTCTCTTGAGTACGTTTTACTGCGCGCTCATAGTTTTTCTCTACGTTCTTCTTGGCTTCATCAATCTTCATATCAGTTGCAAGATAGTTACCGATCTGGAACTGGATGTATTTCTTCAAGTATTCATTGGCTTCATCGCCATTCTTTGGCCAAGGCTTTTTATCCGGATCAAATGCAAACTCTGTGTTTGATTCAAACTTGAAATCCTTGCCCAGGTATTTTTTTGCGAAGTTCGCGCGATCCTGAACTCTTTCCAGAACCATTTTTTGCGCCTTATCCAGGAACGTACAGTCTCTGTTTTTGGTTTTTTCAAAAACATTGGACATGTCTTTTTTGATGGCATCCACATCTGCCTGAGTGAGATAGATTTTTGATGGATCCAGTCTTTTTAGATATTGTTCAGTAACACGATTCGCAAGCTCTGCATTGCGATCTGAATACTTCACGTGATTTGCCAGGAAACCCTGTTCGATAACTGAAATGTAGCGGCATTCCAAGCCGTCTTTTAATTGTGCGGCAGCAACAGATGAAACTGCGAGTGAACCCGCAACAATTAAACCCTTAATTCCCTTAGAGATTGAACTCATGATGGTCCTTCCTTAACTCCCCGGCGAGAGCGTTCTAATCACTTAAGATTAGCAGGAATTTTTCCCAGAGCATTCTATTTGTTATTGGAGGGAGCAATTTAGGACTGTCAGATTATTTAAGACTTACGTCGGTCGTCTTCAAAAAAGGACAGTTGAGAGAGGTCTTCAACTTTTTGTCCCTGAAGTCCGCCCACTTTTACTTCATGTTTAATGAAGCTACCGTGTTGGGTTTCGATCATAAAGAAAGACATCTCCGGGAACCTAGCCTTTAGTCGAGTCATTTCTTGAACGATCAACTCGATGTTCTTTGGATCATCATCAGACATACCAAAACGGTGATGCGCATTATATCCATAAGTCTCAATGGCTTTTTCAACACTCGCACGGATCGCGCGTTGTTTTAACTCTGCCGTACCTTCTGAATATTCAGTGTCACCCAACAATAAGCGCGTTGGCTTGTGGCTGACCGGATACAGGCTTAGGTAGTTTGGCTCTAAAGGTAAAACCTTGTTTTGAACGAAAACTTTGATGCCGTCTTTTAAAGTATCAGGATGATGACCGCGCGCTGTGATAACAGACAAAGGACGTTGATTGAAAGTCGCGTGATAGAAGCATTCCCAAGAAGGCCCCTTCCACTGAAAATCCGGAAAGCCCAATGCTTCCGCCACATCCTGAACGAAGACCTGCCGCTTACCCGCAATTTTTTCCACATCGCTGATAGAGTGATCGCGGAAATTTCTGAAGGTACCTGTCACGTCACAAAAATCGATTTCAAAATCCGCGTAGACACCACTTTTTCCGATTGTGGAATTGAACTGGGCAAAGTCCCCACTGGAGATCATCTGCTCTGCACGGTTTTCTTTGTGAAATAGAATTAAGGGAGTCGTCAAAAAGGCGATGTTGTCATCGAAGTCGAAGAAATAAAAACTACGGCCGCCCAGATGAAAGTTTCTATCTTTCTCTGGAGTGCGATTTATTCCTAAATCGAGCTGGCCTTTGGTTTTTTGATCTTCACTCATGGAACACTATCCTCGTACGGGATTTAGAATCTAACAAAAATTCGACCGGCACGAAAGAGCCCTGCACTAATTTCTTTTTTTCAATGATGCTGACTACTAGTTAGACAGGCTCTCCCCTCCTGTCCAGTCAGCATTTGGTTAGGGGGCTTTGTCTAGAGCTCTTCAAACCCTTCAGTGGATTTCTTGGAGCCTTCAGTGGTCGAATCCTGAGCTTTCTCCACGTCCGGAGCCATGGACTCCACCGGAACCTGCACCGGCCCTTGTCCCGCCTTAGGGGTATCGGTCACGGCTTTAGCCTCCGGCTGTTCTTTTGCCTTTAGACCCATCTCGCCCCGGCACTTTTTCAAGGCATCATCCATGGAACCCATGGATGTCTGCTTGGCCGTCACAGCACAGTTCACCACTTCCTGATAATCCCCGGTGCAAAGCTTTTCAGCCTCGGATGACGAGATGGACATGGATCGCACCCGAACCGTCGTCACACATTCTTTTTGAGCTTTGGACTGGGATTGGGATTGGGCCCCGGCCATGACCGATACCCCCAGAGACGTTAAAATCAGCATTGAATGAAATAAGGTCTTCATATTCCCTCGTGAAATTCATGGTACCACGACCTGTTTAAGTGTAAAGCCCAGCACCAGCCAAACTGTCAACTTTGACCTCAATGCGGAATAAAAAAACCCACACCTCGTTCAAGATGTGGGTTTTTGATTTTGAATATTTAAAAAAGTACGGCGTACCTTTTACCTTCTACTTCTTTTTACGGGTCACGACTTTCTTAACACCCAATGCCTGGGCTTTTTCTTTCGCTGACTCCGCACTCTTCAGGTTCTTTTTCGGAGCGGCGGCTTTTGCTTCACCTTTGGCGGCTTTCGCAGCTTTAGGTTTTGCGGCAGCTTTCGCTTTGCCTTTTCCTTTAGAGCCCTTCGCAGGCCCCTTTTCGTTGATGGCTGCTACGGCTTGCTCCAGTGTGACCGACTCGACAGTCGCTCCCTCTGGCAACGAAGCGTTGACCTTACCACTCTTGAAATACGGACCGTATGGACCGTTGAAAACCTGAATCACTTCACCCGTTTCAGGATGCGCACCCAAATCACGAAGAGCTGCGGCTTTACCGCGGCCTTTTTTAGGTTGGCTCAACATTTCCATCGCGCGTTCAAACGTGATGTTCAACACGCTTTCGCCTTTTGGAATCGAACGATAGTCCCCGTCATGAACGATGAATGGACCAAAACGACCCAAGCCCGCCTTGATGTCTTTACCTGTGCCCGGGTGATCACCCAAGCTTCTTGGCAATGACAACAGATCCAACGCCGTCTGCAAATCAACCTGTTCTGGTTGCATGTTCGGCGGAAGCGACGCACGTTTTGGTTTGTCATTTTCAGGCGACACATCTCCCAATTGAACATAAGGTCCATAGCGACCACTTAGCACGTAAATAGGCTCGTCGGTTTTAGGGTCTTTACCCAAGGCATCCGCACCATTGATTTTTTGATCAATCAATTTCTCTGCGATCTCCGGAGTGATGTCCGCTGGAGATTCGTTGTCCGGTACGGAAGCACTCACGTCTTCGCCATCACGTTTCGTTGTCAGGTAAGCGCCATAACGGCCGACGTGGAATTTATATTTATCCATGCCTTCCAACGACATCGTACGCGCTTCATCCGGATCAATTTTCGCTTCCTGATTATCAACCATCGCGCGCAGACCTTTAGGGCCTTTGTAGATGGAAGCCAGATAGCTTTCCCAGTCAAGGTCGCCATCGGCGATATGATCCAGGCTTTGCTCCATTTCAGAGGTAAAGCCCAAGTCCACATACTGAGTCAGATAGCTGCTTAAAAGTTTTGAAACGATCATCGCAGTGAAGGTCGGGATCAAAGCTGTGCCGCCCTTACGAACGTAACCACGGTCGATGATTGTACCGATAACAGATGCGTAAGTGGACGGACGACCGATCCCCTCTTTCTCCATCGTTTGTACAAGGCTTGCCTCGGTATAACGTGCTGGAGGTTTGGTTTCATGGGATGTCGGATCCAATTTCATACACTTTACAGAGTCTTTGGCTTTTAGTGCCGGCAAGCGCACTTCGCGCTCGGCCAAATCAGCTTCAGGATCATCCGACCCTTCCACGTAAGCACGCAAGAACCCCGGGAACTCGATCGTCATACCAGAGGCGCCGAAGATCGCATCACCCACCGTGATTTTTGCACTGACTTGCTTTTGACGAGCATCCACCATTTGCGATGCAATCGTACGTTTCCAGATCAAATCGTAAAGTTTAAATTGATGACCCGTTAGACCCGTCTCATCGGGATCCTGGAACTGAGTCCCCGCGGGACGAATCGCTTCATGGGCCTCTTGGGCGCCCTTTACTTTTTTAGCAGCATACGTGCGCGGTTGCGGAGTCAGATACTCTTTACCGTACTTCGTCGTAATGCAGTCACGAGAAGCGTTGATAGCCTCGTTAGACAAGAACGTAGAGTCCGTACGCATATAGGTGATAAAACCTTGTTCGTACAGTTTTTGTGCGACCTGCATGGTCTCACGCGCCGACAAGCCCAACTTACGATTGGCTTCCTGTTGCAAGCTTGAAGTAATAAAAGGAGCCGCCGGTTTTCTGAATGTTGGTTTTTCCTCGACATCAGAAACAATCCAGCCGCCGTTTTTCAGATCAGAGGAAAGTTTTGAAGCTTCCTTTTCACCCAGAACCAAAACGTCTTTTCCAGCGGTCAACTGACCTGTAAGACCATCAAAGTCCTTACCGGTTGCCACACGCTGGCTGTTGTATTGCTGCAAGCGGGATTCAAAGTTGATTCCGTCTTTGGATAGTTCCGCCAAAACACCCCAGTAAGAGGACTTTTTAAAGCGAATGCGCTCAAGCTCACGTTCAACGATCAAACGCACGGCCACGGATTGCACGCGACCCGCTGATAAACCGTAGGCCACTTTCTTCCAAAGAAGTGGAGAGATCGTATAACCCACCAAACGGTCCAATACGCGACGTGCTTCCTGTGCACGTACCAGGTTGAAGTCGATCTCACGCGTGTCTTTAAGCGCCTTTTGGATCGCATCCTTGGTGATCTCATGGAACACCATTCGCTTGGTTGGAACTTTAGGTTTTAGAACTTCAAGCAAATGCCAGCTGATAGACTCCCCTTCGCGGTCTTCGTCCGTCGCGAGGTAAAGCTCTGAGGCTTCGTCAAGTTTGTCTTTCAGGTTCTTTACGACTTTGAGTTTGTCTTTAGGAACACAGTACAAAGGCTCGAAGTTTTTATCGACGTTCACGCCCAGCTGCGCCCATTTTTCTTTTTTTACTTTTTCAGGGATGTCTTTTGCGGATTGCGGCAAATCGCGGATATGACCCATACAAGACTCCACCACATAGTCCCTGCCCAGGAACTTGCGAATGGTTTTTGCTTTTGTCGGGGACTCCACGATGACCAACTTGATGCCATCAGATGCCGCTTCGGTTTTTTTGGCCATGTACCCAGCCCTTCATCCGGCTTGTAACCGGGATATAATATATAGACAAAACATGAAGGCTGAATCCTGACTTTGCAAGTCTGAATTTTGACAACCAGTACCAAAAGCGGATACCTTGTGAGGATGAAACCAATTTCCACATTCACAAATTCGCTTCAGTTCTTACTTACCGACATCGATGACACACTGACAGATGAAGGACTTTTGGGAGCAGAGGCCTATGCCGCCATGTGGGAATTGCACAATGCGGGAATCAAAGTAATCCCCGTCACCGGTCGTCCGGCGGGATGGTGCGAGATGATCGCACGTGTGTGGCCTGTCAGTGGGATTGTTGGCGAGAACGGTGGCTTCTACTTCCGCTATCACGACAAAAAAATGCACCGCCATTTTTTCTTTGATGAGCAAACTCAGAAAAACAACCGCGCGAAACTAAACCAACTGGAAAAAGAAATTCTACAAAAGGTTCCGGGCTGTGATCTGGCGAGTGATCAGTTTTGCCGCTTGATGGATCTGGCAATTGATTTTTGCGAAGACGTCCCGGCCCTGCCAAAATCAGAAGTTCAGAATATCGTGGATATTTTCAAGTCCCATGGAGCGCAAGCCAAAGTCAGCTCCATTCACGTGAATGGTTGGTTTGGTTCTTACGACAAACTCTCGATGTCGCTTAAATTTTTGGCAACTGAGTTTGGTATCGACGCCGAAGCCGCCAAAAAAGTGTGCGGCTTTAGTGGTGACTCCCCGAATGACGAGCCGATGTTTCAGTATTTTCCAAACAGCTTTGCGGTGGCAAACATCCAAAACTTTGTTGATCAAATTAAACATCAACCCACATTTGTGGCTAAAAAACGTGGCGGAATGGGATTTACCGAGATCGCCAGTGCCATTCTGAAATACAAATAGTTCCGGTGCCTAATTGTTTGCACTCCTGTGCACAAAATTTATCTGAATAGAGATCGCGTTCCCGGCCAACGGCTAAAGTGACTCCATTCTTATCCCGATAAAAGACCTGTGAAAAACAGGAGCGTCTTATGGTTGGAGCACAGGTACGTCAATACATCGCCAACAAACTGGATGAACAGGCAAAACTGATCTGGCACTTTGATAATCTTCATTATGCCGGCGAGGTCAGCGCCAAGAAACCCCAGCGCATTTTCTCATTTGGAGAAATCAAAATCAGCCTGCAGACCACTGGGGATCTATGGATTGAAGGCACAAATTATCGCAACTTCATTTCTGCCGACAGTTACACTTCCGTGCAGGAGTGCATGAATCTGCTGGCAGATCAGCTACGGTATGTGGATCAGAACTTTCAAAGAATACAAAGCGAACCTGAATTCTGGGCCAAGAAGGGTCTCTTGGTTCGAATCATAGAACGCTTTGCTTCTTAAGATTGAGTGCCGGCATCAACCGCCGGCAAAGCTCATGGACTTGATCAGGACATCTGGCGCGATCAGGCTGCGACCTGGCTTGCTGTAGGTATCTCCGACTTCGATGATATCACGTAAAACATCCAGGACATTGCCAGAGACCACAAACTGATCCACTGGCCCCAGGCATCTGCCATTCTCATACAAGAAACCTTCAGCCGGCATTGAAAGATCCCCGGTGGAATCCTTAAAGCCCGCGTGCAAACCGCCTGTGAACTTGGTGATGTGAACTGTTTGACCCGGGAATTGCCCCAACAACTGCGCTTGGGATTTACCACCCTTTGCCACCACCAGATTCGTGGGACCAATTCCCATAGGCGAGCTGGGCCCACGGGCTGCGTGAGCCGTGTGCGGCAAATTCATACGCTTTGCATATTCCAGATTCGTTAAGAAGTTTTTTAGAACTCCATTTTCGAACAGGACCGTCTTTTGCGACGGCGCACCTTCAGCATCGAAAGGTCGGACTGCTGAACCGTGAAGCTCAAAAGGATCGTCAAGCAAGGTGAATTTATCACTCGCAACTTTCTGGCCGATCTTTCCTTTTAGCAAAGATTTGTTCTCGTGAACTTCCTTGGCCGAAAGATAGGACAAAAGCATTGCCAGCACTGTCGGGAAAACTTTGCGATCCAAAACTACGGGATAGTTCCCCGTTTTCAGCTTAGTGGCCCCCAGATATTTAACGGCGTTGTTAACGCCTTCGCGAGCCACTTCATCGATATTGATCTCTGAAAAAGAACGGACGAAAAATCCTTCGCCACCCATTTTTGAAATCTCACCCTCTTTAACCAAAGGTGCAGCACTGCCAGTATAATAGTTCTGTTTGAACTCCTGATCGATGCCTTCTGAATTCAAAATGCGCGAAAAAGAGGACCCTTGTGAAAACCCGGAATAAGGTACCGTTTGAACGCGCGCGTCCAACGCCAGACACTTGGCTTCCAGATCCCTTGCGACTTCCATCTTTTTTTCCATGTCGATTTCTTCGGGATTAAAAAGATTCAAAGCTTTAAAAGTCTGTGGCTTCATCATCGGAATTTCGAAACTCTCCGTGCTTTGTACGGTCTTGGCATTATTCAAAGCTTCCGCATAAGTACGCAGCAGTGCTTCCAAGGACAGGTTCTCGGTGTAAGCGTAACCCTGGCTTGCACCTTTGACCACACGAAGTCCGGCCATTTGAGTTTGGGTCGACTCAAAATCCTTCAGCGTATTCTTTTGAAATCCCAATTCCAGGCTTTCCCCGCCTGAAATCAACATCTCCACTTTGACGCCGTCTTGTTTGGCTTGTGTTACGATCTTTTCGAAGTTGTCTTTAATAGTGTCCATTAGCCTGCTCTCCCACCAACCATCAAACTTGATACCAAGATTTGCGGCTGACCAACAGCTGCAGGAATAGAACCACTCACCGAGCCGCACATTCCCGTCGCCAATTTCAGTTCATTTGAAACTTTCGTGATTTTGCCAAGTGTATCGATGCCACGACCGATCAGGCAGGCACCCTTCACCATTTCCTCGATGCGACCATTTCTGATGATGTAAGCTTCACGAACCTGGAAGTTGTAATCTCCAGTTCCCGGGTTCACGGAGCCACCACCCATGTTTTTCGCATACAAGCCATAATCCACATCACGAATCATCTCTTCAAAGGAATCCTTACCGGCATCGATGAAGGTATTTCTCATACGGGATGCTGGTGCATACTTGTAGGATTGACGGCGTCCACTGCCGGTCACTTCATAACCCGTTTGGCGCGAGCCCATTTCGTCGACAATATAAGATTTAAGAACACCGTTCTCAATCAACGTTGTGCGTTTTGTTTTATTGCCTTCGTCATCGATATTCAGCGAGCCCCAACCGTTCTTGATCGTACCATCGTCGATCGCAGTGACACACTCATTGGCGATCTTTTGGCCCATCTTGCCGCAGAACACAGAAGCATCTTTGGCTACAGAAGTTGTCTCCAGACCATGTCCGCAGGCTTCGTGGAATAAGACTCCACCAAAGGAATTATCAATCACCACTGGCATCTCGCCTGCTGGTGCAAACTTTGCCGTGGTCAGGCCCATCGCGCGGTCCACGTTTTCATTTGCGAAATCAGCCAGGTTCATATTGTCATAAAGTTCGGAAGTTCCCATGTGACCGTAACGCTCACTGGAGCTTTCCTTCACACCCATATGCTCAACAAAGACTTCCATATTCAAACGGCTGTAAGCACGTTCATCATAGGCCATCAAACCGCGGGAATTTGCGATCTGTACTTTTTGGAATTTTTCATTCAATGCCGCTTCAACTTGAGTGACCGCAGAGTTGCGATTGCGCGCATGCTGATCAAGGGAGTTCATCCACGCGAACTTACGATCGCGATTCATTTCCCATGGCTTTTCGCCGTAAGTGTGAACCGAATCGAATGGCACTTGCAATAGCGGCATGGATTTACTTGGTGCGCCAGTACCGCGGCTTTTCGCAGCATTCAACGCGGCTTTCACCAAGCCCTGTTCCGACAAATCATTTGTTGTTACGTACACGATCTCGTGACCAAAGAACAAACGGATGCCTGCGCCATAAAGCTGGCCCACGATGGCCTGATCGGCCTTGGAACTTAGAATAGACAAGTTGGAAGAATAAGTATCCTCAACAAAGATATCTGCGAAAGTGGCACCGGTTGAAAGTGCTGCATCCAGAGCTTTGGTCAGAATATGAGGTTGAACGATCATGATTGCCCCCTATTCGAAAAAGCATATCCCAGAGAGAAATCAGTCCCAATTAAAAACACCGCAGCACTTTGGAATAAGTCCGAAGGTACTGATATTCACGACTCGTCTCTTTTTGAGACACGTTTTGTGGTCTGACCAAACCTTAAACGGCTCGTTGCGTGGAATGTCACGAATGGCTTCCCCAGCTACCAGCTCGAAATAAACGGCCCCCTGACTCAGATTTCATGGCCCACCCCTTGCTCATATAGAACTTAGAGATGGGTCTCTTGTTTTAAAGCCCATCGTGGAGTCTATTGTGAACAAGTTTACGGGTCTTACATATATTAAGAGCATCATTCAGGGTTTAACGGTCCTGGCGGCGCTTTCTGTAGGCACACCGGCATTGGCAGCCAATGTTTCGACTTCCACGACCAAGGCAAAACGCCCTGCGGCTCCAGCTCCCACTCCAGAAGCCAAAGCCTGGTCTCTGGATTTGAGCGTAGAATCATACAGCAACATGATGAAAGAAGACTCTTACGAGCGTGATGCTCAAACGTCCGTCGATTTATCGGCTGGCTACCGCTTTAATAAAATCACCTCCATGCGCATAGGCACGGGAGTAATCAAAGAACACGTCGGCCCAGAGAACACTTACTTTGACAATACCAGTGCTTCATTGAGTTTTAAAACACAGCTTGCGCAGGATATCGCGTGGATCAATACCCTGGCTGGTATCTTGCCAACGAATCGCCAAATGCAGGACGAAATGTCTTATCAAGGTGCTGCCCGCATTGGCACTAAGATCGCTTTCAACAACTTGATCTGGGGCAGTTCTGCGAGCACAGGCGTACAACTAACCCGCAGCTTCCATGAATATGAAATGACAGCGGATGGGTCCTACAATATGCGCAACAATGCGCAACTGGCATTGACCTACACCTTGCCGCTTTTTTCGAAACTGGCACTGCAAACTTCCTACAGCTATACCGTGGGTTGGACTTACCAGGATGATACCCGCAACAAATTCAGCGTGGGTGCTGATCTTGGTTGGGATTTCACTCCATCGGTTTCAGCTTGGATCGGCACTTCCAATCAAGGAAATGCACTAAAGGCAAACGGAATTGATTCAAACATCGAGTTCTTTAACGACACCACTTCGATCGTTAAAGCCGGATTTACGATAAGCATTTAATTTAGATTTTTAAAGTTTTTTAGATTTTAAGTTTTTTGAGAGTTTTGAAGAGGAGAGAGAATATGAACAGCAACATGAAACGCAAACTTCCAGTAACTGGTGCTTTGCTGCTGACCATTTCAACATTAATGATTTCCTGTACGAAGACCGTTCCGTACAAAGAAGTCTTTAAAGAAAACGTTGAAACCAAAGCCACTCTTTCCCCGGAAGACGAATACCTTTTCGTAGCTTCCTCTGACATCACAAACAATGACGACACGGGAATCGCCTCGGCAAATCCTTTCTGGCAAGGCCAGGAAAAAATCGTTAAATTCCGCTTCACGGAAAACACCTTGCAGGTGATGCAAGTTAACGACGAAGGCCGTCTGGCTAAGGATAATACTTTGAACGACAAAATCCTGATGGAAATCCCAATCAGAAACGTCGAATACCGCTGTGCTGAAGACCGCTATGGCAAATGTACAAACCGTGAAGAAGAAAACTCTGAAAAGAACTGGTCTAAAAAGGCCAACTTTGTTCCAGATTTCAATAGCATGAGAACGACTGGTTTCAACATGTTGCCGGTAGAGATGGAGCAGTTGTACGGCTCTTCCTGCTACACTGAGACTTCTTCTCGCCTATTGAACTATGAACTTAAAGACGGCGCCCTGAATATTCAAATTGAAAAAGGCTTCCGCGGTAACGCTGGTTGCCTGGGCAGTGCTCTTTACAGCATCAACAGCATTGATGACCTGCAAACACAGATCGTTTACCACTACTCGTTCACGAAACTTAGCAAAATGGCAACTCCAGGCTATAAAGCCATCGAATACCCTTTGAAAGACCAGGGTACTTTCGGCTTCTTCACATCTGAAAACCGCAAGTACGATGTTGATATGACCCGCACTCTGAAAAATCAAAAAGAGTGGATGAACCGCTGGAATCCTGAAAGAAAAGAAATCACTTACTACCTTTCTGACAACTTCAACAAACCTGAATTCGCTTCCATCAAAAAAGCGACTCAAGTGGCATTCGACCGCGTGAACGAAGGTCTTAAAGCTGCGGGCATGAAAACACGTCTGGTACTTAACGATCCAGCCGGCAAGAAAGTCGGCGACACTCGCAACAGCATGATCGTAATGGTTGAAGATCCGATCGCGGGTGGCCCATTGGGTTACGGCCCAACAGTGGCAAATCCACGCACAGGTGAAATCATGAGCGGCCGCGTGGCGATGTACTACGGTAACTTCGTTCAAGGTATCCGCTACACTTATGATGAAGTGGTGCGCGAACTTTCCAAATCTCAGGACACTGAATCGCAAGATTCCGGTGCGACGACTCAATCAGCCAACAAAGCCGCTCCTTCCGAGGCTCTAAAAGCCCAGCACCAGGCAGCGAAGTATTCTGCATACACTTTGTCCACGAAAACGGGTTATAAAATTGCCAACTCCTACGGATCCACTCAGTTGAAGAATACACCGGCATTGGCGCCATCAATTCTTAAACAAGCGATCAATGATGGCAACTCACTGAATACCCTTTCACCTAAACAGGTGCGTGAAACTGTGGCTAACTCAGCAAAAGGTCACGCCCGCTTCAGCAACAAATCGACATTGATGGCGATCGCTGATGCTGATGAAGGCTTGACCAAGTCTGATGCGACAAAAGCCATCGATGCTTTGTCAGTTATGTCCAAATACTGCAACTACCCTTCTGAGTTGTTCCCATTCAGCGAACACATCAAGAACGCGTTGCAGGCAAAACTGGGTCAGAAATTGAAACTATGGAATGACCTGTCCGATACAGAGCGCGAGCAAGTGATTGCGATCGTAATGCCGGAAGTATGGGTTCCAACTTTGGTGCATGAGCTGGGTCATAACCTGGGTCTACGCCACAACTTTGGTGGTTCTGAAGACCGCGCGAACTTTTACACTCAAGGTGAACTGGCTAAAATGGGCGTTAAACATGAAATCCCATACAGCTCTGTGATGGACTACGGTTACAGCGAGTTGAACCTGCTTCCAACTTTGGGCAAATACGATATCGCGGCATTGCGCTTCGGTTACAGCCGTGTGGTTGAATCTGACAAAGGGACAGCAGTTGCAGTTCCTGAAACTTTGGAAAAACTGACGAAAGAGAAATCAGACCTGGCATTGCGTGACTTCACATACTGCTCTGATGAGTCTGTGGACATGAATCCTGGTTGCAAACGCTTTGACAAAGGTACTAACTACACTGAAATCGTGCAGTACCTGATCAAAGCCTACAACGATGCTTACTTGACCCGCAATTACCGTAACGGCCGCGAGAATTTCTCAAAAATTCAGCAAGGCGGTTACTACAGCGGTACAATGTCACGCTTCCAATATATCCGTAACTTCATGGAGTCATACTCAGATATCAAAAACCGTTATGCTCTGACTGATGATTCTAAGGAATTCACTGAGATCGCTTGGTTGAAGGACCTTAAGCAGGCTGCTTTGATTTCTGGCCGCTTCTTCATGGATGTTCTAAAAACACCGGAAGTTATGTGTGCCTTTGCGAAAGCGGACAACCCAAACACAATCATCGAAATCGCCCCTCTTACCAGCATGAGTGCTGAGGCGACAAAATGCTCAGACATCCAGTTGAAGTCAGAGTTCATCCTGGTCGGTCAAACGGGTAAGTTCTTTAACGATGTTCGCGACAGCAAAACACCAACTCAGTACGCGGATCAAATCGACGTTCGCGGTATTGGTCCGGATAAGTTGGCTGCAGCACAGGCTTTGTTTGCAAGAACAAACACAGGAACTCGCCAAAACGAGGACAACTACCTGGACATCAAAGATCTGGCTCCGGAAATCGCATCAACGGTAACAGCTCTGTTGTTTGACCAAACTTCAAACAAACTGACTTTCCGCGATGCCATGAGCCAACCAGCGTTCGATATCGACTGGAGTTATGAAATGTTCCCGACACCAGACCAGGTGAATAAAGGCACAAACACTCACTGGTTCGAAGTTCCACTTCTTGATTCCGCAGCTCGCCGTATGGGCTTGCCAAATCATAAAGTCAGCTTCCAGGAGCAAATGCTTAAGATCATCACGGCCCGCATGAGTACTTCCCAGTCTCACGCGGTGGCAGACAAAGCTTTCGTTGACCAGTTCCGTGTGAACCGTATCGCGAAGGTCGCTGTGGTGAACTCTGATGCAAACACACTGGCTGTAGATGCCGGCACGTTCAAAGCCCTGGCATTGCCAGAAAATGCAGTGGCTCAAAATGCCATGGTGGTGATGAATAAGTCCGAGCGTCTGGCAAAACTGGAAGCGAAAGATCTTGAAGGATTGTTGGTTGCCCGCAGCCGCCCTTCCAACTTGCCACGCACTCCTGAAACTCCGGTTTCAGAATTGGAAACGGCCCCTGAGTACACTGACATCACTGCGAACGATATCAAATTGTTCAAAGCTGGTGCGATGGCGTCCAAAGAGAAATTGCGTTACCTTCTGACGATTTTGCCAGGTGCTGAAGAAACAAAGTAATCTGAATTAGACAGGATACGACTATGAAGAAAATCTTGATCGCAAGCGCACTTGTTATGGTTACTGCCGGTTGTCAACCTGGCAGTAAGTCCCCGGGTTCAGCTGGTCAGCCTGAGATTCAAAAAGAACTTTTGAACTCAGGTCACCGGACTTCTGAAACTGGCAATGTGCCTTCACCCGACGACAAGATCAGGGACTCTGTAGCCCGTCAGGACGCTATGAAGGACCTTCAATCCAAGGTTTTCAAAATAGCCGCCCGTCTAAAAATGGATGCCATGGGCACCACGGAAACAGACGAAACGGCTCAGCTTCTAAAAGATTTCACCAGTCGCAAAGCTGGCGCAAAACAGCTGGATATCACCGACGCACTTTTTAATGGCACTTTGGATGCGGCTGTAAAAATTGAAGACCTTCAGGGTGAATTCACAGATAAAGAAATGCCTAAATTAGCAATCCAGCGTTCCTTTGAAAAAATCGCAACGGCCTATGGTTTCGACAAAGATCAAACGAAGCTGATTGTGGCTGCCATCGAGAAACGCGAACACCTGTTGAATTTGTCAGACGATCAAATCCAGTTCATTCACGACCTTTCTGAAAATATCAAAAAGAAAACTGTGGCGCTTATCAATGATTTTAAGGAAGGCAATGACAATCAACTTTGCGGTGCTTTGGCCATATTCGCCAACAACTACAGTAACTACATGACGTTTAAATCCAAAATAGAATTGCCTTCCCTGATCGCCAACAGAGCGGCAGTCACCTCGGTTCTGCAAAAAACCATTGAATCCTGTAAAGCGGACATCACCCAAGCCCGCAAAAATATGGGGTCTCAATTGCCAGGCGTGATCAAAGAAGTGGATCGCTCGTTGCAATTGGTTGAATTGTACGTAGACCCGGCAACCAGCAGCTCCCTTCCTCTGTCCCTGGAAATCATGGATCGTTGGAAGCTGGATGAAACCAAAGAAGTCCTGGAAGCGCGCAACCAATCTTTGACTGGCGATATCGCTGCCAATGGCATCGTTTGTCGCGTTGGCGATAAAGTTTACGGAACGATAGTTCAAAGCTCTGATGCTGAATCCTCAACGGCAGAGGTGGATTTTGAACTTGCCGGTGAAAAGCCATTCAAGCTGCGCAAAATGCAAGGCCAGCGTGGGGTAACTTTGGTTTATATGTCATCTAAAACCAATGTTTTAAACCTGGGCAATTCCACCCCTGTCAATGCGGGCGAAGGATTTGTGGCCACTGTTGCTAACATGGCTCCGGGGTCGGCTCCATTGAAGATGGTCATCGGATCAGAATCCTCCCCAATCACTGTTGAATGCCAAGCTAAGTAAAAACATCGCTGTTATTCGACACGATTACCCTGTGTAAATTGCTTCCTCCGGACCCGGCTTTATCATTAAAGCTTACTCAAGGAGGAAGTTTAATGAGCAAAGCCCTAGAAGGAAAGAACGTTGCAATCCTGGCAGCCGACGGCTTCGAACAATCCGAATTACTACTACCTAAAAAAGCGCTGGAGGATGCTGGCGCCAAAGTCGAAGTTGTCTCTTTAACCACCGGTGAAATCAAAGGTTGGGAAAAAGGCAATTGGGCTAAGCCTCTGACGGTCGATGTCGCAATTCAAGTTGCCAGTGCCGATGACTATGATGCCTTGATGCTTCCAGGTGGAGTCATCAACCCTGACAAGCTGCGCTCCGAGGAAGGTGCTGTCCAATTCGTTCAGGAATTCGTGGATACGGGCAAACCTATCGCAGCGATCTGCCACGGCCCTCAGACGCTGATCGAAACCGGAGTCCTGCGCGGAAAACGCGTGACCTCGTATCCATCGATTCGCACTGACATCATCAATGCGGGTGGTGAATGGGAGGACAATGAAGTTGTCGTCGACAACGGCCTGGTCACCAGCCGTAAACCTGCCGACATCCCGGCCTTCTGCCGTAAGATGATCGAAGAGTTCGCCAAAGGGCCACAGGATACTTCTGTCTTAGGCCTCGGGGAACAACGTCGCGAGCATCCGAAACACGCGCACTAGTTTTTCTTAGGCACGTCTTTGATCGAGACGTCGTTGTCCAATTTCTTTTTCATGGCTTCGACGAAGCCATTTCTTAACGAAGACCAGACTGCGCCCCAAGTATCAAACTCGGGGCCTTTCATGGCACCTTCAAATTCCAATTTTGCTGCCATGGTTTTATTATTGGGATTTCTTAAAATCAGATTCACGCTCGCCAGGGAAATCTCATTGAAGAATCTTTTGGGTGAATCGAATTTCTCTTCGGAACTCACCACATCCAGTTTTTCAATGAAGGGCTTAACATAGCCCACGATCTTGTCATCTTTCGCACTCACTTCAGCCAACAAGCTCACATGGCCCGAAGAAAATGAAATAGGCCCATAGGCCATAAAAAAATCATTCAGCTTCGTCACATTCAGACGATCCATGGTTATTTTGGAATCAAACGTCGGCGTCTTGGCCAGGATATTCATCTTCGCACCACCTGTAAGGCTGGCATCTTTCTGCACTCGCGCCGTGATTTCAACTTTGCTGGGCAAAAGCTCTTTGGAGTTATCTGTGTTCTTTATATTGGTGGCAGATGCCGTGATACGATCAATAACCACATCCACAGGAACTTTAAAGTCGTTATTGAGCCAATGAACTTCACTGTTGGCCATTCGAAATGATTCCAATTCAATCGGAATCAACTTGCCCACGACAGCCTTCCAATCCTGCCCTTTGCCCATCTGTTTTTTCTTGTTATCTTTACTGTCAACCAGATCCAGCTTCATTCCATCCACTTTTAAATCACCTAAAAGCTTGCCTTTAAAGATCCCTCTCCAGGCCAGAGAAACATCCAGACGTTTAATCGCAATCAAAGGGGCTTTTTCGTTTTTAACTTTTTCCCAGACTTTCAAACCTTCGATCTGATAGGCCCCACGGTAAAGAGCGAGATCAAAGTCCTCGATCTTCCCTTTGTAGCTTTCCATTTTATTGCCCATATACCAATTAATGCCGTACTTGATTCCCTCGGGCATAAACACCCGCACCACAACCAAAAAAATCAACACGATCCAGACGACTTTATTTACTCGACCCAGAGTTTTTAATATTCTCTTCATGTTGCTCCACCTTGTTAATCTCATTGGCCACTTCAGCACTCACAAAGATCACCGCTGAGGAATAGTAAACCCATAGCAAAAGAACTATCAGGGAACCTGCGGCTCCATACAACGACGCCACCGCACTTTGCCCCATG
Source organism: Bdellovibrio sp. GT3 (assembly GCF_037996765.1). Lineage (NCBI taxonomy): Bacteria > Pseudomonadati > Bdellovibrionota > Bdellovibrionia > Bdellovibrionales > Pseudobdellovibrionaceae > Bdellovibrio > Bdellovibrio sp. GT3. The sequence continues at coordinate 71,481 of NZ_JBBNAD010000004.1, read as the reverse complement.
TAAATGCCTATAAATCCTTTACCAATTGAAAACATAAATGCTGTGAGGAAGCCGGAGGTCACCGCTACTTTCGGGCGAATTTGAGTTTGCGGTAAAAAGTAGTAAATGGCGCTAAACAGAACTCCAAAGATTCCCAAAGAGATCACGAAGTTTAAAATCTGCCCCCATACCGCATCGGTGCCTTTTAAAAACATCGACAACACCGACGAGACAACCAAAGAAACTATGGAAATAAAAACAAAGGTTAAAACCATCCCCATGTTGAAGAGTTTGGTTTTCATAAATGTCCAGACAGTTTGCAGCGCCGTCTCTTCCTGGTTTTGAGTGGCGTCGGTTCCCACCTCAAAAATTTTATTCAGTGACATCCTCATCTCACCAAATATCGCCCCAGCTGAAAACACCAAGGTCACCAATCCGATAATTCCAGCCATGTCACGAACCTCAGGCTGCTGATCGACATTTTTAGCAATGGCTCTTAATATATCTGAAGAGTGACCGCCAAAGAGCAGATGAATCTGGGTCAGGATCTCCTCGCGAAAACTGTCATTGATCAAAGCAACAAACGTCAGAAGCAATACCAATAAAGGCGCCAAGGACAACGCCGTATAAAACGACAATGAGGCCGACATTTCCAAAATGTCGTCTGACGCTAGTTTATTCAGGAAGCTTTTTCTGGTGACTCGCCGAAGCGACTTTGCCCATTTCATAGGGAAAAGTTATCACGAAATACCCCGACAGACTCGGACGCAGGGTTTGTTTATTGGCACGACAAACTAGGCAAAAAAAAAGCCGGGACAATGCCCGGCTTTTTCGCAAATCCGATTACTTACGGATTTTTGCTTTGTACATACGCTTTTTAGTCAAAATGCGTTTTTTTCTGTGACGGATACCTTTTTTAGATTTGCCTTTTGCAGCCATGTTAATCCCCTTTTCCGGTTCAACCGGTTATTTTTTATTTGTTGGAGTGTTCATCAAAGCCGCGAACGGATTGTTGAACGGATTTGCCGGTTTCGCTGGAGCACTTCCACCCATTGGGCGCATACCACCACCTTGACCAACTTTGGACTGACCAGAACCTTTCGCAGCAGTTGCGCCACGTTGTTCAGGACGTCTTTCACCACGAGGAGCCGAAGCCATTTCTGGAGCATCGTCCATTTTCATGGTCAAAGAAATCTGATTCTTAACCGTGTCCACTTTCAATACTTTCACAGAAACATGATCGCCTGGATTTACCACTTTACGAGGGTCATCGACGAACTTGTGAGAAAGTGCGGAAATATGAACCAAACCATCCTGGTGAACACCGATATCCACGAACGCACCGAAATTCGTTACGTTAGTCACGATACCTGGGCAGATCATACCTTCTTTAAGGTCTTTCACTTCCATGATGTCATCGCGGTATTGGAAAACTTTGAACGGATCACGAGGGTCACGTCCTGGTTTTTCAAGCTCTTTAACGATGTCATCAAAAGTGAACTCGCCCACTAGCTGAGCCCATTTAGTTCTTTGGGCTACCAATTTCTTAGCACCTTCACCGATAACTTCAGACAAAGAAACACCAAGGTCTTTTGCCATATCCGTCACAGCTTGGTAACGCTCTGGATGGATTCCTGTGGAATCCAAAACTTGCTTACCACCTGGGATGCGCAAGAAACCTGCAGCTTGTTCGTACACTTTTGCCGAAAACTTAGGAATTTTCAAAAGCTCTGAACGATCCGAGAACAAAGTTTTCTTACGAGCCTCAACGATACCTTTCGCAAGTGCCGGGCCAATGCCTGCAACATGAGAAAGCAACGGAGCAGAAGCTGTATTTACGTCTACACCCACGTTATTCACGCAAGACTCAACGACGGCTTCCAATGATTTTTTCAACTGAGACTGATTCACGTCATGTTGGTATTGACCAACACCGATAGACTTAGGATCTACCTTCACAAGCTCCGCCAAAGGATCTTGCAAACGACGCGCGATAGAGATCGCACCTTTTACAGTCAAATCCAGATCCGGGAACTCTTCACGAGCGATGTCAGAAGCCGAGTACACAGAGGCACCAGATTCAGAAACCATCACCACCGGAATGTTTTTACCAAGATCTTTCAAAACTTTGCGCAAGAAAGTTTCAGTCTCACGACCTGCAGTACCGTTACCGACTGCGATCGCTTCGATTTGAACTTGCTTCATCACTTCGCCAAACAAAGTTTTAGCTTTGCGTTCAGCATCGTCGCCCAAAGTGTAAAGAACAGTGTGAGAGATGAAAGCGCCTGTCTTGTCGATCAAAGCCACTTTACAACCCGTACGAAGACCTGGATCGACACCCAATACGCATTTTGAACCGTATGGGGAAGCCAACAACAGTTTACGAACGTTTTCCGCGAATACAGTGATCGCGTCTTGATCTGCTTTGTCTTTCAACTGACGGTGAACTTCATTCACCACAGACGGAAGAACATAAACGTTCAATGCCAAACGAGCTGATTGTTTCAAGTATTCGCCAATGGCGTTGTCTGGAGTTGAAGTCGCGAAATTTTCGTAAGACTTCAAGTTCGCTTCGTCATCAGCTTTAACGTCAAGAGTAAGCTCTTCTTCTTGCCAGCCACGTCTCATCGCCAGATAGCGGTGATTGTTCTTGGCATCCATCAAAGGTTTAACTGGCTCTTCAAATTCTTTATACATTTCGTACTTGGAATTCGCTTTATAGCCTTTAGCTGCCTTAGAAACGATACGACCGTGGTCGTTATAGTTTTTAGTAACCATCGTACGAAGTTCAGCATCATTGGCGATTTTATCCACGATGATGTCTTGAGCACCTTTAAGCGCTTCTTCGTATGTCACGATTTTGGCAGTTGGGTTCAAGAAAGCTTTCGCTTTCATTTCCATAGTCTCGGAGTCTTTCAACTTGCCGTGGCCCATGTCCCAGATCCAGTTCGCCAAAGGCTCCAAGCCCGCTTCGCGTGCAACAGTCGCTTTGGTTTTCTTTTTCTTTTTGAATGGTTTGTAGATTTCTTCCAACTCGCCCAGGTCCCAGGAAAGCTCGATGCGCTTTTGGACTTCGGCCGTGAGATTGTTCTGCTCCCCGATCTCTTTGATCAAGAATGCTTTACGCTTCACGATTTCGTTGTAAGTTTCGTGACCTTCGATAACACCGCGAATTTGAACCTCGTCCAAATTGCCGGTTTTCTCTTTACGGTAACGTGCGATGAACGGGACTGTAGCCCCTTCCGCAGCAAGTTCAATCACAGCTTGTGCTGATTTTGCTGGGACAGTTGGGACAATACGAGCCAAATAACTCTGAAGAGCCTGATCCATAGAACCTCTAGATTTATTGGAATGAGTTTGAGCTAAATCTAATTATTTATGACGGAATTGGATCAGACCGTGAGTAGGATCGTATGGAGATACACCTACACTCACGCGGTCACCAACAACCACACGAATATTAAAGCGTCTCATCTTACCGCAAAGCTTTGCGTTGATGATAACTTTGTTTTCAAGTTCGATCTTGTAAAGACCACCCGCTAGGGCGTCGATCACTTTTCCGTCAATTTGTACTAAATCGTCTTTTGCCATGTAGGTAAATTTCTAGGTCAGATTGCGGGGCCTTGCAATAGATTTCTGCCCATTTATATCAATGTGCAACAAGCAAAAGGCCCCTTTGGGGGGCCTTTTTCAGGATTTTCTTAAGAAAGCTTCCTGTTGCTGATTAGCATACGCTTACCATCTTCAAATAGAACCTCTAGGCGGTCGTATTCATTGCTCATAATGAAACCCCAGCCGAAAAGTTTATGCTGAATTGGCGTTTTAGCCTCGTATTGAGAGCCAATGTTGTAAGACTGAGCTTTCATCGCTTTATATTTCTCGTGAAGCTCATGCCATTTGACCTGATCTTCAGACAAACCTGTCTTATCAATTTTGACTTTCTTTTCTTTTTTAGGAGCCTCTACTACCGCTTCAACCGGAGCTTCCACTTTTGCTGCCTTTTTCTCAGGCTTTTCCGCAGGAGCTTTCGCTGCTTTCGCAGGTTTTGCTGGAGCCGGGGCTGGTGCTGGTGCTGGCGCCGCTTTAGCGGGTTTTGCCGGAGCGACTGGTTTGGCCGCAGGCTTCGCTGCTTTAGCTGGAGCTGGAGCTGGTTTTGCTACGGGCTTTGCAGCCTTCGCAGCAGGTTTTGCCGCAGGTTTTGTGGCCTTCGGAGCAGGTTTAGCTGCTTTAGTGGCAGGCTTCGCTGCCGGCTTAGCAGTTTTCTTTGCTTTTGCCGCAGGTGCTTCCTTTTTTGCTGCCTTTTTTGCCATCTCAATTCCTCTCTAATATTTAAAGGTGAGAAATGATCGAAACGTGTTTATATACGAGACTTATACTATCACCCAGTGACTTGACATCAAAAAAATATTGCGAAAATGTTAGCGCGAGGCATCACTATGATTACAGCAGACGTTATTAAATCTCTTCAGTCCTCGGATGCAGTCTTCGTATCCGGCTCCACCGAAGCAATCGCTCAAAAAGTTTTACCGCCGGAACAGGCTGACTCCGAAAGTTTGGTATTCGTATCCAAACCTCATCAGTTGGAACAAGCCCTCAAGGCTCAGGCTACGATCATCGTCGCCCATAAGTCTCTGGCGCTCCCGACAGACTCCAAATCGACTTTCTTCAGCACTCACCATGTGCAATTGGCGATGGCGGCAATTCTGCCTCTTTTTGATGGCAAAATGAACCGCTTTAACCAAGAAACGAAAATCCACCCTAGCGCCTTCGTTCACCCATCAGCTCACCTGGGACAAAATGTTTCCGTAGGGCCTTTTGCTGTCATTGGTGAACACGCCCGCATCGGCGACGGCTGCACAATCGGAGCCCATGTGGTGATTGAGTGCTACGCCCAGATCGGCGCGCACACGATTCTGCATCCCCAGGTTTTCATCGGAGCCTACTGCGAACTGGGAGCCCACTGCGAAATTCATCCGCATACCACGATCGGAGCTGACGGATTCGCTTTCGCGCAAACCAAAGAAGGCCTGCACAAGAAAATCCCGCAAATCGGCAAGGTCATCCTGGGTGACAATGTCGAGTTAGGAGCCAACTGTGCCGTGGACCGCGCCGCCCTGACTGAAACCCGCATCGGCAGCGGCACCAAAATGGATAACTTCTGCCATGTCGCCCATAACGTTATTATCGGCGAAAACAATGTGATGGCTGCCGGCTTTAAAATTGCCGGTTCCAGTACCATCGGCAGCAATTGTATGTTCGGCGGAGACGCCGCTATTTCTGATCACGTTAACATCTGTGATAAAGTTATCGTCGCAGGTCGCTCCGGGGTAACCAGCGACCTCCTGCAACCAGGGGCTTATGGCGGATATCCAATTGAACCGCTGCGTGAATCATTGAAAACGCTGGCAAATCTGTCACAACTGACCCGAATCCGAAAAGAGCTGGCTCGAGTGGTGAAACACCTGGGCCTTAAAGAAGAATAAAGTAAAAGAAAGTCAGAGGGCCCTATGAGCTATCAATTTTATAAAATCATCCACATTCTGGGAATTATCACATTGTTCTTCGGCTTTGGTGGTCTTTTGGTTTCAACTTACGCTGGTGTTGCATTGAATGCGAAAGCCCGCATGATGTCCTATGCAACTCACGGTCTGGGTCTTATGTTCCTGCTGATTGGTGGTTTTGGAATGTTGGCTAAGCTTGGCATCATGAAAGAACTTCCGGGTTGGGCTTTGGCTAAGCTTGGTATCTGGGTATTGATGGGTGCCGCTATTTCTGTGGTTAAACGCAAAGGCAAAATCGGCTGGCCAGTCGCGATTCTTCTTTTTGGTTTCGGCACGACGGCAGCGATGCTAGCGATCACTAAACCATTCTAATATTCTTTAAAAATTTTAGAATCAAAAAGGGAGATTTTAATCTCCCTTTTTTTATCTTAAAAAAGCTCCTTATTTAAAACTTCTCGCAACTCTTCCTTCTTCAAAGGTTTTTGCAAGTACCCATCAAATCCTGCTTCCAGGCATTTTTCCCGATCCCCTTTCATGGCATGAGCCGTGAGTGCGACCACACGCCCCTGATACCCCCGACTTCGCAAACTTTGAATTGCCTGGAAACCATCCATCTTCGGCATTTGAATATCCATTAAGATAAGTTGATAGCCACCAGCAAAAGCCTTCTCCAAGGCCTCTGCACCATTCTCAGCCATCTCAATCTGCGCCTCGCTCACCCCAGACCTGATCAAATATCGTTTAAAGAGTTCGCGATTGTCCGAGGCATCATCGACGACCAACACCCGACCTTTTTTATTTTCCAAATTATCATCATCCGATGACTCGCCAGCCAAAGTCGAATCCACCACTTCATTATGCACCGGCAGCAACGCCATTACGGTCACGGTGAATTCACTGCCTTCGCCCTCAATACTGGAAAACGAGATATCTCCGCCCAAAAGACGCGCCAGCCTTCGGGACAAAAACAATCCCAAACCAGTTCCACCATATCGCCGAGTCGTCGACGTATCCGCCTGCGTGAAGGGTTGGAATAATTTCACCCGCCCCTCTTTGCTGATTCCAATCCCCGTGTCTTTTACTATAAAAATCAATTGCGCCTTCGCCCCTAACAAGACACCACTGGCCGTAATAGCAATTGATCCCTCGTCGGTGAATTTAATAGCATTGCTGATGATGTTGATAAGAATCTGCCGCAATCTTCCGGAATCCGTCACAACGTAATCCGGTAAGTTCTTCATCTCCAGGTGCATCTCAAGACCTTTTTCCTCGGCCTTGCCTCGCAACAAATGAACGATGTCGCCGACCAGTTCTGGCAGATTGAATTTCACCTGCTCAATTTGAATCTTATCGGATTCGACCTTCGAGATGTCCAAAATCTCATTCACGATTTTCAGCAACTGCTGACCATTACGCAAGATGGTATCCAGAGCGCTTTGCTGATCCATAGACAGACTTTCATCTTCCTTTAGAATCTCCGCAAACCCCAACATCGCCCCCAAAGGAGTCCTGATCTCGTGACTGACGTTCGCTAAGAAGTCAGATTTAGCGCGACTGGCATCCAAAGAACGATAGTACAACCGGGAGTTTTCAATAAGCACCGAGAGCCTTTGGCACATCTCCTCCGACAAAGCCAGGTCTGCTGCAGAAAAGCTCCGACGAGATTTAGTAGACACGAAGGACGCATAACCCAAGGGTTTCTGATCTCGCACCAATAATGGTACAACCATCGAAGACTCCGAAAATTCCTGATCTGAATCTTCGAATTCCATATCAACGCTGAAATTTTTCTCCACATGCTGCTCATGATGTTGTCGGGAATTAAAGACCCTAGCTTTTCGGTCTTTAATAAAAAGAGGACCTCCCGATTCCGGATCCCATTTGGGTGGATTCAGTTTGCGCCAGCGCCAAATAAAATCTTCCTCTTCCTGGCTCAAGCCGTGAACAACGGTATGACTAAAATCCATGCCCTCTTCATCTATCAATTCAACGACACAAAGATCACAGAACACCGGCACCATTTTTTCAGTAAACGCCTTCAACATCTCGGACAAATCAAAGGTATGTGAAATCGCAAAGGTCAAATCGGAAATGAAACTTGCCTGGCGCGCCTGGGCTTCCGCCAGCTCTTTTTCCGCCTGAGCCCGTACCAGCTCTTCGCGCTGTCTTTCCAGCTCTTTTCGTTCCGTGATGTCTTCGGTCACTCCAAGCAGGTATTGTGGCTTGCCGCTCTTATCCACAATCACCAGCTTGATAGTACTGATAAATCGAATGCCGCTTCGAGTGGGCAACGTGTCCTCGGTCAGCGCGAAAGGCAACTCTCCGTTTAAAACTTTTCGATCTATAGCTCGAAATCCTTCAGCCACCTCTTTGCTAAAAAAATCAAAATCCGTTTTTCCGACAAACTCCTCACGGGAAATCCCCAAAAGTTTTTCTCCGGCACGATTCAAACGAACAAAGCGCAAATCTTCAGCGGACTTTACGAATACCATTGAGGGCATGTTTTCGATAATGGTCGAAAGAAATGATTCAGACTCTGCCAGTTGATGAGTGCGCGCCTCGACACGCTCCTCCAGATTTCCCAGAATTTCTTCCAGTTTTTTTTCGACTGCTTTTCTTGTAGTTACGTCCTGAATCAAAGTGATGACGACATCACCCTCTAAAATAGTGGACCCCAAACGTACATAAACAAGATGCCCATCCCGGTGATAATAGGCTTTTTCCAAAGTGACATAGTCGCCACTTTTAGAAAGACGCTGCCGGGCCTCGATACTCATTTCTATGTACTCAGGAGGAGTCATCTCGTGCCAATTGAATTTGTTGTTTTTAAAGAGGTCGCGATTGTAGCCCAGCATCTCTAAAAAATAATCATTCGCTTCGAGGATTTCCCCTTTGAGGTTGCTGATAAGAATACCCACGATACGCGAATTAAACAGCGTCTCATAGCGCTTTTGAGGATCGATTTGTGGGTTCGATTCCGCGGCCATCCATACCTCTCGGCTTTATTTTAGGCCCTCCCCGTACAGAGTCATGGGTCAAAGCGCGGGGCTTGTTCGAAGTCAATTTGAGGTCTCTGTCGAAGGCTTTGACAGTGTGACATTCGCCATAATCCATTGGTTTCAAATGAAGGCGGCCCATATTTTGATATAAATTCGCAATACCTAACTCCAGGAGTTTTTATGTCATTCGCAGTCACTTTGCTGATCGCCCTAGCTCCCCTGACCACCTTTGCTCAGGCCAAGCCCACAGACTTGGTCGTCAGCCCAGCCGAAAAAGCCCTGTATCTGCAGCACAACGATGCGATCGTAAAAACTGCAAGTCAGTGCATCGAAGACACTTATAAAACACACCTGGATTTCTTCAAAAAACACAAAGTCTCCAAGTACTATGGCGACCGCAACCCATCCTTGAACACGCGTGAAAAACGATTGCAGATCGTGCGCCAAGTGGGTGCTCCAGACTCAGTGGTGGATCAAATGGAGGGCATCAGCTGTATTGGTCTGACCCGTAAATGTCTAAAGCAAGGAATCGACGCCACCCAAGAACCTGCGCTTGCAGCCCTGTGGGCGCGCATTGATCAAAATGTTATCGCCAACGGCACCAGCGGAGTGGTCCTGACTCAGCATCTGCAAAAACTGGGATGGAAAGTGCTTTACTGGAATGCTCGCCCTGACTTGAACAAAGAATGGGACGCAGAAGATCCTACCCTGACCAAAGGCAAAGTCGTCAGCTGGGACTCGGGCGTTAGGAATTCCGCAGGTGAGTTTATCTACAACCCGGCTTGGGGCATGCACGAGATGCGCTATCAGACGGTTATTAAAAAGGATCTGTATTATACCGTGAAAATCGACGACAAAAAAACACTGGTGAACTTCGACCTGAATCCCCCACAGGAATTCACATCTTCACCTTTCTTTGTCGGCGTTGCTCATGCGGGCTATCACGTGTTCCCAGGAACTTACGGACAGGTTATTGAAGCGCACAGCATGCGTCGTTTGGATTCAATCGATAATCTTGAAGCGGGACCGTTTAACCCGTTGGCATCGGGCGGAGCCCCGATGTGGACTAAAATTGAGAAGTATCGTTCAGGAACCGTGGCGCTTCCGCCACGTTAAGATCAACGCAGGATGGAGCAGATCGCTGAAACATCCTGATTTACTGTTTCGGTCGTGGACACATCGTGAGTGATGACTTCGACCGAAGTTTCTTTTTCATCGACTTTCAAGTTTTGCAGTAAAATGACTTCACCAGTCTGAGCCGTACCTGCAGTCTCTTCAAGAAGAACCTGCAATTGGATAATTGATTTTTCGACGGACAGATGAATCTGAAAAAATCGGCCGTAATGTTCATCAATCGACAATGTCATCAGATTACCAACGACATTCACAACCTGACCACTGCCCGTACGAATCTTACAATCATAGGATTTGTAGTCGTAAATGTTTGTGACCGCAGCCGCTGCAAATACCGGGAGAGTCATAATAAAAGCCATTAGAATTTTCATCATAACACTCCCCCTTAGAAAGCCCTCCGGAGAGGGCACATAACTACTAGAACATTGAGTACTTCAAGAAACGGCACTCGATATTACCATTGAATACGAAGTGCTTGCGCGTAGATTTTAATTTTAAGTCTGCAATCAACTCTTTGTTTCCAGAAAGAATCCAAGCATCCCAGCCTTTGAATCTGTGCTTCAATGTGAAGCTCAGGTCACGGTAAACGTCACGAAGATTGTCCTCGTCACCGATACGCGCACCATATGGAGGATTCACGATGATAAGACCTTTTTCAACCGGGGGTTCTACAGTCGCGACGGATTCTTTTCTGAATTCGATCACGTCGTCAACGCCAGCAGCTTTCGCATTTTCTTTTGCCGCTTTCAAAACTTTGTTGTCGATATCATAAGCGTAGAACTTGGTTTCGATTTCTTCTTTTTCACCTGCGATCGCAGCGTCCACCACGTTATCCCAAGTGTCTTGTTCGAAGTTCAAAAGGTTCATGAAACCAAAACGTTTGCGGTTGATGCCCGGCGCGATGTTTTTAGCCATCATTGCCGCCTCGATCATGAATGTTCCGGATCCGCACATGAAATCCACCAATGCGGATTTACCATCCCAATCAGACAATTTGATCAAACCCGCTGCCAGGTTTTCCTTCAACGGAGCTTCGCCCACGTCTTTGCGGTAACCACGCATGAACAAAGAATCACCAGAAGTGTCTATGGAAACGTTGAACTGATTTTTCACAGAGCGAACCACAATACGAAGTGCCGGATTGTAGTTATCAACGTCAGGGCGAACACCAAATTTGTCACGGAACTGGTCCACAACAGCATCTTTGATTTTCATCGCGATGAAACGTTGATCGCGCATTTTTGAATCACCCACGGAAACGTCGATGCTCAAAGTCTGATTTGGTTTGATGTATTTGGTAAAATCATGGCGAAGAATCATATTGTACAATTCTTCTGGTTGGTAAGCCGTGAAATCCAGGATTGGTTTCAAAATGCGGCTGGCCATGCGGGAGTGAAGGTTCGCTTTATAGCAACCTTCCCAGTTGCTCTCAAAGTATACGCCACCAGCGGTTTTGCCGGTTACTTTAAGGCCTAAGTCTTTAAGTTCTTGTTCTAATGGATCTACGAGACCGCGTGCTGTTGACGCAAAAAATTCTGCCATGGGGATGGGTCCTTTCTTTGGTTAAAGAAGTCGGATCCCTCGTCGTCCGACTTCCTACACCGCCAGGTCCCACCCACTTATCTGGTTAGACCTCGCGATATTGTGGTCCGCCGCCACCTTCTGGCACCGTCCACTCGATGTTTTCGAATGGGCACTTAATATCACAAGTCTTACAGTGAATACAGTTGGTATAATTGATTTGTAGGTCTTTCTTACCTGCCTCTTTTGTAGACGGAACCATCTCGTATACAGAGGCCGGGCAGAAATGATTACATGGGGATTTGTACTGAGGCTCACATACGGAACGGCAGATATCCCCATCTTTAAGGATCAAATGGTTAGGAGAGTCCTCGTCATGCATGGTCCCCGTCAAATAAACGCTGGATAGCTTATCAAAGAACAGCTGACCATCTGGTTTGGGAAGTTCGCCCAATTGCTCGTCAAATCCATTAGGACCCCAGACTTCAACGACTTTATTGGTCGTTTGAGCATCTGTATGATCCAAAGGCATTGGATCCTGAAGGCCACGGCCCCCTGTGATCTCCTGAACCGCGATAAGAGGCATCCCCTCCAGCATCCCTTTGGAAAGGGCCTGATGGAAGTTACGGACAGCCCATAGGTCTTTTTTAACGAAGCTGTTCTCAATACGCGCTTCGTAGGCTTTGGTAACGGATTCATTGAATTCGGCGCCCGCGATCAAACCATCCACGATCGTATCCGCTGCCGACATACCGGCTTTCATCGCCAAGTGGATGCCTTTTAGCTTCTTAACATCGACCATGGAAGCGGAGTCCCCGATAACCATCCAGCCGTCGCCGTAAAGCTTAGGCATGGAGTACCAGCCACCCGCAGGCAATGTTTTACCGCCGTAAGCGATAACTTTTCCGCCCTTAAGCATGTTCTGCATGAACGGATGAGTTTTCAATTTTTGCAGTTCACGATGTGGATCCAAAAGAGGATCGTTCGTATCAAGGTAGGCAACCAAGCCCACGATGATTTTATCTTCAGGCAAAGTGTAGATGAAAGTACCACCGATGGATTTGCTCAAAGGGAAACCCATTGTGTGGATCACTTGACCCGCCTCAACAGTTCCTTTTGGCATTTGTACGATTTCTTTTACACCCTCTTCAAATACTTCCGGATGTTTGCCTTCACGAAGATTTAGTTTTTCAGAAACTTTTTTGAACAATGAACCGCGTGTGCCTTCAGCAAACACAGTCACTTTGGATTTCAAAATCAAACCTGGCTCGAAGTTGCCTTTAGGGTTGCCGTTTTTATCACGACCCTTGTCGCCCGTGCGCACGCCAACGATTTTGTTACCTTCGTACAACGCTTCCACAGCTGCGAAGCCCGGGAAGATGTTGATGCCTTTTTCTTCACACTTTGTCGCCAACCAGCGGTTCAATTTGCTGGCAGAGATAATGTAGTTGCCTTCGTTGTGAAACGGAGGAGGTGTTATTGGCATTTTGAAGGAGTAGTCAGAGCCTAGGTAATAGACGGCGTCTTTTTTAACTTCCGAATCAATTGGGCAACCTTCGTCTTTGAAGTTTGGAACCAATTCGCGAAGTGCTGCTGGATTCAAAACGGCGCCCGAGAAGCTGTGCGCTCCGACTTCAGACGCTTTTTCGATAACCACGATCATTTGATCTGGAATAGGCTGACCCTGTTTTGCTCCAGAAGCCACGTCTTCATTGTGCTTGTTGATTTGATCCTGCAAACGAAGTGCACAGGACAAACCTGCAGATCCACCACCCACGATCAGAACATCACAGTCCATCGTTTCGCGCGTTACGCCTTCAGGCAAATGATCGTATACCATATTCTCTCCTACACGGCCGCTGAAAAAACCCCATCTACTGCGTTGTCGGGCTTTGTCCTCGCTCCGACGTACCTTAAGGTACGCCTGCGCTGTGGGAAAACCCTCCGCCTTGCATCTGTGGCTTTTTGATCGACCTCAATTCTACTTTATTCTTCGCTAGGTTCTTCTGGAAGTTCTGCTTGAGGAGCCAGTTTGCGTGGAGGATTCGTCACTTGAGCTTGAACCTTCAAGTCACCCTCATCGCGGCCGCCTGGATACAGGCGTTTCTTTGCTTTTTGCGCCAACTCAGCCTCACGGCCCTCGTCGCGTACAGCACCGGCTAATACTTCCTGAGCCAAAACTGATTGGCCCATGAAAGAAGTCATCAAAACAGAAACCAAGAAAAGACGGATCATAATTACCCCGTTTCCTGCGCTTGTGTTCACCGCGCATTTAAAAACTAATTGAGAAAGATGTCACCAGAAATGATGCAGAATTTTATCGCTTTAGGCAACCGGAAGCCGACGATGAAACTTCATTGGAATTTGTCGACGAACGCCGTCAATTCGTTCTTTGGTAAGAGTGGCTATCGCGTAACCCACATTGCGGCTCTCAACCTGTCCCACCACAGCCCCCCAAGGGTCTACAACAAGGCTATGGCCGTAAGTTTCCCTCACGCCACCATTCACTCCCATATGAGTCCCACCTTGGGCACTGGCAATTAAATAAGACTGACTCTCAATCGCACGAGCACGCAGCAAGATCTCCCAGTGCGCCTCTCCGGTTTTCACCAAAAAGGCCGCAGGGACTAGCAACAAGTCCACTTCCTTGCGGGCATACTGAGAAAACAACTCGGCAAAACGAATGTCATAGCAAATCGTTTCACCAATACGCCAGCCATCCACTTCGATAATGCTGGGACGCTGACCGTGACGGAAGACATCGGATTCTCGGATGGGCTTTTGCCCTTCCAGATGGATGTCGAATAAATGCAATTTTTGATAAGTCGGCTTTACCTCTCCAGCCGGAGTGACCAACATCGACGAATTGTACAGATGGCCTTCCAGCTGCAATGGCACCGAGCCCAGATGCAGATAGGTATCATATTTTTTTGCGAGTTCAGAAAGTTTAGAAAACACGGCGTCTGTCAGCGCAAAGCCCAGGATTTTCTCCCCTTCTTTCGTTCGCATGTAGAGACAGTTTTCCGGGAATCCCACCAGACGAGGCTTGTGGGATTTAAAGATATCTTCCAAGAGGGCTTCAATTTGCATCAGGTTCGCATCGACATCATCGATGGAGGTCATTTGCGCTACCGCAATCACCAACTCCGAACTCATAGGTTCTCCTTCAGCGCCTTCCGAACAATCAGACTGGCAGACTACTCAACAGAAATAACCGTCGAGGAACGCGCTTCTTTTACGTCGCGGCAATTCCACTTGGCTTCTTCCAATGTCTTACGAACTCCAGCGACGATTTCCTCGCAGGAACCCACATTGGTTGCAGAACCAATAGTCTGATCCACACCTTGCTTCGTGTAAATAGCTTTGCACTTTTCGTCAGAGCCTTGTTCCACACGCAGCGTGCGTACTGTTTTGTTGTGCTTGCAAAGAACCATAGCGTCGCCGATATCAGCGTAGGCTAGGGACGAAAAAAAAGCACTGGCATCGCCATAGCGACCAGTGCTTTCTTGTATTTTTCCACTGTGATTTGGTCTCGTTTAATCAAGCTGCTCTCCTGTCTTAACAAGTTGGGATCCAGGTCTGTTCCAGGAACAAATGTTTCCTGAATCCAACTTAATTTTACGCAGCTATGTAGGAGACTAAAACGAAGAGATCACCTTTGAGACCAAATTTAGGCTTTATCCCGGGAAGGAATTGCCTATGTGGACTTTTGTTTAGCTGATTTCTTAGCTGGTTTTTTAGCAGCAGCTGCTTCAACCAATTTAACGTTAGAGTAATCGATGAAGCCTTCTTTTTTCAAAAGACCATCTTTTTTGTCATAGTGTGTTTGTACTTTCACACCTTGAACAGAGATTTTCATCGCGTTAGCGTCTACAGCCAAAACTGTGCCCTTCTTACCTTTGTCAGAGCCAGAGATAACTTGTACAGTTGCGCCTTTTTTGATTTTCAATTTCATTTTGTAGCCTCAATTATTTTTTAGAAGAGATTTTCTTTTTGATTCTCATCTTAACGGCCATTGCTCTTTTAGAAAGAGTCGCGTCGTTAGCACCCAAGATATAAGAATCAAATCCACCAACGTGCTCCATGTCACGAAGCGCAGAAGTTGCGATGTTCAAGCGAACCATAGCGTTCAAAGAACGGCTAAAGATGCGTTTTTTCTGAACATTTGGTTGTGCAGTTGTTTTAGTTTTGATGTTGGAGTGAGATACCAAGTTTTTTACAACTGGGCCTTTTCCAGTGATTTCACATTTGCTCATTACGTGCTCCTACTAGCTACAAGTCGAGGTCAGCGCCGCCCGACCCCAGGATTCTTTCCTGAAATTCAATAGGGACGCCGCAAACAAGAAACAAGGATATAAAGTAAAAAGACACTTGATGGCAACTGTTTTTTCTTGTACACCCATTAACTCGCAAACCAAAAGGAACTCAAAAAGAGGGTACTCATGAAAAAGACAACTCGTAGCAAATATAGACAAGAATTCTCTGGCGACCACGTTTTCGATTACAAAGATCCAGCATCTTTGACTCGTTTTATCGGCGATGGTGGCAAAATCACTCCGTCTCGCATCTCTAAATTGTCAGTAGCTCAGCAAAAACGCGTAGCTGCAGCAGTTAAAAAAGCTCGTAACTTGGCTCTATTGCCATCTGGTACTGATGCTTACGATACATTCCACAGAGCTGAAGCTATCTCTCCAGTTCCTTTCGAGATCTAATTAGATCGAAATTTGAATAGAGCTTTCCTTTTGGAATTAAAAAAGCCGGGCAAAACCCGGCTTTTTTATTTTTCAGATCCTTAAACGGCCTTTTTGCCCAGCCTATACCAACGGATTGCGGTGATAAGCATCATCACCATGTAAGATTTGCTCGACCAGCTGTGTAAAAACGGTCCCGGAACTCCCCAAAAAGTGAGCTGATCGAAGGGCACTCCCCAATTCAGCAGACGAATCCCTAATATCGGCAGCGCAAAGATCACCCAAAACTGCAAAACCCCGGCATACCAGACGGCTTCCTTGAATTGAGCATGCTTATGCTCCCAGGCCATCAATCCCAGCGGCATAACCACGAACAGCACCCCTGCGACCGTGGCTGCAATTTGCTTTTCTGAAATCGAGGCAAAAATCACGATCACGGCCACGATCACCAACGCTTGAATCACCAGGTATTCTAAAAATCTGTTTCGTCTCATATCCAAGAAGTTAGACCAGCATCGCAGACAACACAAGGCTCAGCGCCCGCTTATTTTGATTTGGCATCCGGAAGGCTTGGCCACCCCGTTGCAATATCGTCCCTTCGTTAACTTTTAAACTTTAAACGAAGGATACAAATCATGACTCAACAACAAAACAACCTGCTTAAGCTGCAAACTGACCTTAGCCAATTTGGCTTAAACCCGACGGAATGGACTCTCGAAAAAGTCCAAGCCCTCTCCTATTTGATCCGAAATAAATTAGACAAAAGTTTCGCCCTTAGCGGCACGCTTCAATTCAAAAACAGAACTCCCGCCTGGAAGTCCATTGCTCTAGTGGCTCTTTAATAATTATCGCAGCGAACAGAAAACAAGCTGCGATTCCAGATATCTTCCTCAGTCAGGACCTCTGATGCCTTACGCGGCTCGACAGTTGAAACTGTCCCCTCGGGTGTCAGAGGGACCTCCTCCCCCGGAAGCTTGGCAGAAACTTTTTGACGAAGTGCTGTCCAGGCTTCTTCTCCATTGGCTCTGACATAAGTATTCTTCAGGCGACAGAAGGTCGCGATCTCAGCCTCCGTCAACCAACCGAATCTTTCAAATGTCCCCGGCTCTGGTGGCTTTATCCCCCACGCCAGACGCGCCATCAGTTCGATACCGTCATTCAACGCTGAACCGACTTCCTTCACTTCATAAAGCTGCCCCGCACACTGCGAAGACCCCTTGGTCACGGCGGCTGCCACATTCTTTAAAGTTGAAAAGTACTCGTAGCAGGAGCCTGCGCTGTTCCCCAGCTGACATGCCTCTTTTTCGCGCACAATAGACGGTGGGATGGTGTTTTTCTTAACCTGAGTAGAGAAAAGCTGCCCCTTCAGGCTTTCGCGCAAGCCCTCTTCCTGGGTATCACAGACTGTGTGCGGCGGCTCCATGACCATAAATACGATGACGGCGATTAAAATCGCGCCTACAACAAGGACCGGCTTCGGTAGTGAGTTCAAAAACTTTTCCATGGAAAAAATGATACTTATATTACGCGTTAGAATCTAGCAGTTTGACAAGTGGGGCTGTTTTTCGTTAGGTTGCTGTCTCTGTCGGGGAGTAGCGCAGTCTGGTAGCGCATCTGGTTTGGGACCAGAGGGTCGTAGGTTCGAATCCTATCTCCCCGACCATTTCTTACTTTAAGCGAACCTAGGACCTTCAAGTCCCTAGAGTTCCCTAAAGACCCTTTTTCGCGGAATCCAGACGCAAGTTCAATGACATTTTCATTTTTTAAATCAGATCCCGGGGCAATACCCTGATTTCTTTTTTCATCTATTCCATCACGCAACCGATAATTAATTTTAATTCCATCAATCAGAGTTACAACATTTCTGATAAC
Organism: Bdellovibrio sp. GT3; assembly: GCF_037996765.1. Taxonomy (NCBI): domain Bacteria; kingdom Pseudomonadati; phylum Bdellovibrionota; class Bdellovibrionia; order Bdellovibrionales; family Pseudobdellovibrionaceae; genus Bdellovibrio; species Bdellovibrio sp. GT3. Next base: position 53,784 of record NZ_JBBNAD010000004.1, on the reverse strand, counting down.
TCTTTTTAAAAGGATCTTTTGCTGTGATTGCGGAGCCTTCGCCCATCCCTTTTCAAACTCTTCTAGTCTTTCAAAAAGTAATTCTCCTCTAACCTCAATATCCTCTTGATCCACTTTCATTTCATTAAGACCATCCAGATAGTCCTTCAGAACCTTTTTCTCTTGCGCCAATTTATTCAAGTCGTCGGAAATAACCTGCAATGCCTCTTGAGTTAGCTTACCTCTCGACTGAATTTGCCAATCACCGCTGTGCGAATGCACGAGGCAATATGATCCCGTGCGACCATAGCTCTACAATCAGCAAGACGATTCATAATCCCTGTTAGTTGCTGAACTATGCTCACGCAGGACTGACCTTTTTCAATCATATTTTGAATAGCTTGTAGCCCTTGTTCGGCGGCCCGCAAATGCATTTGAACTTCTTCTGCTCTCGTATGTGTATGTTCGGCCATTATAATTCTTTTCCTTTCGCCCATTTAAAGAAAACGACGTTTGCAAGCACGACTGCTGCAAGTGAGGCAAATACCAAGTATTTAAAATCTTCCGTACTAGGCAACAAACTTCCTGCACTGAATAGCACTAAAGTTGCCATCGTAGTTGTTAAGTAACTCAATGAATTCAACTCACCACGCTTTTTTTCTGGGATGAGTCTTTGTCGAAGTTCAAACTCACCGTTGGAAAATCCGTAAAGTCCAATTCGCGACAAAAGAACACAGGTTAGAAAAATATAAACACCACCCTGCACCCTAACAGCAAAAGCAGTAATTCCGACAGTCAACGTAAAACCTTGAAACGCAAGATGGAGTTTAGCGCTTTCTATGAGACCAGTCTTTTTAACAAGATATGGAAACGACACCGTCGAAATGAGACCAAATACAGCTCCAAGGCCACGGAATAGACCGATTTCGCCTTCCGGCAACTCCATCTTATCTTTTAGATAGCCAGCCAACAACACCCCATGCGGACTCAGTACGGAAAGCCAAAGAAGTGCGTAACTAAAGATCAACCAAAAGATAGGATTAGAAACCGCTTCTTTATAATTAAAATGGAAAAGTTCTTTCCAACTTTTAGTGGCATTGGTTTCCTTTATATGAAGACCCGATTTTCGTATCACATTTAACAGGAGAAAATATTCTGGGACAAACGAAGTTAAATTCCAGATAGCCACAATTAAAAGCCCCAACAGATGGATATGTGGAGACTCCAATGCGAATAAGATACCCGCAACGATTGGCGCTCCAACTTCCGTTGCCAAATCTATTCGGCGCAACCAGCTATTAAACTTAGTCAACTTCTCTGCAGGTATAAGCGACGGTGCCAAATCATTTCCAACAGAGATATCTGTAATAAGAGAACCTAGGGAAGCCATAATGCCAAAAAACGAAAGCAATGCAAAAAGAGGTTTTACTAATCCATCTTCAACATAAATGAATTTGTTATGAACTGAGCCATCTAAAAGATAAAAACAAAGAATACCGCCTAAGATCGCGAAGAATTGGACCCACACTCCAATTTTAACGACCTTACCGCGTTGATTTGAGTCAATCCACTTACCAACCCAGGGTGTTAGTAGAAATGTTCCGATCTTGATGATCAAATAATAGAGCGCTGCAATTTGTAACTTTCCTGGAAAGACATGAAGTAATGCGAATGGCACAATAAAGTCCCAAGCCTGATCTCCAGAACGGGTTAGCAACCGTCCTAACAACAACTGTGTCTCAATTTTTAAAACTTGGCTCATACTTCTTGACATCCCATCCCCCGGGAAGGGATGCTAGGACTATGGCACACAAAAAGCAACACGCAAGTCATGAGGATGTCTCTAAAAGACTGAAAAGAGCCAAAGGCCACCTCGAAACAGTTATTGCAATGATTGCAGACGAACGCGAATGTATTGACGTTGCTAGGCAACTTCACGCTGTGGCCAAAGCAATTTCCGCAGCAAAAAGCGTTTACATCCACGATCATATTGAGCATTGTTTAGATGGAAACCACAAAGATATCGATCTAGATGATATCAAAGAGATTACAAAGTACATTTGATGAAAAGAATTTACGCCGCCCTCTTCAAGACGAAATCAGCGAGCCTTCTTCTGAAAGCTCTACGCGGCTCTTTTTTGCTCCTGACCCTGTCCATTTACTTCCTCAGCGCTTCTCAAGCTTCCGCAATAAGTCCTTTGACAATTACCACGAAGGTCACTGTCACACACTCTCATTCCCACGCCGATGATCATGACCACGAAGATGATCATCACGAAGCTACAGAGCACGATCAACCTGATTCACATGGTCCACAAGACCATCATGATGAATCAGATGCTCACTCCCATACGATTCTAATTGGTAGCTCACCTGCTGCCTATACGTCGCCAGCATACGGTGAATTTGTAGGCCTGATTCTTTCCAGCACATCCTTTAGTGTCTCTCGGAATGCCACACCACCACTCGATCCCGGCCTTGGCTCTATTTTCCGCCCTCCGATAGCTTAATAAGCCATCGCCTCGCAACAACTTAAAAGCTTTAACTTTGGCACTGCCTAGTGCTGCCAATTTAATTACCACTTCGCTTAGAGGAGAGCCATGCTCAACTTCTTTATTCAGTTCTCTTTACGCCACCGTTTCTTAATACTGTTGCTTACAGCCGCGATTTCAGCCTATGGAGCGTGGCTACTTCCAAATCTTCCGGTGGACGTGTTTCCAAACCTCAATCGCCCTACCGTAACGGTGCTAGCAGAAGCCCATGGTCTCGCGCCAGAGGAAGTTGAAACTCTGGTTGCGCTTCCGATTGAAGCCGTTCTCAATGGAACACCTGGAGTCTTAAGAGTTCGCTCTAGTAGCGGCATTGGCATTGCAATTATTTATGTCGAATTTGATTGGGATACTGAGATCTTTAAAAACCGACAACTTATCGCCGAACGACTGCAGCTCCTAGAAGGGCAACTCCCACCCGGAATCAAACCTACAATGGGCCCCGTAACCTCCATCATGGGCGAAATCCAGTTCGTCGGCCTTACAAGCCCCGAGAATAAAGTCTCCCCAATGGACTTACGCACACTTGCTGATTGGACGCTGCGACCTCGCCTGATGACAGTTCCCGGAGTGAGCCAAATCGTCGTCATGGGTGGCGAAGTGAAGCAGTATCACATACTAATTTCGAGCGAAAAGCTTCAGAAAAAAGGTCTATCTCTTGAAGATTTAAAGGAAGCTCTTTCTCGCATCAGTGAAAACACAACAGGTGGGTTTATTGATATCAACGAGAAAGAATATCTAATCCGCCCAATAGGACGAGTTTCTTCCATTGAAGAAATTGAAGATTCCCTCATTGCAATGCACTTTGGACAACCTGTTCGAGTAAAAGACGTCGCGCAAGTTAAGGTAGGTCCAAAGTTTAAGCGTGGCGAAGGGAGCATTAATGCCCGCCACTCAGTAATCATGACCGTACAAAAGCAACCGACGGCCAGCACTATTCAATTAACTCGTGCAATTGACAAAGAATTGGAAGAACTAGCGAAGACACTACCTGAAGGAGTTAAGCTTGAAACAGATCTTTTTAAGCAATCCCACTTTATTGAATCTGCTATCGGAAATGTCGAAGAGGCACTTCGAGATGGTATTTTCATGGTGGCAGTCATTTTATTCCTGTTCCTTTTAAACTTCCGCACAACCTCGATCACGCTAGTCGCAATTCCTCTTAGTCTATTAATGACGGCAATTGTGTTTAAGATAATGGGACTTACGATCAATACAATGACTTTAGGAGGCTTGGCGATTGCCATCGGCGAGCTTGTCGATGATGCCATCGTTGATGTTGAAAACGTATTCCGCAGACTCCGCGAAAATAAGAAAGCAGGCTCTCCCAAAGGCTATCTACGCGTAATTTATGAAGCGTCAAGCGAGGTGAGAAACTCCATTGTTCTTTCCACTATTATTGTCGTGCTCGTGTTCCTTCCATTGTTTGCGCTTGGAGGAATCGAGGGACGCTTGTTCTTGCCACTCGGGGTTGCGTATATAGTCTCCATTATTGCATCTCTAGTCGTTTCGCTAACAGTCACCCCCGTTCTTTGTTCATATCTATTGCCTTCTTCAAAAGCTGTTCATGAAGAAAAAGACGGATGGGTTGTAAGAAAACTAAAGAGTTTCGCGCTAAAAGTTCTAGACCTTACGCTGCCACGTCCATTAACGATATTAGGCGGCTGCGCAGCTCTGCTATTGGCATCTTTAGCTCTTCTGCCGCTAATGGGTCGGAACTTCCTTCCGAACTTTAACGAAGGAACCGCAACTATCGGCATTGCTGGAGCACCGGGAATCTCCCTAGCCGCGTCTGATAAGCTTGGAACGAAAATCGAAGAGGCCATGCTCAGTGTTCCGGAAGTTAAATCTACCGTACGTCGTACTGGGCGCGCAGAAATGGACGAACACGCCGAAGGCGTACACTGGCACGAGATTGATGTCGACTTCAAGCCAGGCGGCAGGCCAAAAGAAATTGTTCTAAATGAAATACGTGAGCGTGCCGAAAAAGTCGGAGACGTCTATGTCAACCTTGGGCAACCGATCAGTCATCGCCTTGATCACTTGCTTTCCGGGGTTCGTGCGCAAATTGCAGTGAAAGTATTCGGCCCTGACCTTAGTGAATTACGTAAACTCGGTGGACAAATTTATGACACCTTAGGTAGTGTCCCCGGAATCGTAGATCTGCAAACCGAACCGTTAGTTCTAATTCCACAACTTAAAATTGCCATCGATAGAGATGCAAGTCGTCAGGTGGGGCTCAGCTCAGGGGCGCTTGCTGAAGATCTAGAAATCGCCTTGAATGGCGAAACTGTCACACAGTTCCTAGACACACAAAGACGTTATGATGTTTTCATCAAACTTGACGACGCCTCAAAAGAAACACCGGAAAAGATTGGCGAGACATTAGTAAAAACGCTTCCGACAGGACAAAAAGTTAAGCTTGCAGAAGTCGCTAACGTTTATCAAGGCACAGGCCCCAATATGGTGAACCGCGAAAATATGCAAAGACGTATTGTAGTCTCTGCAAACTCTTCAGGGCGCGACCTGGGTAGCATCGTGAACGACATTCAAAACCGACTCAAAGATAATATCAAACTTCCAGAGGGATATTTCATTAAGCTAGGTGGTCAATTTGAAAGCCAGCAAGAGGCATCGCAGCGTATTGCGTGGCTTGCTTTGCTAGCCCTTGCTGGAACATTCTTAGTTCTCTACATGCACTTCCGATCTGTGATGCTGAGCCTTCAAGTCATGCTCAATGTTCCATTAGCTTTGATTGGCAGCATTGTGGCGATTTATCTCACCGAAAGAACTCTTTCTGTTGCAACGCTAGTTGCCTTCGTCACTTTGTGCGGCATTGCGACCAGGAACGGGATTCTGTTGGTCAGCCACTATTTGCATCTGATGAAGGAAGAAGGAGAAAAATTCACGAAAGAAATGGTCATTCGCGGATCTTTGGAGCGGTTAGTTCCCGTTCTAATGACTGCATCTACAGCAGCGCTTGCTCTAGTCCCGCTCGTTCTTTCTAAGGGCGATCCCGGGAAAGAAATCTTGCATCCTGTTGCGGTCGTGATCGTAGGTGGACTTATCTCGTCCACTCTTCTTGATCTGATTGTGACGCCAACTGTATTTTTTAAATTTGGACAAAAGGCAGTTCAGAAGTATCTGAACGAAACAACAACCAAGGAAGAAGGAGAATGGAAATGAAACAATTTTTAGCACTATCTGCTATGACACTTTTGGTGTCCTTCAATGCAGCAGCACACGATGAAGGTCACGGGCCTAAATTGGCAGACACCGGGAAATACGGTGGCCTGGTATCTGCTGTAGTTGCAAAAGTGGATGCAAGCAAAGGCACGAAAGCGACGCTTGTTCATAAAGCAGAACTTGTACGCTCTGCGGATGGCAACGTGAGCGTCTATATTTACGATCAAGATATGAAGCCTCTGGATATTAAATCTTTTGATGCTAAAGGAAGCGCATCTCTTGCTGCGAAAGTAAAAGGCAAATGGAAAACAACAACATTTGATCTAGCGGCAAAAGACAAATCATTTGAAGGAAAAATGCCAAAACCAGAAGGCAAACCTTATAACATTGACGTGACGATCAAAGAAAACGGCAAAGAGCTCCTAAGCGCTTTCGATAATTTGGACTAAGGACAGGAAATGAAACTGCAATCACTGACACTACTTTTTATTTTTCAATTTGGTTCTTGGGCACATGGACAATCAAACATCGCGCCTAAAAAGATAACCTTTAGCGACTTACCAACACTGGTACGCGAAAAAAATGAGAAGGTTCGCGCCTCAGAGATTGCAGTTTCTGCGGCACAGATGAGAACGGGCTATCTGCACCGTTCTTTTCTGCCGGGACTAAATCTCAAAGCCGGATCCGAATCAGCAACATTGGGATCAGCTTCCGCAGAACAGCGTAATTTTTGGGGAGCAGAAGCTACAATGAATATTTATCGTGGTGGCCGTGACAAACTCGAAGAGAAAATTCGCGAGTCCAAAACAACCCAGTTACAGGCGGAATCGGACCGTGACTATCACACGGAACTGAGAGATGCCAGAAAGACTTATTGGCGTCTGGTCGCAAATAAAAACAACCTTGTAGAGCTAGAAACCGCGCTCAAGGACAACGAGCAGAACATCCAATCGGCGAAACGTCGATCTGGTGCCGGCGTCGCAACTAATGCGGATGCCGTTCAATTCGAACTTGAAAAGACGCTAATTATTCAACAAATCAAAAAACTAAGGGTAGAACAAGATGCCCTTAGCAATCGTCTAGCCATTGCTATTGCATATGACGATCATGAAAACATGGAACTAAATGATTCATTTGCTCATCCTCCAGAGTCACTACCTGTTACATCAAATTCGGATACACAAAATCCTGACATCAAAATTTTAGAGCAGGAACATCAATCTCACTCTCTTAAAAAAGACCAAACCGGAAGATGGTGGATACCCTCTTTGGATATTTATACAACATATCGCCGCCCTTCCTTCCTAGAAAGCGACACGCGGGCGCTAGCGAAGGAGAATGAGTGGGTCAGTGGAATTCAACTCAGTATGAGTATCGGTCAAGGTTTAGAAGATTATGCTACGAAACGAGCGCAAGAGTTAGAAATTCAGTCAACCTCCCAGAAGCTGGCTTATGCGAAAAGATTTGCCGACGCCACCGAACATGACCTGACACATGACCTAAAGCTAATCCACGAGCTAATTCATGCTGCTGATAACGATGTTGAACGTGCTGCAAATTTTCTAAAGCTGACTAAAACTGAATATAGTCGCGGCGTAAAAAATGGCCCCGATCTACAAGATGCATTTTCAAAGTTCTACGAATTTAAAAACAGAAGAACTGAACTTTATAGACTGTTTTATGAAGCTGAAGCTGATCTTAACTACCTAATTGGTTCAAAATAAGAACGGAGCTTTTATGATAAATTTTATTTTAATTTCCACTCTATTTCATGCGGCTTTCGCCGGAGTCATTGAATCGAAAATTGATAACCATCGCGCGCTCATTCTCTATACCTCTCACCAACTTAAGGAAGGTGATCGCGTTCTTGCCTATAAAAAAACATGCACTGGAGCGAAAGTAAAACTCTGTAAAAGTGCCTTGGCCGGAGAAGGGGCTGTTACTAAGACTCGCGACAACCAACATTACGAGGTTGAGTTCGAAGACCATATTGAGCTTACAGAAATTTGTTCCGTCGAAAAGAAATAGCCGATCCTAAATATTACCTTTTTTCGACTTTCTTTTTCCGTTTCGAACTGGGTTTTCCGAGGCAAAGATTCAGTTTCGGATTAAGGGACCACTTTTCATCCAAAGCATAGACATCGGTTGTGTTGCTGCTCACGGATACTTTCATCTCGATGCGGATAAAAAGTATGTTGTGCACGAAGGTGGAAAGCCTGCCACAGCTTTTTTGTTTAAATTGATTTACCAACTTCAATTTAGCGGAACTGTTCCCATGATCGACATTCAAGCTTATGCTCAATGGTTGGCAAAGTAGGTTCTATGTCCGATTCAGAATAAAAAATCCCTCTAAATCGGACATCAATTCTATCTTTGAATTTCAAGGCTCAACAAAAAGCTAATCTTTATCAGAAAATACTCTGGGACTTCCCCACGTAGAGGTTCTCGATTCATATAAGATCTTTGCCTGAGCTTTCAAAACGACTCTTTGAATATCGTCAATGTTGTATGCCCCTGTGAGTCCGGTAATGATTGTGGCGCTCCAAAAAATTAAATCTGATAAGTTCATATTTTTTCTCCTTTGATAACAATTTTTTTTGATTCAAATCTCGCCAAGATCTTTTTGACTGCTTTATTGTGCCAAGCTTTGGCCTTCCGAGGCTTGAGCTTCTTCGTATTGAGGTAGCGAGTGATTTCATTGGCATCCCGCCCCTCTTTCCACTGACGATGAATCTTAAGTAATACGTCGTACTCAATCGGGTTCTTAACTAGCTCCCCTTGGAAGTAACAATATCCAAAGGGCGGCGGTGATTTCGTTTTTCGAATTCGCCATTGGCTGACCTGGGCAGGGGTTGGGTCCTTGGGACGGAGTTCTACGCCATCTTTAAGTAAATTACTTCTAACCATTGTTTTGGAGATATTTAGCTCTTTGCCTATATCGCGCAGTGACAGCCCTTTTCGATAGAGAACGGCTATTTCCTTCGAATTATCTTCTTTTGTATGGAAGTTTATCTTAACAATATCAAATAGTTGGAAAGGTTCGCATAAGGGTGGGTTCGGGCGACCATTTTTCTCTCCAGCCTTTGGCTGGGAAAAATGGCTGTCTACACTTCTGCTTCGCAGAAGTAACAATTTATTATCTTTATATTTAAACCCAGTGGAATCACTGGGTTTTTTATTTCCAAAATAGCTTCCTCCATTTTGCTTTAGCACATTTTAAAGTTCCTCTGTAAAGGCTTCACCTCACCCAATAGCCCTGCAAATTCACTTCAAAAAACGGCCCAGCTCAGCTATTTAAGTCGAATCAATGAGAAAAGTGAGCGCTTATGATCAGTAAAAAATTTGAAATCGGTGATGACGTTGTCGCTATTGGTGCTACCCCCCTGGAAGTTGCTAAAATCCAAATTGAAAGCGCCATTGAAATGCTCTTTCAAGGTCATCACCCGATTGCGATCCATACAGTTGCTGAATCCGGCTTACAAATCGTACGCGAGCTGGCGGCAGATAAAGACCTGCCACAGGTGCAAAACTTGGAAATCGCAGATATTTCCTTCGATTCATTAAAAACCTTCTCTGGCATTCGGCAAGATCTAAACGACATGACGATCTTTTGGGCGATTCAATTTTATGAAGCGTTGGGTGGCAAGCAGACGGCGGCCATGCATTCTTTCAATGCAGGAGTCGTGATGAGATTCCCTGACTTGGCAAAAACCGAGGTTGCGGGGCTAACACCTGAAATCACGGCCATCGCAAAAAAACTGACACGTGAAGAATTCCTACGCTACGGCGCTGCCAGCATCAACAGTGCAAGAGCTCGTGCAGAACAAAAACAAACAGAAACGCTTCAGTAGGAGGCACAATGGCTAATTCTCAAGACCCTAAAAATAAGGTTCTGACTGATATTCCTGAACAGCTGACGACTGAGGCTGAATTGCTTGAAGAAACTTTTGAATCAGTTGATACGCTGGAGGACTTCACGAAGGTTTTGATGGAAAGTCTGACTTCGAAGCTTCATGCGAACATTGATGAGATTTTTAAGCAGAATAAATAGCAATAAAGACTTCATCGTTGGATACGAATGCCACACGTGAAGCATCGTAAGTACTAAATCTGAAAATCCCCGGTTCATCGCCGGGGATTTTTTTATTTGGAACTCACTTACTTCATGTAAACCATAATAACAGCATTGGATGATTTGGCTTTTCTGCCCATGAAACCGGTTTCATCCGTCGTGCGCGGAGCTGCCCCTGAGGCTTCCATTGCGGTTTTTGTTTTTGCAGTATCGGTTTTAATAAACTTTTGAAGAGCATTTGGACGCTCTGTCATATTGTATGTTTCCACCGAGCTCACTTTTAACTCATCTTTGATAAAGTCTTTCATCACACGAGCACGGTCGTTGGCTAACTTCACATCCTGCTTGGAGGCCTTCGTGCCTTCGGTCGGATATTCGCGGTCCGCCCATACAGCCACTTTCAGTTCGTCAATTTTGCCCTTCTTGCTTGCTTCGCTCACCATATTGCGGATGTCGGTTTTTGCTGTTTCAGTCAATGTGGATTTACCTTCCTCAAATGAGACCTCTGAAACCATTTTCGCACCGAGCGCCTTGCTAGCAGACTCCGTCTCAGTATCCAGTGCGAATGCCGTACTTGTCGTGAAGCCTGCAACAATAACCAAAGAACCGAACATAGACTTGAAATTCATTACGTACTCCTTTGTTGTTAAAATCTGTAATGAAATACTGCCTAGGTTCTCCTTGAAAGCCTATCACCACCATTGTGTATATTGGCATTGGTATGTCATGTTTAAGGCCCTGAAGTTGCAATCGCTAAAAGCATGAAATTCAAATCGCACCTATCTTGCCTAATACTGAAGACAGCTTATTGGCTGTTCATATTCTTGACAGCTGTATTGCCAATTCACTCCCATGGTGCCCATAGCTGCGAACATGTTTTTGCCGAGGAAATCCCGTCTGTACCCCGTGGCTTCTATAAACGCCTCATTAGCAAAAGCTTGCTGGAACAATCAACCGCCTCGGATACGACCAAAGCCAATATCGCCAAATTGGCGGAAACCGTTCTGCATGCCAACTCCAAAGAAATCGAATTGGGCCGCGCTTACAATCGCCTGCGTATGACTGACTTTTTGGTTGAGGAAGTTAAGCTGATCCCAGGGGACTATGTCGATGGCTATGGCCTGTTTATCGTCAAACTTCGCAGCAAAATCGATGGTGACATTGAATTCGAAAGAATTCGCTCCAATGGACATGCGGCATTTATTGATCTGAGTTTTCAGTATCGTCAGGATATGAAAAGCGCAGAGCCTGTCGTGAAACGCTACAAGGCATCTTATTTGGAAAACGACTCGGTGAAAACCATCGATCAGGGAGAGGTTTTCATTTCAAGCCTCCCCGAGCAAATCAAACTATCCCGCGTGATGAATCAAATAGAACGTGAGCAATGGCTCGAAGATCAACCATTTCGAATTGGTAGCTTTGGTGCCAGAACACATTTTGCCGTCAACTATTTCAAGTTCAATAGACAGCAACCTTACATGATCCCGTATTCAAGGCAGCAACTGCTGGAAGCCTATCGGCGAGGAGAAGTTGAGATCAACACCTACAATGCCACTTCTCACACGGAAATGTGGCACGGTAAAATCGATCTGGAATTCGAGATTGTCTTTGCTGGATTCAAGGCTATGGATACTTTACGTCCTCTAATGAAGGAATCCCTGCAGCAAGGTATTCTGCCGTTTCAGTAATTCACAAATATCTAAGGACATGCCTTTATTTTTTCCGCAGGACCGGGAATAGTGTCTCGACTGTCCAGCACCTGCCCATCACGAAAGATCCATAGGCTGCCGGGCTTCATGTTGGTCCATTGCTCATTATTGGTCAGTGGTGCTGTCGCGATAATTGCGACGCGATCCAAAGGGGTCGTCACCGAATTAAAGTCCACCGTCAGGTCTTCATCCTTAAGTTCCGCGGTTAAGAACGGCGCCTTGCGAACGATGTACGTCAGATTTGTCGAAGCATGGGCAATGAGGTAGTCCCCATTCGTCAAAAGAAAATTGAACTCTCCGTGGGGGCCAATTTGCAAAGTCAGTTCATGAATGGTTGAAAATAGTTTGTCTTGATCCGGAAACACATCCCCGAATTTCTTTTGCAGACCTTGCATGATCCAGCAGAATGCTTTTTCACTGTCGGTGTTTCCCACCGGCCGGAACGTTCCATCCAATACAGGATCGAAGTTCAAAATATTTCCATTATGAGCAAAGACCCAGTAACTCCCCCACAGTTCACGCATGAAGGGGTGGGTGTTTTCCAAGGAAACCACTCCTTGCGTGGCTTTTCGAATGTGCGCGATGACGTTCGTGGATTTTATTGGATAGTTGCGAACCAGTTCCGCCACAGGTGAATGAGCCGACGGCAAAGGATCCAGAAACTGGCGCACGCCTTTGCCTTCAAAGAAGGCAATCCCCCAACCGTCCTGGTGCACGTCCGTGCGCCCGCCGCGAGCTTTAAAACCCGAAAACGAAAAGCAGATATCCGTGGGTACGTTGCAGTTCATTCCTAATAACTGGCACATCAAATGCTCCCTGATAACTTATTGATAGTGCCAAGTATTTTTTGATATTTTAAGTATTATCATGCACTTACAGGACTCTCTGGACTAATTATGGGGGCACTTCAGGTTTTCGCCACCAGTCAAAAGTCAATTTAAGCTCCATGAGTCGTGACGACGCGGGTTTAGAGGTCTAAATTCTTTGAATTAGCTAAAATCGAAAGGATTTAGATCATGAAAGCTCCAGTACGTGTTGCAGTCACAGGCGCTGCAGGCCAAATCGGTTATGCCCTACTATTCCGCATCGCAAGTGGCGCGATGTTGGGTGCAGACCAACCAGTTATTCTTCAACTTCTAGAGATCCCAGACGAGAAAGCTCAAAAAGCGCTTAAAGGCGTGATGATGGAGCTTGATGACTGCGCGTTCCCTCTATTGCATTCCATGATCGCTACTGGCGATCCAGCTGTGGCATTCAAAGATGCTGACATCGCTCTTCTGGTTGGCGCACGTCCTCGCGGCCCAGGCATGGAACGTAAGGATCTTCTGACTGCAAACGGTCAAATCTTCACAGTTCAAGGTGAAGCTATCGGTAAACACGCGAATCCAAATGTAAAAGTTTTGGTTGTTGGTAACCCGGCAAACACAAACGCTTACATCGCAATGAAATCTGCAATGAAGCACGGTCGCGTAAAAGCGAAAAACTTCACAGCAATGCTTCGTTTGGATCACAACCGCGCATTGTCTCAGTTGGCTACTAAAACTGGCAAACCAGTTGCTTCTTTCAAAAAAGTTGCAGTTTGGGGTAACCACAGTCCAACTATGTACCCGGACGTTCGCTTTGCAACAGCTGACGGTGCAAAAGTTCCTGAGTTGCTAAAACTTGGCACGACTGAAGGTGATGCTTGGAACAAAGATACTTTCATCCCTGTTGTTGGTAAACGTGGCGCTGCGATCATCGAAGCTCGCGGTTTGTCTTCTGCAGCTTCTGCGGCTTCCGCAGCTGTTGATCACATCCATGACTGGTGGTTGGGCACTAATGGCGAGTGGGTTACTATGGGTATCCCTTCTGACGGTTCTTACGACATTCCAGAAGGCATCATGTACGGTTTCCCAGTGACTTGCAAAAACGGCGAATACGAGATCGTTAAAGGTCTTGAGATCGACGCTTTCTCTCGCGAGAAAATGAACAACACATTGAAAGAGCTGACTGAAGAAAAAGACGCAGTCGCTTCAATGCTGTAATTCAATTTAGTCAGAACGATTAAATAAAAAAGGCCGAAGTTTTTAACTTCGGCCTTTTTGTTTTTAAAAACTCAAATAATCTATTTTCGCTTGTTGTACTTCTTACGAACGGCGTAGGCACCATCAACGGAAGCTTTTGCATTCACAAGACCTTTACCGGTCTGATTGGGAATTTCAGTTTTAAGCGGAGTGGCCGTGCCCTCCATGATTTGACGAGTCTTCCAAGAAGTAATACCTGGAGCTACAGATCTCATCAATGCCACAACTCCTGCGACATAAGGTGATGCCATGGATGTACCGCTGAATTCAGCGTAATCAGCCCCTTGGATCTCAAGGCGCACAATCGCAGCCGGAGCTTTCACCAGCTCTGCAAGCAAAGCTTCACCCGAAGATTTCTCGACCATGATCACTGGAATTTTGATTTCATTTGGATCTTCGCTCAAGGAACCACTCACCAGTGCTCCTTCATTATTGCAAATGATCAAAGCCGCGGCACCTGCTGTCTGGGCATTTTTAATTTTATCCAGCAATGGCAAATTACCGCGTTTCACAACCAGGATTTTACCAGCAACGGAAACCTTCGCCAAATCCTGAACGGTACCGTATTCCGCAAACACAGACGACTGATTCAATGCAGCCACTGGCACTCCGCTAAATGTAACCGACGGAAGCACCTGGAAAGATCCATTGGAGTTCTGAAAGCTTGCCACTGCCACGCGACCAGTGCCCAACGGAACAGAGGAACGGATTCCCACACCCGGGGCCATCAAATCCAAAGCGACACTCCAGTTTGAAAACTCCGCACGCTTACTTTCAAAATCAACCGCACCGACACCGGATACACCCGGATATCCTGCTGGCATTGGCGTCACTTCGCGGCCGTGATTTCCCATGGCTGCTACGACTGGAATTTGTTTTCCGTCCAATTGCTTAACCATGAATGATTCAACCACACTTCCAGAACCACCCAAAGACATGTTCACCACGTCGACATCTTCGCGCAAGGCCCATGACAATGCTTTGGCCACAGCATCCGATGAACAACCCTTGGCACCACAGACTTTGGCAATCAAGAGTGTTGCCTCTGGAGCCACGCCCAAAGCTTCGCCTGCAGATTTACCTGCGATGATACCTGCAACGTGAGTTCCATGGGCTTCAGTATCAGTAACGTCCTGGGGATCACCGTCAGTGAAGTTACGAACCTGTTCTATGCGACCTGCGAATACGGGATGATTTCTATCGATACCTGAATCGATCACCATCACACGCGCACCTTTACCACGAGTCATGCCCCACGCTTCCGGGGCTTTGATCATTTTCAAGCCTTTGGAAACTGGCGCTTCATTGCTCATCAATGTCATTCTGGTCAAACCAGACACCGGAGTTGGCAGAATCTGCACGCGTGGAGCTGCGAATGTTTTTTGAGCTTCAATAAACAGAAGATCTCCGCTGTCAGCGAAACGCAGAATTTGTTCTTTGCTATCCGCTTTAACAATCAAAACTTTCATCTCAGCCAGATCATCCTGAAGCTCCAAGCCTGGCAAGTGCAGTGCTTGAATTGTGGTTTTGAATTCCTGCGCACGTGCCGGTTCTTTAAATGACATCAAGAAAGTAGCTGCGTTCGCCGAAGAAATCGCGAACAACAAAGCGAATGTGATCAGTGCAGAATATTTCATTTCAATTCCTTACTTTCTTTTGCAGATGAAGATGTGGCGAATATGCATTGGTGCGCGGTCCGGGCAGGACGTCATTGTTACGTCATCCATGATGATGTCATCACCTTTACGTGTGAAAACCGTGATGGAATCAATTTCCAATGGCAGTGATGGACAGATCGCGGAGGATACTTGAGTCTGCATACGAGCGCGCAGACTTTCGCCTTCACAGGAAGTCGTGTAGGTCGTTGGGAAGCCATCACCTTTGTGACGAGTTTCGGGAATACCGTTCGCGACAAGCTTGGTTCCATTAATCTGATAAGTGACCTGGCCCTTTTCAGCGCCCTTGCTAATGATAAAAGAATTCACCGGACCTGAATCAGATACGCAATCAAAATTGCCTCGCAACTCAGGACACGCAAACGCAGGAACAGCCAATGAAACGATAAACAGATTTAGAATAATTTTAACCATGCGCAGGGACTAAAGGTTTGGCGAAACGTTGTCAATAATTGCAGAGGAATTCATGGAATTGACACGCAAATGGCGTGAATTGCCGTTCTACTGCCACAATTCGCTGCGCCTTCACCCCGCGCGACTCGATGCGCCACACTGACTACATCGCATCCTTTTGGGTTAAAGAGAACTAGTCAAACAGCTCTTCAAAAAATGATTTCTTACGTTTGTACTTATAACCATCACCATAAGAAGGCGCCGTGTACTGAGTCTGCTGTTGGGGACGTTGAGCACTCTGCGCAGAAGCCTGAGCTTCTTCTTTTTGTGAGCGATCCAAAATTTTATCCAACTCACCCTTATCAAGCCAAATCCCACGGCACTCAGGGCAGTAATCAATCTCAACACCCTTGCGCTCGCTCATAACCAGATCTTTATCTTTGCAATGTGGACACTTCATAACGACCCACCTTTCATTCGACATAAGATAACAAAGAAACAGTTCATCGAAATAATAGATAATTATGATGAACATCTTTGTTTAAAGGAATGAATTGGAAAACACTTTCAAAATACATCCGGACTTAAGGTCTTTTTTGTAAATCTGTAATTAATTATTTTGCCTCTGCAGACTTTATTCTGATCCGGCATAACTGCAAAGAGGTACTTATGACCCGAAGGCTCTTGATATCTGGTTTGCTATTGTTGACTGTGGCTTGTTCCAAAAAAGTGGAAACCCCAGTTCAGCTTGTTCCCGAGGTAACTGCCATGAAGGTCGCGCCACGCGATATTCCTCTGACTCGAGAATACGTCGGTCAGATTTCTGGTATTCGCGATATTCAGGTTCGTGCCCGGGTGGGCGGCATTCTCTTGAAACGCTATTACAAAGAGGGCGATAAAATAAAAGCTGGCAGTTTGCTTTTTAAAATTGATCCCGCTCCCTATGCTGCTGCCGTCGCACAGGCCAAAGGTGAAGTGGAAATTCAACGGGCACGTTTGATCAACGCCAAACAATCCATGGATCGCATTGTTCCTTTATATAAAGAAAATGCTGTCAGTCAAAAAGACCGGGATGATGCTGTGGCATTTTACAATGGTGCAAAATCTGCATTCGATGCTGCCAAAGCAAAACTGGATGAAGCCAAGCTGAATCTTAGCTACACAGACGTAACAGCACCTATAGATGGATATGCCAGCGCAGAAACTGTGGCTGAAGGAAGTCTGATTGTCGCGAATTCTGAGAAGTCACTGCTCACCACCATTTCACAAACCAACCCCGCCTATGTGAATTTCAGTTACACAGACTCGGAGTTGTTGGAACTTCGTCGTCTGGCAGCTGAAGGAAAATTGGGACGCCCCGAAAGCGTGGAGAAAATGGAAGTTCAAATCAAGCTTGGCGATGGCGAGTTCTATTCAAAAGTGGGATTCGTGAACTTCAATGATCAAATTGTGGATACTTCCACCGGAACTGTCAAAGCCCGAGCAAGCATCGACAATGAGGATGCCTCCTTGCGCCCCGGTCAATTTGTTCGCGTCTATATGAAGGGGTTCATCATTAAGAACGCCGTCGCAATCCCACTGAAGTCCGTCGTGCAAACTCAGAACGGTCCCGTCGTTTTCACAGTGGATCGGGAAAGTGTCGCGCGTCAAGTGGGTGTGGAGCTGGGGCAGGAAATTGCCAGCGACATTCTGATCAACCGGGGTCTGCGTGGAGGCGAGCTTCTGATTGTTGAAGGTGCTGCCAAAGTTCGTAATGGACAAAAAGTAAAAGTCGTCAGCGGAACTGCCATCGCCAAGAAATAAGGAAAAAAATGTTTTCAAAATTCTTTATTAACAGACCCGTGTTCTCCGCCGTAATTTCACTGCTCTTTATGATTGCTGGCTATGCCGCAATTAAAGCGCTGCCCATTTCGCAATACCCTGAAATCGTACCCCCGCAGGTTTCAGTCACGACCAAATATCCGGGAGCCTCTGCAGAAACCATCTCGTCCACTGTTGCCGCCCCCATCGAACAGCAGGTCAACGGTGTTGATAATATGCTATACATGCAGTCCACCAACTCCAGTAACGGTGACATGATTCTGACTGTGACGTTTGCGATTGGTACAGATCCCGATCAAAACACCATCAACGTAAACAATCGTGTGCAAATTGCCATGCCTTCCCTTCCCGAAGAGGTGCGCCGTCAAGGTGTCACTGTTAAGAAAAAATCATCGGCAATTCTGCAAATCATCGGACTGCGGGCACCGGACCTTCGCTATGACTCTGTCTATATCAGCAACTACGCCCTGATTAATGTGCTGGATGAAATTAAAAGGATTCCGGGCGTGGGTGATGCCTCGATATTTGGAGCGCAGGACTATTCCATCCGCTTGTGGATGCGTCCCGATCGCATGGCGCAATTAAAAGTAACCGCAACGGATGTAATCAAAGCCGTCAAAGAACAAAATGCCCAGTTTGCCGCCGGCAAAGTCGGTGCGGAGCCGCTCAACAATACTGTGGACTTTACATTTACAGTGACCACTCAAGGACGCCTGGATAATCCAAAACAATTTGAAGACATCATCGTTCGTTCCAACCCTGATGGTTCAAAACTTCGTCTGAAAGATGTGGCGCGTGTGGAACTGGGCGCCCTCAGCTACGACGTTGCCACCAAATGGAACGGCAAACCTGCGATCGGTATCGGTGTTTACCTTGCTCCGGGCGCCAATCAGGTTAAAACAGCGGAGCTGGTGAAAGAAACCATGCACACCATCTCCCAAAAATTCCCGCCGGGTTTGGCCTACGATATTCCGTTCGACACAACAAAGTTCATCGAAGTATCCATCTCAGAAGTTATTAAAACTTTGATGGAAGCCATGATTCTGGTTTTCTTGGTGGTTTACCTTTTCCTGCAAAGCTGGCGCGCCACTTTGATTCCGTGCCTGGCCGTCCCCGTTTCCATCATCGGAACTTTTGCCGGCATGTATGCCCTGGGTTTCTCGATTAACACTTTGACTCTTTTCGGTCTGGTTCTGGCGATCGGGCTAGTCGTCGATGATGCCATCGTCGTGCTGGAAAACGTTGAGCGGATCATGCGCACAGAAAAATTAAAGCCGAAGGAAGCCACGATCAAAGCCATGGAAGAGGTCACCAGCCCCGTCATTGCGATTGTGTTCGTACTGTGTGCAGTATTCATTCCCGTCGCCTTCGTGGGTGGTATGGCAGGACAAATGTACAAGCAGTTTGCAATCACCATCGCCGTTTCCGTTGCGATCTCGGGACTTGTCGCCCTGACTTTGACACCCGCATTGTGTGCACTGATTCTGAAAGATGAAATTCATGAACCCAACAGATTCTTCCGCGGGTTTAACAGGTTTTTCGACCGCATCACCTCAGGCTATGTCAGTGGGGTGACTTTCTTCAACAGACGTTTCATGATCAGCAGTGCCCTCTTCGTCGCCTGCTGTTTTGGAATTTTCATGCTCTTTAAAATTCTACCCAGCGGATTGGTCCCCGAAGAAGATCAAGGTTATGTTTTTGGTGTGCCAAATCTGCAAGACGGCGCCTCCTTATCCCGAACCGTCAAAGTCACCGATCAACTGGACACTTTCACCACAGGCAACAGCAATGTTCAGGACGTCTTTTCTCTGTCAGGATTTGATTTAATCACTGGTTCCAACCGCACCAACACCGGCACCAGTTTTATCACTCTGAAAGACTGGAAAGACCGTCCGGATCCAGACCAATCCGCCAGCGCTATCGTGAAAAGTCTTTTTGGGCTGAACCAGATTATTCGTGATGGCAATATCATCGCCTTTAGTCCTCCCGCGATCGTCGGCATGAGTACCACCGGGGGTCTTGAATTCTACCTGCAAAGTCGAGGCGGCGCTGATAGTAAAACTCTGGCGATGACCACCAATAAGTTTATCGATCAACTTCGCCAAAATCCCGCCGTGGGATCAATCAGTTCCAACTTCAGCGCCAATATTCCGCAGCTGTTTTTGAATCTGGATCGCGAAAAAGCCAAGGCCTATCAGGTTCCAATCAACACTGTCTTTGACGCCATGGCCGCCACCTTCGGCAGTTACTACGTTAACGACTTCAACAAATTCGGACGAACGTTCAAAGTCCAATTGCAGTCTGAAGGGGAATACCGATCCCGTCCGGATGACATCCGCAATATCTATGTACGATCCGACAATGGCAACATGGTTCCCCTGACTTCGATTCTGACTGCTCAAAGAGTCACCGGACCGGAAATCGTTGAGCGCCTTAATATTTTTCCTGCAAGTCGTATCATCGCAAGTCCCGCACCGGGATACAGCTCCGGTCAGGTTATCAAGGCCGTTGAAGCGGCTTTGGCACAACATCTTTCCGCAGACTATGGCATCGCGTGGACCGGAACCGCATATCAAGAAAAACTCACCGGTGGTGCCTCAGCGACTGTTTTTCTATATGGTTTGATCTTTGTGTTTTTGATTCTTGCCGCCCAATATGAAAAATGGGGTTTGCCGCTTTCAGTTTTGCTATCCGTGCCCTATGCCCTCCTGGGTGCCCTGGCCGCCAACTGGCTTCGTGGACTTGAAAACGATGTGTACTTTCAGATTGCCCTCGTCACTCTGATCGGTTTGTCTGCCAAGAATGCAATTTTGATCGTCGAGTTCGCGGTCGAGAAAATGCACGAAGGACTGGACGCCACACAAGCCGCCATCGAGGCTTCTCGCTTGCGCTTCCGCCCGATCGTGATGACATCGTTGGCGTTCATTCTGGGTGCGGTGCCATTGGCTATCTCTAGCGGTGCCGGTTCTGCCAGCCGTCACTCCATCGGAACAGGGATCATCGGCGGCATGCTGGTCAGTACTTTTGTGGCAACCTTCTTTATTCCAATGTTCTTTGTGGTTCTGACATCTTTCAAAATCAAAAAATCCAAGAAGCCCAAAACTGCTCATCCAGAGCCGGTTAAACCTGCCACCGCGGGAGGAACCAAGTGAAATCCAGATTGGTTGAGATTATTGTCACCTGCAGCCTCGTGGCATCCTGTGCAGTGGGTCCCGACTACAAAAGACCCGAATCAAGACTCCCTGCAAGCTTGCCACCCACCCCTGCACCCACTACTAAAATCGATACCAATTGGTGGAAACAGTTCGGTGATCCCACTCTTTCCCAACTTGTTCAAGCAGCCCTGGAACACAACCTCGATTTACAAATAGCCTTGGCGCGAGTCGATGAAGCCCGTGCAAGGCTGGGAATTGCGAAGTCGGAATTCTGGCCATCATTGGACCTGCGCGGAGATGCGGGTCGTGAAAAGGTCAGCGAGACCGGTCCCACTTTGCTGACCCCCGGTGCAGAGAGCACAACAAATTTCTTTTCGCTGGGTTTGATTCTTAGTTATGAAATTGATTTCTGGGGAAAAGTTCGTCGCAGTAACGAAGCCGCCCGGGCCCAGCTGCTACGCGAAGATTTTAACCGCGTGAATGTGCAGTTGACGATAGTCAGTCAGGTTGTCAGCGCCTACTTCGCTTTAAGATCGCTGGATCTGCAACACAGTATCGCTATGAATACTGTTCAATCACGCAAAGGCTCTTATGATCTAATCTACAAGCGCTTCAAGGGTGGCGTGGGTAATGAGCTCAACGCCCGACAAGCAGAAGCCGAAATGCATTCTGCCCAAACTTCGGTTTACAAACTGGAAGAGCAAGTTTCCAGAGCTGAAAGCTTTCTTTCCGTTCTGATTGGACGGGAGCCTCGTGAGGTAATTGAGTCACCAATTGTCCGTGGTCAACGTCTGGATGAAATTGCAGTGCCCCCGCAATTGCCGGCGTCATTGCCTTCTTCTGTGCTTGAACGAAGACCTGATATCGCCGCTGCCGAACAAAATCTTATTTCAGCAAATGCCTACATTGGCGTTGCCAAGGCTTACTACTTTCCAAGTATTTCGCTGATCGGTGCATTCGGATTTGAAAGTGCTGAGTTAAAAAACCTTTTTAACAGTGACTCGCAGAAATGGGCTTACGGTGCCGGAATTTCAATGCCGATTTTTAACGGAGGCAAAACCGGTCATATGGTCGAAGCTGCGACAGCCAGACAGAAGGAAGCTGTGGCCCGATACCGCCAGGTCATTCAGAATGCCTTTGTCGAGGTTCGCGACTCGCTACAACGATACAAATCTTATCGCGACGTGATTGTGGCGCAGAAAATGGAAGTCACCGCCGTTGAACGAAACTTGTACTTGGCAAATCTGCGCTACACCAATGGACAATCACCTTATTTGGAAGTCCTGGATGCCGAGCGCCAGCTGTTTGATGTGCAACTGGATTTAGTCAGATCACAACAATCCCAACTTATAGCCGTGGTGGATCTTTATAAATCCCTCGGTGGTGGTTGGGAGCAGCCTGAAAAGAAGTAGTTAATTTCGCTTTTGGATTTTCCTTGGTCCAAGCTTCCACCAATCGATATGCCACCGCCAAAGTCATTGGCCCGATAAAGAGCCCCACGACACCGAATGCCAAAAGTCCGCCGATGACTCCGGCAAAAATCAATAGCAGCGGCAGATCAGCCCCACGTTTGATCAACAAAGGTCGAATCACATTGTCCATCAAGCCAACAACGAATGTCCAAGCCAGCAAAATGGATCCGGCCAGACTTTGATTATTTTGAAAAAGCCAAACAACAGCACCCAGCATCGGAAGGATCGGGCCGATCTGCGCAATACACAGAACCAACATTGTCGCCCCAAGGATGCCGACATATGGTACACCTGCAATCCACACACCCAATGTTCCCAACGTTGTTTGTAAAAGGGCGGTAACCACAATTCCCATTGCCACTGATTTCACAGACTGCCCGGCAAGAACCACTGCAGACTCTCCTCGATCACCATCAATGCGTCTAAAGAACATGATGACACCTTTTGCTGCAAACTCACCTTTCGCATACAAAATTCCACTTAGAATTGTTGTCAGGATAAGATGAACAAACAGGAGACCCGTGCTTTGAGCAGCCGCAGTTATTAAACCAAAAATCCGACGCAGGTGAGGACGCAAAAGTTCGGCCAGCGCGCCGGGTCCTTTTTCTGCGATGGCGTTCCAGTCACTGGCAATGCGATCACCAAAGGGAAGTTGAGCGAGGCCCGCGGGGGCCATCGGCAAAGTATAGTCTTTAACACCTTTAAGCCAGTTGTAAGCTTCATCAATATGGGTAAGTAGCACATAACCGGTCACCATCAACGGCAAAATCACAATCACCGACATCACCAGCATCATAGCAACCACTGCGAGCTTGCGACTGCCAAATTTTCTTTCGGCCTTAACCAATAGAGGCCACGTCGCGACCACAATCATCGTTGCCCAAATCAGTGAAGGCAAAAATGGCGTCATAATCCAGAAACATCCTGCTATCAGCAGCAGAATAAAAATGGATGCAAATAAACTTCTGGCCAGGCCCCATTCGGTACTCATAGATTTCCTTTCAGAATTAGAACTGCTTACCTAGCATGAAATAGAAACTCCACACCTCGTTGTCACCGTAGGCAGTTGCAAAATACATCGGCCCCAAGAAACTATCATAGGCAATATACATGGTGCCCGAGTAGTGCCAGTCATCTGCGAGTCTTTCATCAAAGTAGTTGAAGACACGTCCTGTTTCTGCCGCCACTCCCCAATAGCTTCCTGAGAGTAATCCTGTCGGGTGATAGTACTGCACGGAACCATAGGCCAACTGATCCCCGATTAATTCCTGATAGTGAAAGCTGGAAAGATTTAAAAAGCCCCCCAACCAACTCACATCCGCAAGAACCGTGCTGTCACCCGTTGAGGTTTGTCCTTTCACCGTGATTTGAACTGCGCCTTTACCTGCTCTGAAGGCATCGCGAAATTGCAAACCATAGACTCCGTAATTTTTAATATCCTCAGAAGCCCCCAAGGAATAGTAGCCATACAAATCAAAAGACTGACCATCTGTAGGAAAGAAATAGTTATCCAACTGATCATAGAACAAGTTCAAGCGCAGACCATAATCATAGGTTCTGGAATCCGGAAGAAGCGCGGGCCCGATGGATTGCGAAGCCCGATAGACATTGTAGGATGGACCGAAACGCAACTCTCCGAATCTGGAGCCCGCACCGATATCCACGCCCGCGGTGAGCTTTGAATATCGGTACTTGGCGACCTCTTCACCGTCCTGCCAAATCGCAAGTGGCAACCGGTAGTATTTAAAATGTGGAGCAACAAACCCGCTCTTACCCACGCCCAGCGGCTGATAAAATTCCGTATTGAATCTGGAAGAGTTCCCGGCCTGAAGAATCGTTTTCCATTCAGCACCCAACGAGTTCACCCAGGTGCGACGATACATCGCCGTTAAATTCCATGGATAGGAGCTTTCAAAATCAGTTCCCAGACTCAGACCGAAATTCAGGTAATTCGGGCCCCAGCTTTTTTCAATGGGAAGAACCAGCAATTCCTGCCCAAGAGGTCCGTCGTGAAGTTCATAGTCCAACTGACTGTAGTCTCCGGTCGCATAAAGGGACATCAGCTGATCATGGAATGATTCAATCGGAAAAACCTCGCCGGTTTTGACTTTCAAATCTCCCACCAATGTTTGTGGATTCACCCATCCACTTTCCCCGACCGAAACTTTTGCAAGTGACTTTGCCGTGTATTTTTTCTTCTCCCGATCCACCTTCCACTTTGCATATTCTGACTCAGGAATTGAATACCGCTGAAGACCCGGCAAGGCCTTCAATGCGGCCTCGCTCCCCGCTTGGATCAACGGCTCACTTTTGCCAAAATCCGTGGACCCTAAGTCCTTAAACACCGGACTGATCAAAACATCTTTGCCAGTCAGACTTTTTAGCTGAGGATGCACATTTTGAATCATCATCAACCGGGTGTATTGATCCATCACAGAAAATATGCTGCCAATTTCATCCTGCTGCAAAGGTGCGGAACTGACATCCACGACAATGACAACATCCGCGCATAGTTGTCTGGCAATATCCACCGGCAAATTTCTGACAAGTCCCCCATCAGCAAGAAGTCGTCCCTCAGAAGGAACCGCCGGAAAAACCCCGGGCACTGCCATACTGGCTCTCATTGCTGTCACCAGGTCGCCATTTCCAAGGACAACCATTTCGCCATTAGCCAAATTCGTTGCTATGGCCCGATAGGGTGTAGGCAGATTGTCAAACTTTGGGTAAGTGGACCCGTAAGTTAACGTTCGCAGAAAGTATTCAATTTCCTGAGTGCTGATTGCTGATCTTGGCAAAAGAATCTGTCCCTTGTCGCTCAACCCCACTTCCACTCCCAGCATGGACAATGAATCATCCTGCTTGCGCCGAAATGGATAGGCTTTACGCGGTGGTCGCGCCAAAAACATTCGCGACCAATCCGCGGCCTGGATATGCTCTTTCATTTCCTGAGGAGTTCGACCCACGGCGTATCCCGCCCCGACCAGCGAGCCGATACTGGTGCCAACAATACAATCAACTGGAATTCTATTTTTTTCCAGAACTTCCAAAACACCAACGTGAGACAAGCCACGGGCTCCGCCGCCTCCCAAAACCAAACCAATACGCGGCCTTTTGGCCTCTGCCGCCAAGGAGATCCATGGCAAAATTAAAATCACCATAAGAATGACTGAAACGCATCGCATGTCTCTTAGGTTTACATTTGGATTCTGTGCAGGCCTTAAAAAAATATTTCAGCTGCAAACAAACATGACTTTTATGGTTCGGAACTTAAGGAAACTTTACCAATCCAGGCAATTTTGCCCGCCTGATCCTGAATCGGGAATACTGTTGAATGATAGTGATGAACACGTCCTTGCACCATCAGTACTTCAGAAAAAGTCATCGCTTTACCTGACGCACTGATTTCGCGCTCTTGTTCTGGCGTTACAAATAATCCTGACATTTTGAAATGACTGCCAGGTTGGCCCACAATGCGTTCGCGCTCAGCCTCAACCATACGCGCAAATGCCGCATTACAATTCGTGACAACGCCGCCAGCCTCAGAAACCACCAACAAGAAAGGTGCAACATCCAAAATCTGTTGCACGCGCAATTGATAATTGCGCTCATCTGTCACATCTCTGGCTGATGCGAAACGCACCCCCAACTCCAGATCCGCGGCAGCACTCCAGCTCAGCGTTCTGTAATCCCCAGCTGCAGTACGATATCGATTCTCAAAGCCCACCGAGCGAACTCCCATGTTCAGGGTTTCAATATTTTTCCGGGTTGCTTCCCTGTCATCGGGATGAATGAATTCAACAAATGGCGTGCTTAACAAAGTTTTCTCGCTGTGCCCCAGGGATTTCACCAAGGACCGGCTGACTTTCTTAAGCAACCCATCCTTACCGGCCACCGCCATCAGATCACTGGAAATGGAAAAAAAACGATCCAGGGTGATTCGAGAGCCCTCGGCCTCCAACAAGCGTGTGTGCAGTTGCTGATATTCTCTCAGGGCCTTCTCTGATTCCAGATTTGAGGCGTGGCAGGTTGCAATCGCCAGACAAGACAACGCAGGAATCAGAACAATGAATGCCACAAACTGGGAGGTGCTAAATTCAGGAAAGAGTATGATTCCGGCTGCAAAAAGCGCAGACATCAGCAGAATTGCAATGAGGGAGTAAAAAGTGATCCGGTTCTGGAGCAACCAAAAATGAAAAAGTCCCGAAGTTCTTTTCTGTTCTTCCAGAGTCAAATTCACCCCTCACAAATGTTTAATACCTTTTTATAAACTGATAACCTTACGGTCAGCAAATTAATTTACTTTTTTCCACGATCAAGAGACTTGATCACGTCATTGCGACTAAAAAGCATTCCGCCGTTCCTGCATTCAAGGCATCTGTCCGTTGCGCCAAGTACTTCTTATACAAATCCTGCGCCGATATTGATTGCACTTTTTTAAGACCTGCCCCCATCGCCAAATCCAAAATTTCCTGCGGTCGAAACAAACTCAGGAATGGTGTGCCGGATTGGCTGGCTTTATTCATCACAAACTCCAGGACAGAGCGTTCTTGCCCCTCAAGCAGATCCAAGGCCAACATGTAAGTTGTTGCATAGGTCGAACCCGGTGCAAGTTTAGACATTTGCTGAAAAGTTGCAAAGTTTGTCTCCCGGGACAAATACATAGATACTCCAGTCGAAACCACAATGGCCGGCTGAGCGGGATCAAATCCTGCATCTTGCAACTTCTGCCACCAGAACTCTCCCGCTTCAAAATCCACCGGCACAAAATGAAGATTTTTGGGAACTTCCCAACCCAACTCTTGAAGCCGTTGCTGCTTCCAGGCCTGGGGTCCCGGCTGATCGACTTCAAAAATTCTCACTTTTGACACAAGCTCAGAGTGCCTTTGGGCAAAGGTGTCCAAGCCGGCACCCAAGATTACATATTGCGCAACGCGGCGATCAATCGCTTCTGCAACAAGTTCCTCAACAAATCGAGCACGAACGACGATGGACGCCCGCATGCTTTTTGAAAAATTTATCTCCATATCAGAGCGACTGCGCCAATTTTCCTCGCCCACAATCTGCGCCCCCAAATCGTCCACAAAGACATGGGGTAGCGGGTCCACTTGAACGTGAAGGGCTCTCCAAAGAGCCACGCGGACAGCGGTATGTTCGGGTGCGACTGCGGGATTTTTCTTTTCCATAGGGCTTAGAGTAAACGAAGTTTTTCAGAGGGAAAAGTCGAATTTTTCAGCATCTTTTGTCCCCGCTTTAATGTTGTTCAACCAAATGAATTCCAATTGAAGACCCATTGAAAACCAAATCACGAAAAAGGGCCAATTTATTGACCCGTTTACCTCGAAATGCGCACAGCAAGGCCCTAAGCAGAGGGGTTCTCATGGACAATCCAGAAAAAAGAACATTTTTCGATACCACGGATGAATTTTATTTTGGACGAGACGACAAAAATGACTTAATTCAGATAAACTTTGGGCCCATGCGCATCCAGTTAAGTAACTACGCAGCACACGATCTTGCTTACAGATTGTCGGCATATCTGCTACTCTTGGACGGCGGCGAAGGGGCCCACCCAGCGCTGAAGGACAGTACACCTCCGGTTCGCCGGGAAGTGACCGTACCGGATAATGTATTGATGTTACCCAGGAAGAGAGAAAAATGAGCAATAATGTCATTGAAGTAAAAAACCTTGCTGTAGAATTCAAAACGGATGACGGCATCGTTAAAGCTGTTAAGCACATCTCCTTTTCAATCCCTAAAGGCAAAACTGTCGGCCTTGTGGGTGAATCCGGCTCCGGCAAAAGTATTACTTCCCTGGCAATCATGCGCCTTATCGGTCACCCGGGCAAAGTCACCAGCGGTGAAATTCTGTTTGAAGGCAAAGATCTTCTGAAACTTCCAGAAGACAAAATGCGCGAAATCCGTGGTGCTAAAATCTCCATGATTTTCCAAGAACCAATGACCAGCTTGAATCCGGTTCTGACTGTCGCGGACCAAATCACTGAAACTTTGATGCTTCACCAAAACCTGACCAAAGAACAAGCTTTGTCTCGTGGTGTGGAGTTGTTGAAAAAAGTGGGTATTCCAAATCCGGAAGAAAGACTTTACTTCTACCCTCACAAATTCTCCGGTGGTCAACGCCAACGTATCATGATCGCAATGGCGATCGCTTGTAATCCGGATGTTTTGATCTGCGACGAGCCGACAACTGCGTTGGACGTAACAATCCAAAAACAAATTCTGGATCTATTGGCTGATATCCAAAAACAAACAAACATGAGCATGCTGTTCATCACGCATGACCTGGGTGTTGTTGCTGATATCGCTGACCAGGTGATCGTAATGAACAAGGGTGAGGTTGTGGAAACCAACGTTTCCAATAAAATCTTCACAAGCCCACAACATCCTTACACCAAAGGGTTGCTGGCTTGCCGCCCTTCTCTTTCCAGCCACTTGGCTCGTTTGCCAGTTCTAAGCGACTTCATGGGTCCTAATGGCGAAGAACTTCCAGGCCCGGATGCATCCACTCAACAAGCCAAAAAAGCTTCTCATCCTTCTGACGCTCCAGTGATCCTGGAAGTCAAAGACCTGCAAACACATTTTGCACACACTGGCGGCTTGCTAGGACGCGTTCAAGGCTACACAAAAGCAGTTGATGGCGTTTCCTTCCAAGTTAAAAAAGGCAGAACTCTGGGCCTTGTGGGAGAGTCTGGTTGCGGAAAAACCACGTTGGGTCGTACTTTGATGCGCCTTGTGGACTCCACTGCCGGTCAAATCGTTTTCGAAGGTCAGGACATCACGAAGCTATCTGCTCGCCAGATGCTTCCGGTACGTAAAAAAATGCAGATCGTATTCCAGGATCCATTTGCTTCTCTGAATCCGCGTATGACTATCGGTGCGATCCTGATGGAACCAATGCAAATCCATAACTTGGGTGACAACGACAGCCAACGCAAAGAGATGGCTGCTGTTATGATGAAAAAAGTGGGCTTGTCTCCGGGTGTGATGAATCGCTACCCGCATGAGTTCTCTGGTGGTCAAAGACAACGTATCAGTATTGCTCGTGCGTTGATGGTTAAGCCTGATTTCATCGTGTGTGACGAGTCCGTATCCGCTCTTGACGTATCCATTCAGGCTCAGATCCTGAACTTGCTATTGGATCTTCAGGACGAAATGAACCTGACTTACATCTTTATCTCCCATGACTTGTCAGTGGTTAAATACATCTCTGACGACGTGGCAGTAATGTACGGTGGTAAAATCGTTGAAATGAACACAGCGGAGAATATCTATTCAAATCCGCAGCATGATTACACTCAAAAACTTTTGAGTGCGATTCCAAAAGGTGTTCCAAAAGAACTTATCGTTTAAACTAAAAAGGGGACTTCCAAGTCCCCTTTTTTTTCGTCCTGTCACTGAGCCTTGCCCAACTGCTTTTCTTTTTCCACCTTTTGAAACTGGAACATTTTTTCCGGTTTAAAGACCCCTGTAACATCGCCCACTAAGTCATAGTTTTTCACTAGTGAGAGTTTTCGCACCGGAGCTGCCTTTTGAAAATCCAAACGATTCAACTGCACCCACACGACATTGGGGCTTAGGGTGTTTTCATAAAAATAAATTCCCCGCTTCATATCAGCGACGGTTCTCCACCGAGTTGTTGAAATGTACGGTCTTGCAGGATCTGGCGCCCCAAATGGCTGGGAGACATTGCGCAGGACACTGAAAACGCCGGCAACGGCCTCCCGATAGTCCTGTGGCGGAGGCAAGTGTTGAGCGTAATAGGCTGCCCTCACGAAGCGATCGGCGGCCTCCGTGGTGCCTGGGAGCTTCTTATCGCCGCCAAAACCCTGATACTGCTTCAAAGCCGCCAGCTGTTGATCAAAGGGCGGAGAATTGGTCATCACCTTATGGCTTTTATCGTGATAGATTTTGGCCTTGCCACCGATATACTCAATCACAGCCGTATCACCTTCTTTATCGGAAATAGCCAAATGAACAGCTCCCTCTTTTCTACCCATGGAAGTTTCAACGCCAAATGTTTGAATTTGAAAAGGCTTTGCTTCAAATGAACTGAGGGCCTCTTTGACAGTTTCAAAGTTATCCAAAAAATATTGAGCCCACAAAGATACCGAGATCCCCGGAAGCTGGGTGTTCCGAATCCCAAAATCACTTTCGGTCAGATAAAGAATATTTACGACAAGTCCCTTTTCGTTGATGCCATCGGCGGTGCCAATATCGTACGCCGTTAAAATCACACTGCCGTATTTCGACGTCCAATTCAATGGGTTGTCAGTGACTCCTCCTTGGCGCTCCATTCCCCGCGGAAGCAACCACATATTGGAGCCGATCTCCTCTCCCCAATCCATATTTCTGCCGA
Organism: Bdellovibrio sp. GT3; assembly: GCF_037996765.1. Lineage (NCBI taxonomy): Bacteria > Pseudomonadati > Bdellovibrionota > Bdellovibrionia > Bdellovibrionales > Pseudobdellovibrionaceae > Bdellovibrio > Bdellovibrio sp. GT3. The sequence continues at coordinate 23,335 of NZ_JBBNAD010000004.1, read as the reverse complement.
TCACAGTGTTCTCATCGCTGGATTTCCAAAGAAATCTTGTGCAAGCGTTGCCAGGCTCAACTATGAGCACCGACAATAATATACATATCCACGCCCTTACACTCATGATGTGCCTCCCATGTTTAAAGGCCCATTTTAAAGCTCACGATGGATCAGCGACAATCAAACCGCACAAATTGCATCTTCAATTGTTAAAATAAAAAAAGGCCCCCTATTGGGAGCCTTTTAAAGCATTCAGAATTTGATGCTAATCAACTATTTTACTTCAACTGTTTCACAGTTCGGAACTGTGTATGATTTCGTGAACAAATGAACTTCACGACCTTTGTTCAATTTGCGACCCACGCTGATTTGAACAGTCATTGGATAAACACCTGTGTAAGTAACAGGAGTGCAAAGAACTTTATTGTAAGAAGCATCACAGAATTCTTCGTGTTGAACATAGTTAATTGGAGTGGAAAGAACTTCACTGCCAACAACTTCAAATTTCGTTGGGCCGTCACCATTGTGATCATTAACCACGATATCAACAGGACCCATTGTGCGTAGGTTTTGTCCATCACGGCACACGTATGTGTAGTCAATTGCGCGTCCCATATAAACTACTGGCGCGTGGATTTGATATGGACCCTTGGCTGCGAAGATTTCTTCCCAAGAGGAGTTCGCTGTGATTTCAGCGGAAGCCGTTTGAGCCAACAAAAGAGTCACAACAGAAAGAACGATTTTTTTCATCGAATACCTCATTTATGTTTTTGATACGAATGAGGCGAAATTGCCCGAGGATTCAGGAATTCACAATAGGCACCCGGAAACTTGTACGATTGTTATACTGGGAATGAAAAAGATACCCATACATGTGAATGAAAAAGCCCGCTGTCCGCGGGCTTTTTACATGAAATATTACTTTTGTGAAATCCTACCAAAGGATCGGATTGGCTGCGGCACCAATGAACGTCAGACCGGTATTCTTGATCAGAGTCGTATTGCCCGTGTTGATGTCGACACGCACCAGATTTCCTTGCTCACTGAAGCCGTAAAGTGCTTTAGAGGCGAAACCCAGACCGAAGATATTTTTCTTATCAAAACATGCGATCTCTTTCTTCTCTCCAGTTGCTGGGTCGTATCTTAGCACGGCCTGGTTGCCTGCCTTCGCGGTATTGCGACACAAAGTCGACGTCGCGTTAGTGATGGTCCAATACATCTTGTTATCCGGAAGCAACTTGATGTCACCACCATACATCTGAAACTTGTCTGAAGCTGGAATAAGAACCGTCTTCACACCCGCTTTAGAAACTTGAATCAGACTGTTTGTCTGAGACGATTTACCTGGATCTGTTTCCTCTGAAGTGATCAGGCTTTGGCCATCCGCACTCAGGGTCAAGCCTACAGAACGGTTACCGGAAGCCACCAATGAACCTTGATAAAGGGTGCCCTTGCCTGTGCTCACGTCGATCGTATAGATCTTGTTGCTTCCGTCTGCATCCTTCGCAAACACCACTCCGGAATTACTGATAACCATGTCACTGCAAGGCAACTTGGAACCATTATAGGTCAGATTCACTTCCTGCAACAATGTCCCGCTAGCCGGATCCAAACTATAAAGTTTGCCGTCAAGGTTACAGCCATAGAAAGGAGCGGTCGCAATGTCGCTTTCAACCACCTTAATAATGATCTTAGCGCTGGCTTTAACATTGGAGCTGTTGGAAATAGTATAGGACATCGTCGCCGTGCCGGTCACAGAAGATACGAAATCGTAACTGCTGGAGCCCTTCGCCGTTAACGAACCCAAATTGGGCATGCCCACGGAATCGACTTTCAATAAGCTGCCCTTGTTCGCGGCGATAATGCTCGCATGCGTGATATTCAAAACCACATTTTTATTCACTGCCCACGTGATATCCACCGCAGACAGTGTGTCTGGCGAAGCACTGTCTGGAGTGCTTGGATCATTCGGTGAAGCCGAGTCCGTTGTATTGGAACCGTCCGGTATGGAGGAAGCCAACTGACTTTTCGCCTCAGAGAAGCTTGCCTGTGAACAGTTTTGAAACGAAACGATTGAAATCGCTGCCAATGTGATAAATCCGAAAAGTTGATATTTAGGCATTTTCACCCCATCCCCCTAACATGAATAGCAATACGCGGACCACTCACTTGTCGGTTCTATTGGTTTAAACTGTTTAATTTAATAACTGTGTATAGAATGTTGTAGACGTTTCCCGCTCCGGGAAGTTCCCTAAGGATTTGCATTCTCAGACTGAGACATCCCTTTGAGATTCATTCAGAGGTTCAAATGTATATCCCTGTTTAAAGACGGATCGAATCAACCCTCCCCGCTCACCCATCTTCTTTCTGAGTGAGGAAATATGGGTGTCGACGGTATGATTGGAAATATGCAGACTGTCTGCCCAGAATAGCTCCAACAGGTTCTTGCGAGAGAAAACTTTTCCGGAATTTTTCAAAAGGTGACTGAAAATTTTGAACTCGAGCGGCGTCAGCGGCAGTGCTTGTTCAACACCTTCCTCATTCATCTCAAAAATCTTTTGCATCGAAAAATCCACACGGTATCCCGCCAAACTGAAGGAACTTCCGAATTCCTTGATCCGACTAAGTTTACCTTTAACCCGTGCCCTTAGTTCTTCGGGCTCAAAGGGTTTGGTAATGTAGTCATCACCGCCCGCTTCAAACCCTTGAACCTTTTGTGCCAAATCGGTCTTTCCCGTTAAAAAAATCACTGGCAAATCCAGGTATCTTTTTTCTTTGCGCAGACTTGCACAAAACTCAAATCCATCTGCATCAGGTAAAGAGACATCCAAAAGTAGTAACGAATAAATTCCCAGATCCAGTTCGTTCCGGCCCTCTGCCGCAGTTCCCACGTGCTTCAAGAGGCAAACATCCGAAATCGAATGACGGACTATTGCCTGCATCTCCCTGGAATCCTCAATTAGAAGCACATTCTTCAGATTCTTGTCCATTCTTTGATTCTCCAGAGCCACACGACACATGACTACTATTAATAATGTGTATTTTGATTATTCAAGGACCGAAAGATTGGCCCCCTTCCTCGAGAGAGGTTTAATGGAAGCATGGGAAAGAAAAACGGTCGCGAATACCATTCAAAAACCTCGTTCTTCCTCGCTTTTGCCGGATTTTGCATTCTGGTAATTATCGGCGTCACGATCTTCTATAGCGGTCGCCAATTGCACCTGGCTTCCTTGTGGCGCAAACACACCTACGAAGTCCTGACTGAAGTTCAGAAAACCAAAGCGAACCTGGAGGAAAGCAAGGTCACTCTTTCCGCGATGTTTATTGATCCGAAGATATCCCAGGAACCATTCAATAATGCGCAACTGGCACTGCAAAGAAATCTTGATACACTGTCAAAACTCGCAAGTGACAACCCCACACAGGCAGGTCGCATTCAGCGCTTAAAATCCTTAATCGCAACAAAATCCGCAATATGGCAGCGTTTCGCAGCCGAGCTTCAACACAACGGCAAGATACTCACTGATGAGAAATACAGATCCCTTCTGACTTCTGCTGAAACCTCTGAAATCCATCGCCTTATTTCTGATATTGAAACCGACGAGCAAACTTTGTTGACCCAGCGTTCAGGAAAATTGGAATCCCAATTTATCAATACATGTATCCTGGTGTCCCTGGGAATCGGGGTTTCATTTCTACTTTTCTTCCTCTCAACCCGCCTGCTAAGCAACCAGATTCGTATGCGCGAATCGATTGAGGCGGAACTTGAAGTGGCTCGAACCAAAGCTCTGGAAGCATCAAATATGAAGTCCGTATTCCTCGCAAACATGAGTCACGAGATTCGCACTCCGTTAAATGGAATCATTGGCATGTTGAAGTTATTTGAACAGACACCACTTAATTCACGTCAGCAGGATTACTTTGAAACCATTAAAACCTCCTCGAATGCACTTCTGTCACTGATCAATGAGATTCTGGATTTATCAAAAATTGAGTCGGGAAAACTCCAACTGGAAGAAACCAACTTCGAACTATCCTCTTTGGTGCGAAGTGCCGTGTCCATTGTCGAATACTCTGCCCGAATGAAAAATCTTGAAATTAAAATCGAAATCGATCCAACCGTGCCCGAGTTCCTGACAGGCGATCCCTTGCGATTGCGCCAGGTTTTGCTGAATCTGATAAACAACGCCATAAAATTTTCAGAGCAGGGCATCATTAAAGTTCGCATCACACCCAAAGGCCCTGATGCCGAGGGATCAATGCATTTGCTCTTTGAAGTCATTGATCAAGGTGTCGGCTTTGATGATGACACCCGTAAAAAACTATTTAAAAGCTTCACTCAAGGGGACAGTTCCACAACTCGAAAATACGGCGGTACTGGATTGGGACTCGCTATTTCCAAACAAATCGTGGAAATGATGAGAGGCAAGATAGACGTAGACAGCGTCAAGGGCATTGGTTCGCGCTTTTACTTTGATGTAAATCTGGGAGTGCCCTCAACCGATGCCACTATCAGCAGAATGGCAAATCTTAAACCAACCTCGATGATTCGCGGTCACATCCTTATAGCTGAAGACAATCTGATAAATCAGAAAGTGGTCAGCGAAATGCTGGCAACAATGGGATGCACCAGTCGCACTGCCGAAAACGGCAATGCTGCGATAGCCGCTCTACTTTCTGAAAAATTCGATCTTGTTCTGATGGATGCTCAAATGCCGGTGCTGGACGGATACGAGGCCACCCGAAGAATACGCAAAGGTCAGGCTGGTGACGACAACCGGGCTATTCCCATTCTTGCAACCACGGCCAATGCCATCAAAGGCGACATCGAGCAGTGCCTGGAATCCGGTATGAATGACTATATCAGCAAGCCGATTTCTTATAACGATCTCATGTTCAAAATTAACAAATGGATTATTCAGGGACAGCACGCTGCAAATCCTCAGAGCCTGAGCCTTCTTAATACTGAAGAAAAAAGAAATGGTCATACCTTGCTTAAGGAAGTCGTGGACATTTTCAACCAGGACAGCCCGGCACACATTGCACAAATGCGCGAAGCCCTGTCCAAAGGTGATTTCGCACTTTTGCCAAAACTTGCACACAACTTGAAGTCGTCAGCTGCAGTACTGGGAGCGCTCCGCCTGAAAGAAATTGCTGAGCGTATTGAAAAGATTGATCTGGCATCGACCAATATTCAGCAGATGACTCTGCTCGTGGATTCATTGGAAAATGAATTAATTCTGGTGCAGGAATACCTGGGCAAACATGTTCGCGCCCAGTATCCCCCAGAACAAAATCTTTAGGCCATCTTCAAAGGAAACGCCGAAAGCTTTGGATATGAATTTTCTGCGACTTGGCCAAAGTATTTCTCAGGCTCAGCAAAGCATTTTTCAAATATCTTCTGCAAAGCTGCAGCATGCGTCCCGTCCATAAAACGATGATCAAAAGTCACGCCAATACGTGCGACCGGTCTTGCTTCAACAGCGCCTGTTTCACTGACCCAGGCACGTTGTTTAATCTGCCCCACCGTCAGCAAAATCGGCACTTTTGAATATGCCACCAGTGGAGCCCACGCGGTGTCAGCACCCATCCCGCCGATATTCGTGATCATAATTGAACCGAAAGCGTCTCGTGGCATTCCGGCCCAGGTAAGATTGATCCCCAAATCGTAATTTAAGAATGATGTGATATTCAGAATCATGCGCATCAGTCCCCAGGGCATGAACTTCATTGCATCAAGGGATTTAGTCAGTTCACTTGTAGCTCCGCCCTTGATTGCCTTGGACTTATTAGCCAACTCCTGAGCGATCTGTCCTGCCGTCATGTTTTCTGCGGCCCTGACCACAACGCCCGTCAAAGTTGCTTTGCCCACTGGATCTTCAGGATTGCCAGGGATATTCACCTGATAAAAAACATCGACCTGATCACGCAGGTAAATTCGATTGAAGCGAATCATGCCGTTAATTTCAGGCCGCTCCTTCATTGCTGTTGCAGCTGCCTTGCCGACAAGATGAGAAATGGAAAGTTTGGTTCCGGTGGCTGTCTCGTAGGACTTCATATATTCCAGCGCTTTGGTCATGTCGATTTCCAACAAGCCATACACCGAAGGATCACCAGCTTTATGCCATGATCCCATCGCGATTTTGCGAAATGCCGAGCCACCTTTAGATAATGTTAGTTTTGCTTTCATATCCTCATGCTAAGTTTGATCGATCACACAGTAAAATACGAAAGGTCCACCGATACATGTTTTCGACCATTGAACAGTCGAGCTGGCTCCCGGACTTTTATCCCCATTGATTACCAAAATTATCTTAAACACAGTATTCACGTTAAAGATCTGTCAAATAGTCCCCGATCTGTTACGTGTGAAGAAGTACTTATTATATTTCATTATCGGATGCTGGGCATTGGGAACACTGGGATTGGTGTCTCAGTTCTATGGCTGGCATCTTATGTCTTTCAGCTCCAACACTTCGTTGTCGTCCAAGCAACCTGGTGCATGGACTCTCACTCATGTGCTCAGTGAAGATTGCAAATGCTCCGAAGCTGTCATGGCGAATCTTTTAAAGCGCGGCCCGCATCCTGACACCCATGAAGAGGTTGTACTGCTAGGAAAATCTCTCAAGGATTCGCAAGCGTTGGTTGCCAAAGGATTTCCGGTCAGACATATGAAACCTGAGGAGCTGCAAGAAGACATATCCAAATTGGGCGTGCCATTTCTTCTGATTTCCACCCCTAAGGGGGACACGGTTTATGCCGGTGGTTACTCGGAAAAATCCATCAAGGATGGAAGTCCCATTCGCGATCTGGAAATTCTAAACAGCTTACAAGGTAAAGGGACAGTAAAAAACTTCCCGATCTTCGGCTGTGCCGTCAGTCGTAAACTTCAAAAAATAGTAGATCCTTTTTCAATGAAATACTCAAACCAGGTGACCCATGAACTTTAGACAAAGCTTTACAAGATCACGCTCCAGAATGTTCTTAATAAGCCTCTTTGCTCACTTCCCGATTTTCTCATACTTGGCTCATATAAACGGCCACAGTCAGTGGGTTGCCTGGGGAGTCGGCCTATTCATCCTCTCTGCTCCGACACTGGTGTACTTGCTGGGAATCTCCTCAGCCCTGCTGCCAAACTTGCTGGCAATGGCCTTGATGAGCTTTTCAGGACTGTTGATACATCTTGGTAACGGCATGATTGAAATGCATTTTCACGTATTCGTGTCACTGGCAGTCTGTTTAAGCTTTGGTATGCTGACTCCGATCATCACGGCAGCCGCCACCATTGCAATTCATCACGTGGCGTTCTATCTGTGGTTCCCAAAAAGTGTTTTCAACTATGATGCGAGCTTTGGCATTGTGGCTCTTCACGCCGCCTTTGTCGTTCTTGAAACAATTCCGCTGCTGCTGATCGCACAACGCTACAGCGTATTTATCGGTATGCAAGACACAACGATCGCGCAGCTAACTGAAATCTCCAGTCAAAACATCGATGGCTGCACCGTTATCGAAGACACCGGGAAAAAGCTCAATGACTCCACCATGGAAGTCAGCTCCCGACTTGAGGACTCCATTCAAAAGCTGAATGAGCTTTTGGGAGTAGTTACCACCAATTCTCGCTCTGCCGTCGAGGCCGAATCCCTGTCAACAACATCCAAGAAGGTTGCGTCTGATGGCTCAAAACATATTATTGATCTGATTGATACCATCAAGAAAATTTCAACCAGCGCCAATGAGATCAATAATATTGTAACAATCATCGAAGACATCGCCTTTCAAACGAACCTGCTGGCACTGAATGCCTCCGTCGAAGCCGCCCGGGCTGGAGAGCATGGCCGGGGTTTTGGGGTTGTCGCTGAGGCCGTTAGAACACTGGCGCAAAGATGCGCCACTTCTGCCAAAGATATCTCCGTGCTGGTTAAAGGCAACGTCGAGATTATCCGCAATGGCGAGCACAGTGCGGACCTGAGTGGAAAGTCCTTGAGTGAAATTTTGACGGCCGTCAATCGCGTGCAAACTTTGAATGCGGAGATTTCGTCATCCAGCAGCGCGCAAATTCGCGAACTGGAGGCGGTGACAAAGACCATCCACCAGGTCGATGAACTTACATCCCAAAACACGACCTATGCGCAGAATCTAAACTCAACTTCCAACCAATTACTTATCGATGCCCAGACATTAAGTGGTCTCGTAAGCAGCATTAAAGATTCTTCGGTGGAAACAAAAGCCGCGTAACCTAAAAAACTGCAGAATAACATCTATCCCCTTTACCACCACAATGGAAAAATAAAGGGGATTTTTATTTCCTGCGAGGTTGCGACAATGCCCCTACCCCAGCAAAAAACACATTCTCTTTGGCAGACTGAATTCAACCTTCCACCGATGCCTCGTTTGGAGAATTCACTTCAAACGGATATTTGTGTCGTCGGAGGAGGAATCGCGGGCCTTTTGTGTGCCTATGAACTGCTACAGCGTGGAAGACGCGTTATTCTACTGGAAAGAGGCACTCTCTCCAAAAATGAGACGGGATACACCACCGCCCACCTCTCCGATGCTTTGGATGACGGTTTCTCACACCTGCTGGATATTCATGGTTTGGATAAGCTGCGTCTGTTCTACCGCAGCCATCGCGAAGGAATTGAACTATTTGAATCAATTATCAAAAATGAAAATATAGAATGTGATTTCCAGCGTGTGAATGGATATCTCTTTTCATCGCCTGACAAAGAGGCCTCCTATTTAGATCAGGAGCTGGAAGCTGCCACAAAAGCGGGCGTGAAAGGTGTCAAATTTTCCACGGATTTCAAAGAATCTTTCTTCGAGATGGGTCCGGCTCTGCAATTTCAAAATCAAGCACAAATTCATCCGCTGAAATTTATAAATGGATTGATAAAGGCCATCATCAAAAAAGGTGGTTTGATCTACGAAAACACCAATGCCATTTCATTTCACGAAACCCCTGAAACTTATGTCGAGACAGAAGGCGGATTTAAAATTGAATGCGACTCTATCATTCTTGCCACAAATGGTCCTACAACAACAAATAAAATATATCTAAAACAAGCAGCTTACCGCACCTACTGCATTGCGCTTAAAGTACGTCGGGACAGCATTCCCCATGCGCTCTTTTGGGACACATCGGATTCATACCACTACATGCGAGTCACTCAATCTTCAAAAGATTCAAATACCGACATTCTTATAGTTGGTGGCGAAGATCATCGCGTTGGCGAAGGGCATCCCGAAAAAGCATTTAAAAACCTATTAACGTGGACACAAGAAAGATTGGGCACACACATTTCCGATGTAGCCACAATGTGGTCTGGTCAACTTCTTGAACCAGTGGACGGAATGGCTTTTATTGGTAAGTCACCAGGACGAAATCATACTTATATAGTCACAGGTGACTCTGGCCATGGCTTTACCCATTCGGCGATTGCATCAAAAGTCATCGCTGATCAGATTGAAGGAAGTCACAATGAATACTCCGGGATCTACGATCCGAACCGGTTTACCCCCAAGGCTCTCAAGGATTATGTTACTCAGAACACAACCACCATCCAACATTATGCTGACTGGATACTTCCGCACGACGACATCGCATCACTACTTCCCGATGAAGGCTGTGTTGTAAATGACGGATTAAAGCGAGTTGCAGTCTACAAAGATAGAGATGGTAAACTCTTTAGAATGTCAGCCGTTTGCCCCCATTTAGCCGGAATCGTAAAGTGGAATTCTGCAGAAAAGACCTGGGACTGTCCCTGTCATGGCTCCCGCTTTGACCGATTCGGAAGCTGTCTTCATGCCCCAACCACCCATGATTTGCAGCCACTTGGCGATTCCTCAGGAGAATCAAATGATAAAGATAGGAATATCCGGTTGGGTTTATGAGCCTTGGCGAGGCGTGTTCTATCCAGCAGACTTGCCGGCCAGGAAGGAACTTTACTATGCCAGTCGCAAAGTATCCTCCATTGAAATAAATGGATCATTCTATGCCAATCAAAAGCCCAGCACGTATCTGCGCTGGCACTCGGAAACTCCCGAAGACTTCTGCTTTTCCGTCAAAGCATCCCGTTTTATCACGCATGTGTTGCGTTTAAAGAACTGTGAACGCGCACTGATCAACTTCTTCGGCTCTGGAATTTTAAACTTAAATGAAAAGCTTGGAGCCATTCTTTGGCAGCTGCCGCCAACTCTTAGATTTGCACCCGATGAATTTGAATCATTCCTAAGGCTGCTTCCGAAGACTCGCGCTCAGGCAACTGCACTCGCCGACAAATCAGAAAGGTATGGCAAACACTATTCGGACCTGATTCGCACCGACACTACAGGATTGCACCACGCGTTTGAAGTTCGCCATCACAGCTTCGAAAATCCGGAGTTCATCTCCCTGTTAAGGCAGTATAATTGCGGACTGGTATTTGCTGACACAGCCGGAAAATGGCCCTACATGGAAGACGTGACAGCTGACTTTATCTATCTTCGCCTGCATGGTGACGAGACCTTTTATAAAAATGGTTATGGCGAAGATTCCCTTAAGTGGTGGTCCTCAAGAATTCAGCTCTGGCACCTTGGTAAAGAACCCCAAGATGCCCTTAAGTTGACAGACGTGAACCCGCCCCGCAGGCCCCGCGATATTTTCATTTACTTTGATAACGACCTTAAGGTCAAAGCACCCTTTGATGCTGCAAAACTGCAAAATATAATTTCCGGTACTGGTTCATCAGAGAGTCATATTCAGCTATAGCATTTCCAGCTTGAACCTTCGGCGTTTGTCGACATGGGAGCCGGAAATCATAAACACCCCATCTCCGGTATAGTGGAACGTCTTGGGATATCGAGGTGATTTAGGAGCATGTGCTTTGACCACTTTGAAGATAAAGAAATTATACTTGTTTAGCATTTTTGAATCTATCAACTTGCACTCAAGATTCGCATAGCATTCTGCAATCATGGGTGCCGCAACTCGCTCTGCAGGGACTGCCGTTAATTTGAATTCAGAAAATTTGTCGATCTTTCCACCAGTACAATTTCCGATTCCTACGGCTTGGTCCATAAGATCCACAGTGGGGATATTGATCACGCATTCTTTGCTTTTCTTGATTAAATCAAAGCTGTGATTGCCAGCCGTGATCATGCAGCCAACGAGGGAGGGCGAGAATTCCAGAACAGTATACCATCCCATCGTCATTATATTTGTTTCACCCTTAAAGCAGGAGCTGACCAAAACGATAGGACCCGGCTCCAAAAAGCGACGGATTTTATCCACTGGAAAGTCATGCTTTCGGTACTTCTTCATGGAATCAATCTAGTGTGAGACCGGAACGAAGTTGTGACTTGCCACTGCATCAATTTTAGCAGCACAAATGAAGTCATTCTCGGAGACACCGCCCACGGAATGAGTATTCAACATGACAACACAACGATTGAAAGAAACCAGTAAATCCGGATGATGATTCTCTGAATTGGCAACAAATGCCACCGCATTCACAAACGCAATTGTTTGATAGTAGTCTTGAAAGGTGTAGGACTTAACGATGTGATTGTCCTCATACGCCCACCCCTTAAGAGCTGCGATATACGCGTCAATTTCAGTTCCAGAAAGGGCACTCTTCACCTTTTTACTCTTCTTCTTTAGAAGCTCAGCAGAATCGATCATCTCAGACCTCCTGACTTCTATTTTAGATTAAGAACGAGTAATAAATAAAGAAATGGCTCCGCTCTTTGTCTTGACACAAGCTTTTTCTCGAACAACGCTTTCACCTGTCAGCGAAAGGAACGTTACTATGTCATTGAACATTCAAATAGTTTTTCCCATGTGTGCGATGTTTCTGCTTACAGTGTGTGTACTCCTAAAAGTACTGATTGGGCGATACAGCGCAGTCCGCTCGGGCACCACCAGACTTAGCTTCTTTAAAACCTTCCAAGGGCAAGAACCGGAAGAGTCCGTTCAGGCTGTACGTCACTTTGCCAACCTGTTCGAGGCCCCTGTTCTGTTTTACATAGCTTGTTTGCTGGGAATGATACTACCGGTCCAAGGATTGCCCTTTGTGGTTTGCGCTTGGATGTATGTGATCGCTAGAACTTTGCACGCATTCATTCATCTTGGAAAAAACGATGTCCTGAAAAGAATGCGTGCTTATGTATTTGGTTGGTTGATGCTGATAGCGATGTGGCTTCTGATCGCAATCAAAGCCACAATCATTCTGACAACAACCTAGCCGATAAGTTTAAGGGCAAGTTGATTTGCAGTGTTAGCTTGCCCTAGCACCGAAGTTGCCGCCTGCAATAGAATATTATTGCGGGTCATTTCGCTGGAAGCTGCTGCCACATCAGTATCACGAATACGACTATTCGCTGCAGATAGATTTTCCTGCATAACACCCAAGTTATCCGCCGACGAAGTAAGTCTGTTTTGCAAAGCACCCATATAAGCTCGAGTGCCGTTGATGGAAACCTGCGCTTCATCCAATCGGGCCAATGCGTTTTGAGCGCCCTCTTTGGTATCATATGAAAGACCATCAAGACCCAAGGCATCCAGTGTTGCTGCCCCCTGCCCGGCTTCAAACGTAATGCGATCCAATTTGGGATCGTTGCCAATCCCCACCTGAAAATCAAAAGAAGGTGCGCTTCCGTCCAGGAGCTTGGTCGATCCCCAGGTCGTGGTTTTGGCAATACGCTGCATTTCTTCACGCAGTTGCAGGACCTCTTTATTAAGCATTCCCCGCTCTTTATCGCCAATTGTATCTGAACCCGCCTGGATACCCAGCTCACGCAGACGGATAATGATGTTACTGATTTCATTCAAACCGCCCTCGGCCGTTTGAATCATGGAGATGCCATCGTTGGCATTTCTTTGTGCTTGCGCAGCAGAACGAATCTGCGCCTTCATGTTCTCGGAGATCGCAAGGCCCGCGGCATCGTCGGCAGCCTTATTGATACGGCTTCCAGAAGCGAGCTTGGCCATGGAATCATTCATGATCCTTTGGCTTCCCACCAGATTGCGTTGAGCGTTAATAGCAGCAAGATTTGTGTTTATTCTCATTCCCATTGTCGTTCTCTCCGAGGGAACTGATCGGGAAACATCCTACTTACTTCACGAGACCATAGAATGAGTTTTTGCGGAATCTTCAAACTGGACCTTAAAGAAAAAAAGCAAATTCACAATCTCGTTTCATTAAGAACCAAAACGTGGACTTCCTCTACGAATCCAAGTTTAATAGACTCGCTTAACGTCATAAGGAAAGAACCATGAAATCCATCCCGGCACCCAAAGCCTCGAAGCATCCCCAAAAGTTTAAAAACCATAACGACATCCGCATTGATGACTACTTTTGGTTAAAAGACCGCGAACATCCAGAAACCATGCCTTATTTGCATGCCGAGAATAAACATTTTGATTCCCATATGAAGCCTTTGACGACCTTGAAGAACAAACTCTTCAAGGAAATGAAGTCCCGGATCAAAGAAAATGATTCCACCGTACCCGCTCCTGAGGGCAACTACCTGTATTATAGCAAATACAAAAAAGGTTTGCAGTATGCGATTCATGCCAGAAAGCCACGCAAAGGCGGCCGCGAAGAAGTTTATTTTGATGGCAACGTCATTGCCAAAGGCAAAAAGTATTTCATGCTGAACAGCCTTGAAATCGCCCCCAACGAAAATCTTCTGGCTTATGCTGTGGACTTCGATGGTTCGGAAAGATACACGATTCACTTTAAAGACCTGAAAAGCGGGAAAACGCTTTCAGATGCCATCACCAACACGCATGGGGAATGCGTTTGGGCAAATGACAATAAAACCTTGTTCTATGTGGAGCTGGATGCAAATCTTCGTCCCTTCCGTGTTCGTCGTCACATCCTGGGCGAAGATGCAAAAAAAGATGTGATTGTGTATGAGGAAAAGAACTCCGAGTTCTTTGTTCACGTTTACTCAACCAACACCAACGATTTCATTTACATTCATACCGGCGGCAAGGTCACAAACGAAGTCTGGTTCCTGCGTTCCTCCGATGCTCACGGCAAGTTCCAGTGCGTGGAGCCTCGTAAGGAAAAAATGCGCTATGAAGTTATGGATCGCGACGGAGAGTTCTGGATCCACACAGACTATAAAGCTGAAAACTATCAGATCATGAAAACATCGGCGGACAAACCAGGCAGAAAGAACTGGAAAACAGTTATAGCCGTGTCTGATAAGATCTACAAATCCGCAGCGGCACTATTTTCTGACTTTCTGGTTCTTGAGGAACGTCAAAATGGTCTGCCACAGATTCGCATCTATAACATTGAAAAGAAAAAGGACCATTTGATTTCCTTCGATGATGCTGCTTATGAAGTCAGTGTCGGCGGTGGGAATCGTGAGTTTAAAACGGATGTTGTGCGCTTGAGCTATTCATCCCCCATCACGCCTGATTCAGTGATTGAATACAATATGATCACCAGAAGATCCAAGACTCTGAAGACCCGTGAAGTTAAAGGTCACAAAAAATCAAACTACGTTTGCAAAAGAGTCTTTGTAAAATCCCATGACGGCGCAAAAGTGCCTCTGACCCTGGTTTATAAAAAAGGCTTTAAACAAAATGGCAAAGCTCCGGGTTATTTGTATGGCTACGGTTCCTACGGAGCCATCATCCCCGATGCCTTCCCTGCCCGACGCGATGTCTTCCGTTTGATCGACCGCGGCTTCGTCTATGCGCTGGCCCACCCCCGTGGTGGCTCGGAAATGGGGCGATCTTGGTATGAGAACGGAAAGTTCTTAAAAAAGAAAAACACCTTCCTGGATTTCAACGCCTGCGGAGACTACCTGATTAAAAACAAATGGGTCGCCAAGGACAAGCTTGCTGCCTGCGGAGGAAGCGCCGGGGGAATGCTCATGGGGGCTTGTATGAACATGCGTCCTGAACTGTATACAGCGATCGCCGCCCACGTGCCGTTTGTTGATGTGATCAACACCATGTTGGACAAAGATCTTCCCCTGACACAGATCGAATATAAAGAGTGGGGAAATCCCGCTGACAAAAAATACTATAACTACATGAAGAGCTACTCTCCCTATGACAACGTTTCCAAGCAATCGTATCCGCACCTTTTCGTCACTTGTGGTCTGAATGATCCGCGTGTGACTTACTGGGAGCCGGCGAAGTGGGTTGCCAAACTCAGAGAACTGAAAACCAACGACAATGCCTTGGTATTCAAAACAAACATGGGAGCAGGTCACTTCGGAGTTTCAGGGAGATTCGATCATCTTTGGGAACAAGCCGAAGAATATGCATTCATCCTCAACGCCTTCGGTCTAGCTAAAGCAAAATAGTCCTAAAGTATGGACTTACCTCAAGGGGTAAGTCCGTACTTTGAGGTGCAAATAATTTCCTTTTTCTTATTCCCGTTTCATCTTCGGATTTAAGTACTAATTTCTGCTCAAAACATTGCGATTCAACACAAATTACTGAATAGTTTAAGGGTTCGTTCATTTACATCAAGGAGAAGTAAAAATGATGAAATCTATGATCGCAGCTCTTGTTCTATTGGTTGGCTCTTCTGCATTCGCAGCAGACGTTTACAAAGTTGATACTAAAGCGAGCACAGTGGCCTGGAAGGCGACTAAAAAAGCCGGCTCAGCACACAACGGTGGCATTAATGTAAAAGACGGTTCTGTTACCGTGGATAAAAAAGGTGTTGTCACTGGCGGTCAATTCAACATCGACATGGCAACAATCTCCAATGAAGATTTGAAAAGCAGCCCTGACTACCAAAAGAAATTGGTTGATCACCTTTCCAATGCAGACTTCTTTGACGTAACAAAATTCCCAGTTTCAACTTTCAAAATCGTTAGCATCACTCCAAAAGCAAAAGATGAAGTGACTGTTAAAGGTGAACTGACAATGATTGGCAAAACAAACCCAATCGAGTTCCCAGCAAAAATCACTACCGACAAAGGCGTAATGACTGGCGAAGCAACAGTAAAAGTTGACCGTACAAAATGGGGCTTGAAATATGGTTCCGGTAACTTCTTCAAAGAACTTACTGCAGACAAAATCATCAACGATGAATTCGAGATGACTTTGAAACTAGTAGCTAAAAAATAGTTCATTTCATAAATAGCATGAACTCAAAAGGGCGTGTAATTCACGCCCTTTTGTTTTTCCAACTCTTAATACTTCTCCATTCGCACCGAAAAATATTCTTTGCTAGCGTTTGGCGATGAAAAAATTATTTATCTCTTCACTCATAGTCGCAACCCTTGCTTCCGCAAACACAATGGCCGTTCAAACAATCACTGACTCATTGGTGACGGATCTCCCCTGCAACAAGGTGACGATGAATGAAATTTACAAACGCATGTCTCCCCGTCAGTTCTCGTCGGACTTCCACCTTCCCACTACGAATTGGGAATATGATGTTAAAAGTGGTCTTTATCAACTTGGAGTGTGCTGGTCCCTCTCACGGGCACAACGTCTTTTCTTTTACCTGGGGCGATGGAATGCTCCTTCTGAATACTCACGCCCCCAAACGCTTCAAGTCCTTAACATGCTGCGGGGAAATCCCACTTATCCTGTCATGCAAAACCAGGAAGCCTACCCCCGAATGGATTTCGGAATTTTGTCAACTCTCATCCGCGGGGTCGGCGACCGTGATTTTAAATCCGAAATTGAAAAATACGAAACGGAGCGATTTCACAAGTTTGCCAAGAACTTAAAACTCATCATTGGCAATGGCAGTCGCAGCAAAAAGAACAATCTCGAATCCAGAAATCTTCTGGTGCAAAACCTGCAGAATAATAAATTCAGTCTCGTCGTCGTCAGAGCCAGTCGCGTGGCCCAACATGTGGTCCTTGCAAAAAGGTACACACGTGAATCCAATGGTGACGTGAAGTTTTGGGTTTACGATTCGAACCGCCCTGGCCACGATGCCTTACTTACTTATCGACAAGCTGACTCCCGGTTCTATGCGCCGGGGATTGTGACCGGGATAGTACCGATCAAAGACACCAATGATCCGGTTGGAGTATATATAGTGGATGAAAAAGAGCGAGACCCGGTTGAGGCCACCCTGGTCCGTCACTACAGCTCTTTGTGCAGTTCATTGAACCGCCGGTAATGAGACGTCCAGTATGTGTTTGTTCATGGGCAAACACACATCTGATTGATCACACAGATCCCCCTCGAATACGAAAAAAAATTGCTGAAAGGGCATTAGCGTTCATACTGAAGCTGCCATAAACAAGGAGACACTCTTTATGAAAAAACTCATCATCGCAGCACTAATCTGCACAGGATCTTGGGTGCAAGCCCAAGAAACGGATCAGTCAGCTACTTCAAGCACACTGCAATTCGGACGTGAAGCCACATCCGCCCCACCAAGAGGTTTATTACCTTTTATTGGATTGGGTGGTGGTTACACGGGTTACGATGCAGCTGAGATTCAAGATGTGGAAGGAACACCAGCTACCATCAAATTGCTTGGTTCCTGGTACCTTGAAAGTCCATGGGTCTTTGACCTGGGTTACGGTGTGAACAATCAACAGTTCATACATGATACTGCTCGAGATACTGCTAGTACCGATGGTGCTCTGGAAATCGCAGCCCGCTACCGCACCGAGGGTCGCTGGCAGTGGGGTGTGGTCGGAAATCAATTCTTTAACCAAGGTGTGAACTATGCATCCTCTCAAGGTGATGCCCAGTTCGTAGGCCTGCAAGGTTTGAAAGAATTTGATATGTCAGAGTCATGGCTGGGCCGTATCGGTCTTCGCGCCATGAGCGAAACATCAAATCAAGGTGACGTTGTTATGATGTACCTGGTGGACTTGCAAATGGGTTGGAATCCAAACGCCTACAGAACGTCCGTCAGATCCACAGCTGCAGACACTATGGTTGAAGATGAGTTCGTAGCAGTCGAAACGGCACGTCCGGTTGCTTCTGCGGAACCTTCTCAAATCTTGAATGACGTGGCTCTGTCCAGCCTTATCGCTGGCAACTCATCAATCAACTTCAACTCTTCGCAAGTTGCTCTGACAAATACGGATCAACGTAGAGTGGAAAGACTGGCGAAAGTTCTTGATGAAAACTCTGAGTTGTTCGAACGTGTGGAAGTTCGTGGATACACTGACTCCACTGGATCTTCAGCCATCAATGAACGTATCTCCCAACGTCGCGCCGACACAGTGGCAAGCGCATTGGAAAGATATGGTCTTGATTCCTCCAAAGTCGCAGCAGTCGGCAGAGGCTCTGAAGGCTCCGTTGGCGGCAGCAACAGAGAAGAACGTCGCGCAGAATTGCACTTCATCGGCGTAAAAGATGAAGACGCACTTCGCAGAGCTCTTTCCTCAGTAGAATAAGTATTAAGATTATAGAGATTGAAAATCAGTGCAGCTCTTAAAGGAGCTGCACTTTTTTTATTCAAACAAAGGACGCCAGCTTAGATTGAAACTGGATTTACTCGTGCCATTCAAGGGCTTACCGCCACTCACAAACTCAACCTTCGAATTAAACTGTCTGGTCAAGGCCTGAGCTTCCACGTCGTTCACTGGCATGCGGGCACCTAATGCTTTCAGACCTGAAACTGGAACCATTATTTTACGAGAGGTCACACATCCCGAGGATGAGTCACTGAATGGATTCTTGTAATAGCAGCTTTTATTTGCCACTGAATTGAACATCTTAAAGGTCACTGCTACCTGATCGGAGTTTGCTTCAAACTTCCAAGATTGCCCAATATGCTGATAGACATTGGGAATCTTATTGAATCCAAACTTCCAGGCCATCTCAGATCTTTTATAGAAATCCGAAAACTCCGGGCTGTGAATCATGACAAAGCTTCTTAAGACCATCGCCGCCAACTGATAACCATATGCCGCCGAGAAGGCACAGTGATTGCCATAACTCACATTAATGACACCGACATTGGCAGCCTTTTCATAATGCTCGTCAAATTCAAACACCTGGGTGTTCAATTTATTGCTAACGACGTTGTCATCCTTGGAACCGAAAACCATTAGCGGAGTTTGCAACTTATGCGGAATGTTCCAAAAGTTATTGTTGAAAAAGAATTCCGTTTGCGACGTGCTCGCGACGCCACGTCTTTGCATGGAAGTGACTGCCATTTCCCCCAGATAGGAAGGCATGTGCTTTCTGCCTGGCAAGCGCTCTTCCGCCACCATATCCGGGATGTCGGTCAGATGCTTTCTTGCCGCACGAAGTTGGGCACGAGACATCATGTTAAATACCGGTCCGACCAAATTATCATTATATAGATTTTCAAGGGTCGGCTTTAAAGACACTACAGGACAAATCGCTGTCGCTGAGTTAAATACCTTATGACCATTGAATGTTGGGTAAATATCGTTGAATGCAGCCCCATAAACCGCGGCATTTCCACCAAGACTCATCCCCATCAAGTGCATGCTGGAGATACGGTCTTTGTGCTCCCATTGCTCACGCAACCACTTGCCGGCAAGAAGAGACTCATAGCCTTCACTCCACCCACCCAGGGAAAAGTGCCCATTGATTTTCAAATAGTCCAAACCAGTTTGGTTCGCCAACAACACCACATTATAAGGAGTGAGATCAAACAGCTGGATCATGAAGGTTTTCATGAACGCGTTTTGATCCGCCCCACAGAAAACTCCGCATTTCATTATCACCAAAGGACGCGGACGAGGGTCCTGCTTAAGTCCCACGATCGCAGGAACAATGACTCCATTCGATAATGGAATTTTGATCGTTTTGACCTGTGGATGCTTTAGAAACTTGTAGTCATCCAATGCCATTTTGGCCAGACTCAACAATCCCTTTGG
Organism: Bdellovibrio sp. GT3; assembly: GCF_037996765.1. Taxonomy (NCBI): domain Bacteria; kingdom Pseudomonadati; phylum Bdellovibrionota; class Bdellovibrionia; order Bdellovibrionales; family Pseudobdellovibrionaceae; genus Bdellovibrio; species Bdellovibrio sp. GT3. The sequence goes on along the minus strand of NZ_JBBNAD010000004.1, from coordinate 3,562 downwards.
GGATTTATGAGCCAACTCACTCTGACAGGTTTGAATATATTGTTTAACTAACTTTGCGTATTCATGAGGACTGCGTTGTGCTGACAGCAGCTTGTCCTCAAAAAACTTGGGATCACAACCAGGCGCAATGTCCTTGTTGTTCTCTGCTTTCGGAACCTTATCAAAAACACCCATGACCGAAACCGAATTCGGATCCAGGGCCTTTGTCAGTTCCAACAAGAAATCAGAATCATTCTGTTCCTCGTTGATTATCGAGACTTGCGCCAGGGCTTCAGTGCCCAACACGACGAAAGATAATGCGATAATTGCGGTTCTAAGAAAAACCATTTAGTACACCTCACGTGCTTCAAATGGCTTATCGGACTTAAGGCAACTGGATTAATGGCAGTTCCCTGTTTGTCTAATTGGTTGACGAAAACAGGAAACCTGTGGAGTTAATACTCAAATTGAAGCCCGACGAACGTCGGGCTTGGTTCAACTAAGCGATCTTTTTAATCTGCGCGAGTTTGTCTTTCAAAACAGTGTTCTCATGCTTCAAGGCATTTACCTCTGAAGATAATTGATTCACCTTGCGTTTCAAAAACTCAGCTTCTTGATTCACACCTGCAGAAGGTGCACCATCTGATTCGCCAACGATATTTGGCTTTGCATCTTTTTTTGCTGCATCAGTCAGCGGAGCAGATCCAATATTGAATGACGTTATATTCAGTATCTCTTCGATATTTTCTGGAATATGAAGTTCCGGATCCACTTTCTCAAGGCGAATGATCCCCTGGCCAATAAAACCACGCACCTCAGTCAGCATTTTAGAGACACAAGTTCCCTTTTCTGCAGGCGTTGGAGCTGCCTCGGCCATCAGATCCGTGATCTTTCTTTTAGAGATCGGAGGCAAGCAGCTAAGCAAGGTATCAACTTGCTCCTGCGGATTGCCATGAAGAGCATATGCTAATGTAGTCGGCTGCACGCGAGAGAAGATTTCGACCAAGTACTGGCCTTCCCAACTATAAACTCTGGCAATTGTCAGAATTCTTTTGCGAAGTGCTTCTTCCCAAACCGGGTTCTCACCTGCAATTAGAGTTAGAAATTGCTCTCTTTTAGCTGTTGGTGATGTTTCCAACAACTGTAGCAATTGATAAAAGCCGCCCTTTTTTTTGTATCTATCTAGCATTCCCATATTTGTTATATCGGATACCACTTTCAAGACTAAAGGACTAAGACCACGTAATTTGGTCTAGGGTCATACATTTTCAGGATCTTGAAAGCGTCCTCACCTTCCGCAACCCCTCTATTGTCTAAAACATTTTCGCTAAATTAAACTTTTATTCGCGAGCGTCTCATGACAATTCAATTTTCCATACAAAACGTTTCAAAATGAAAAAGGCAAAGCTTGTTGAGCTTTGCCTTTAAAATTTATTCCAATTTTAGTTTCGAATTACGGGTCGTTCTACAATCCGCACTTGTAAGACAAGCTGACTGAAGTGCCCGAAGCAAGAGTCTGACTTAGGGTCAGGATATTTCCCGAAACAGAGTGAGCCACATTTGTTCCACCTACTTTTGCCGTCAAGTCTTCAGGGTTTGAACAGTTCAGCAGGATATTTTTAATTTTGGCTTGAATGGACGTTTGGATCGTACCCAGCTGACCTGTGTAATCAGAAGAGCAAATATCCGCAGCAACACCCCATGGACGGCTGACATTCGTGAATGAAAGATAAGCTGAACCAATAGAGCCTGGGAATAAGCCTTTTGTATCCTGGTTTGGAGTATCACCTAATACCTGCGCATTTTGTTGAGCCAGGCAGCTTGTATCCTTCACAACGATCGCGTGAATGGAAAGTGAGCTGTACTTGATGTCGCCCAAATATGATTGAACAGATTTCGGCAATGATGCCGGTTGATCCAAGCTTGCCAATGGATATGTGCCATCAGAGTACTTGCCACTTCTTTCATCTTCATCAGACAAAAAGATAATGGACAAGTGAGCATCGGAACGAATGAAGCTGCTTGGATTTTTCTGAACCACCATATTCGCCGCGTAAATACCGCGCTCATCACCCGAAGGGCAATTAGCGTTATAGGCATTCACATAGGCTTGAGTATTGATGGAACCAAATCCGTTGTTTCTAAGATAGTTCGCTACAAAGTTTTCGCAGTTTTTAGTTTCAGTTCTTTGAATAGCAGCATTGAACAAAGACAATCTGTTGGCATTGGTCGGAGTTACATATTTAGATCCATCACCAAACGAAACCAACTGACCACTCATAGAGTGGGCACCACCACTGATATCAGTCGTGGTAATCGCAATACGATAATCAACTTTTGCAGAATCCAGATTTTGAATGAAGCTGGCAAAGCGCGGAGCCAGTCTCTTTTGCTCGAAAGACATTGAGGCTGAGTTGTCGTTCACAATCAGGATGTCGACTTTTCCAGAGCCCGCAGTGACTTGATAGGTGTAAGCCAATTTATTGTTTTGAACGACACAATCCGTGTCGGCATTACATACAGCACTACTCACTCCGAACTTAACCGGGGAGCATCCCACGTAGAATCCAGCAACAAATGCTAGCGCTGTTAATTTAGTAAGTGTTTTCATAGGCACACCTCTCTCACCTGGATATATCCAATCTCAGTGCCAGAATTGAGCATCACCACTAAATATATGAAATTATGCGCTATTTAAGGTTTCACCAGATTCCATTCAAAGCATCCAGAGCGTCGATATCTTTGACAGAAGCCCCATTAGGGCGCCCTTTCACGTGCAATTTCAGCAATTTAGCGTCTCGAAGGAGCCTAGCCCGAAGGAGCGATTTTGGGCTCCTTGCCAAAAGGACTTTGAGCCCATCCAATTTCTTTCCAATAATATAGAGGCAGTTCCCAATATCGAAGGAATCCCTGGCGAAGGAAGCATTATGATCTACAAACTGATTGGCACCCTAGTGATACTTGCAGCCGGCGTTCTGGCATTTTTAATCGTTCAAGACAACCCCAGTGCAAATTTCATCAAAGTAGTATCCAAATCCCAAGAGGCCTGCATCCAACTCACTCCTGCACAGCAGTTAGTAAAGTTGATTAATGATGATATTGACGGTCTAAAGCGCACCAACCAATTGCCCAAAGAGTGGAACTCCATCGCAACTATAGAATACCTGGTAAGATCTGATCTTGCGCGCACCCTACTAGGCAGCGAAAAACTCTCTCTTCAAAGAGTGAAAGAAGGAAACTACTATTTAGAAGTCGAAGTTCTGGATCTACCTGACGAAAAAGATCCCGGAATCATCCTGCAAATGAGCCTGAAGGAAATTAAGAGCAAGAATAAGATCTATGAAATTGGTCGAACGTACTTAATGAGCACGCTCAACAGACAAACAATTCCAGCAGAAAACCCAAAGCAGCAGCAACAGCAAACAAACCAAGCGACGCCATCACCAACGGCAAACACAGTACCTGCTCAGCCTCAAACTCCGGCTCCGACACCAACTGCTGCTGAGAAAAAATAGCGTCAAATGCCTACTGCAGTTCACTCAAAAACTGCAGTCATCACCAAATAAACTAATTATTGTTTTCA